>JAFZIJ010000179.1 GCA_017554445.1 Victivallales bacterium
AGAGAGACGGTCTTGCCGCCGGTGTTCGGGCCGGTCACGATGAGCGTGTCAAATGTGTCCCCGAGCCGCACGTCGATGGGAACGGCGGTCTTCGGATCCAGAAGAGGATGGCGCGCGTCCAGACAACCCACGGGATGTCCTTCGTGAGGGAAATCGTGTTGTCGCCTTCTCCGATGCCGTTGATGAAACCATCGAGAGCGGTGGAGTTCAGTCGTGGTTCGGCGAGCATGATGGGCGGGACAAGCGGGACGGCTCCGGGATTACGGAGGCGGATGGATTCCGGGAAGGCGACATCGATGACGGCGCGGGTGACGCCTTGCTTTTCTTCATCGGTCATCAAATCATCCGGCCTGGAGAGCCAATGTTCGGCATATGTCGGCAACGGAATGGGATGCTGCCGTATGATGGGCGTGAGGACGCCATCGCCGATGAGATTGTTAAGTTCTTCCAGCAGTTTGTTTTGGAATGTTACGGAAGCCTGTTCGTCTCCTTTCGGGAGGAGGGCGAGCGTCTCCTGTGAAAGATGCGATTTAACGAGCGAAACGGCATCGTCCGGATTGGACACATCCGCTTTTTCAAGGCGTTCCGTCAACCGATGCCATTCGATGATGCGTCCGAAGGGGATTTTGGGTACTTCGCCCTTCCAGGCAGTGTTCGTGCGGCTGTAGTGGTGGGGGAACATGAGATTGTTCGTGAAATGGTGCATGAAGCCGCGGCCCGGAATGAAGCAGACGAAGAGGATCATGCCAATGATGACGGCGAGTTCGCGACCCGTCAACGGAGCCTTCTGGCCGAAGAGCCGCAGCAATGGGTTGCCGATGAGCACGAACAGGATGACCATTCCCAAAATACTGATGGGCAGGAAGTTACCGACTAGAAATGTCCCGCGGATGACCATGTCATTGAAGAATGTGAATCCGCAGAGGGCGATGACGCCAAGAAAACCGATGATGACCGAACGTATGGACATGACAAAATAAGGCCGTTTTGAGTAATTTGATTCCTTTTAAATAAGGTAATATAATGGCGGCTTGTTATTTTTCCTGTCATGGATTGTTTTAAATCATGGGAATAGCGTTATATTTTATAGAGTAAGATGAGATTTGTCGGGAGTTCGGGCAATAAACTGGCCCGAGTGGCGTTTATTAGAGAAAAGGTGAGAAAAATGAACAATTCAGAACTAGTCATGGGCCTGGCGTTGATTCTTTGTGACACGATCATAGAGGATAGCAACACAGGCAAGAAATCATTGATCGGGCTGTTCAGCCAGATACACACCCCGAAGCTGCCATGCATTCATCAGTCGATGAACATTCTGGTATCGGTGACGGGCGGGCAAGGGACGTATCCCTGCCGGATCGTGTGCGAGCATCCGGCATTGGAGCGTCCAGTGTTCAGTCTTGACTGCATGCTCAAGTTCGAGAATCCGTTCCAGGTGGTGGACATGGTGTTCCAGTTGAAGGCCGTCCGTTTCCAGTTGCCGGGCAAGTATGAGATTAAAGTTCTCATCGACGGCGTTCCGGAGCTGATTCGTCCGTTGATCGTATCGGTACGGAAGACCATGGAACAGCAGACGCCCGAGCAGAAGAAAGACAATTAGCGTTTTGGGTGAGATATGCCTTTATTCAAGTTCAAAGTAAGTGACGCCTCCGGATCGATCAGTGAGTTGCTGATAGAAGGCGATTCGCAGACGGATGCAACGCGGCGCGTACAGCGCCGCGGCCTGATGCCGCTGGCATTTTTAGGTGAAGGTGCGAAGACGGCGCAGGACAGCGGCAAGCTCTTCGGCCCGAAGCTGGATGTCGTTGAATTCACGGATCGATTGGTTCCGCTGTTGGAGGCGAACATCCCGCTGGAAAAGGCGTTGGGCATCGTCGGTGAAGCGCAGGAGAATCCTGTGCTGCAGCAGACGGTGACGGATCTGCGCCGCGGCCTTCATGAAGGCCGCAAGCTTTCGGATTTGATCCGTGAACGCGGCCGTGCGTTTCCGCAACTGTATGCGGGTATCGTGGAGGCCGGCGAAGAGGCGGGTGCGTTGCCGCAGGTCATGGGCGAATTGCGCAACTTCCTGCTGGAAAGCCGCGAACTGAAAGGCTTTATCATTTCATCTTCCATCTATCCCGCGTTCATTTGCGCGACAGGCGTCATCTTGTTGAGCATCGTCATGGGCGTGATCGTGCCGAAATTCGCGACGGCTCTGGCGGGTGCGGGCATCAAGTCGTCCTCAACGGAACTGCTGATGAGCATGTCGAACATCCTGCGCTCCTATTGGTGGACGGTGTTCGTGGTGTTGGGTGTGCTCGGCTACTGCATCTACGCGTTGCGGGATGAAAACGGCAAGATTCGCCAGTTCTATGACAGGATGGTGCTGCGGATCCCGATGGCGAAAAATTTGGTTTTATATTCGAATATCTCCCGTCTTTGCAGGACGATGGCGATTCTGATGCGGAGCGGCGTGCATCTTCTGAACACTGTGGCGATCGCAAACCGCGTCGTACAGAATCAGGCGATCAGCAAGTCGATCATCGGTCTGTCCGGCGAATTGCGGCAAGGCCAGAAGCTTTCGACGGCGTTGAGCAAGAGTCCATACATTCCGCAGCTGATGTTGCGAATGATTTCCGTCGGCGAAGAGACGGGCTCTGTCGAAATGATGTTGGAGCGTGTGGCGGACCGTTACGAAGCGGACATGCGGGCGCTCATCAAGCGGTTGCTGTCGCTGTTCGAGCCGCTGATCATCGTGCTTTTGGGCTTGGGCGTCGGTTCCGTCGTGACGATCATGTTCATGGCGATCATGGACATGCAAGGGGCCGCAGGCTGAACGTCCGTTCGCCTCAAAGAAAAGGATATTATTCTAACCATTTAAACCATAAGGATTTGAGAAAGATGAAAACCATGCAGCGCAACCGCAGACAGAACTTCACGTTGATTGAAATCATGATCGTGGTCGTGATCATCGGCATGATCGCGGCGTTGGCCGTTCCGAAACTGATGGGCAACTTGGAGAAGGCGAAGGTCGAGACGACGAAATCGAATCTCGCGACGCTGAAGACCGCCGTGCGCAACTTCAAGATGGACACGGGCGACTATCCGAATCGTCTGGAAGAACTTCTGACGACGAACGGCAGCGAAAAATGGGACGGCCCGTATCTGGACATGAAATCCCTCCCGAAAGACGGTTGGGACATGGATTTCGTCTATACGCTGACGGGCGATACGTTCGGTTTTGACATCCAGAGCTACGGCGCGGACAAGACGTCCGGCGGCGACGGCGTCAACAAAGACCTCTCTTGCTGGGGCGAAGAGCAGTAATATTTTCGTGGTAACGACGGCGTCCCCGCCGTCGGACGAAGATATTTTCGTGGTAACGACGGCGTCCCCGCCGTCGGACGAAGATGGGATGTCTTCGCGTATTACTGAAAAATTGCTATATTTATCAAGGTAAAGATGAATCGACACGGATTCACGATGATAGAACTCATCGTGCTGCTGGTGGTCGTCGGACTTGTGGCGACCATCGCGGTGCCGCGCATCAACCGCGAATCCAAGCGGATGACGGTGGAGAATGCGCTGACATCCATTCGCGGCGCGGTGACGGAGACGGGCATGCGCGCACGTTCGACGGGCAAGGCGCTTTCATTGAAGCTAATGCCCGGCGATAACCAATTCCTTGTGGAGGAATCGGAGCAAAACCTTGCGCAGACGTGGGTTCCGCCTGCGAACAGCGTGTTGTCCAAAGCGGAGGACGACGGCGTTGAACCGTTTTACATCTCCGCCAAGCCTTCCTATGATCTATCCAAAAGCATTGATTGGCAGCCGGAAGACGACAACTACGATGATGAAGACAACATCATGTATTATTTCTATCCGGACGGCCAGGCTTCAGGCCGCCCGATCCGCTTCGATGTGGCCGGACGCCATTTTCAGTTCGACGTCGATCGCGTGACAGGCGCCCCGCTGATCATGGAAATAACGGATTGATCACAATCCGAGTACGTTACGGATATCGTTCAGATTGTCTTGCGCTTTTGTGAAGACATAGTCGGGCGTGGCAGGAATGGCGAGACCGTCTGCATGGGCGCGTTCCGCGCCTCCGCCTGTGAGATTCACGAGAATGGCATGATCGTCGCCAAGAACGCCATTTTCCTTCGCGATGAAGAGCGAGGCGAGGCAGACTTGCGCGGCTTTGTCCAAATCAATGCCTTCGAGTTTTTGGAAAAGCTCTCCCGCATTTTTAGCTTGTTCATCCGTAGGAACATAGAATGTTCCAGCCGTTTCACACATCGCATCGAAGAGGCCACCTGCCAGGCTGTATGGCGGTTTGCGGTTGCTGAGGACGGGGGAATACGCCTTGAGAGCGGCGGCGCGGGCTTCGTCTTCCGGAATGTCCGGAAGGTCACGCGACTGGGCGTTCCATGCGTCTGCCATGATGCTAAAAGCCTCCGATTGAGAGAGATGGAAACGCGGAAGCCATTGTCCGTAAATGCCATCCGCCATGAGCCGCCAGGCCATTTCCCATGTGGCGATGGCGCCAGTGCCCGAACCGACGGCCTGGAAATAGTGGTGGGGCATGGTTTTCATGGCTTCCGCGGCGGCGAGAATGACCGTTCCCATGCCGTCGCGTCTTGCAACGTTTTTGGCGCCGCCTTCGGCGAAGAACGGTTCCAGTTCGCAGATATGGTTGGCAAGCTGGATGGCGTCAAAATAATCAGCATCCTTCAAAACGACGAGTTTGGCGCAATCGGCCTTGGGGACGGTCGTCCACATCTGCGGGAGGGCGAATTCGGGCACGACGACCATCGTGTTGATTTTGAACAGCGAACCGTATTCGAGAAACGCGCGGCCCGTGTTGCCGGCGGAGGAGACGACGATTGTCCGCTCTTCACCTTTCGGAATTCGCGCGAGGACGGAAGCGGCTTCCAATTCTTTGAAAGAGCAGGTGGGCATGCTGCCTTCGCGTTCTGGCCAGTAGCCGTTGAAGGCGAAATAGAGATTTTCCAGCCCGAGCTTGTCGCAGAACGCATCGCTCTGGAAGACAACAGTTTGAGGTGCGCGGGCGAACGTCCGGCGAATCGGCAGCCAATGCTGGTAACGATAGAAGCCTTTTGCTGTTTCGACGGGCTCGAAGCCGTTCACGGAGTAGTCGGCCTGAAGCATGGAAGGGCCGTGATCCTCCGGACAGTCGAGAAGGAAGCCTTTATCGGAATCATCATAGATTTGGCCGCATTCGACGCAGCGCAGCGCATAGTGAGCCATGGTTTGCCTAAAGTTTTGATATTATGGGTTATCTGTCTTTTCGCGGAGGAGTTTTGATTCACCTGTCGGCGGGATGGTGGAACGCCACAACTGCCAGTCGTTAGGGAAGACCTTTTCAAGGAAGAGCCAATCGCGTCCATTCTTATGAATATCCGCAAGAATCGAATTCTGAATGGGATAGAACCGGCCATCCGGCGGCGGGACGAGAAGGTGGAGCTGTTCTGCCTTCGCTTGCGCGAGGAAGTCCTTTTCATTGAAATTGATTTTGGAAACGAAGCGTTTGGCTTCTGGATCCGGATATATGGCGGGAAGTCGTGAACCGACCAGAATGATTCTGGAATCCGGCCAGTAACGGTCGATGAAATCAAGCAGTTCTTGTGCGGGTGGCGCGTCTGCAGCTTCCATAGGAAGATAGGCTTCTTCTTCTTGCTTTTCAGGATCTTTGGTGATTTCGACCGTTTGGTTGATGTCGCTGAAAAAGCATGCGACGACGATGGTGCAGACGGCCGCCGCATAGGTGGCGTAGCGTATGTTCTTGGAAGGGATGTATGCGAAGAAAGCGATGGAAATGGTCGAAAGGAAGAGCCCGAACGTCAATGGGCCGAGACTGGCCGGCCCGATACCGTAACGCGCTGAGATAAAGGCGACAACTGGTATGACGATGCAAGCAGGAAGGAGGCATCTGGTGGTCCATTTGTGGCTGCTATTGATGGACAGAATGGCGAGCGTCACGGCCATGGGAAGGAAGATCAGGCAGTTGAACGGCATGGTGGGATGGAGGATTTTGACGGTCATGCGGTGGGCGGCATCCCGCAGTCCAAATAGGACATCGTTGAAAATCAACGAGTTCCATAGCAACCAGATGGCGATGCAATAGAGCAGCGGCCCCCAGAGGATCGTGCGGATGCCGCGATGGTCTTGCCATGTGCCTCCCATTTTTAGACGGTATTGCTCCGCCATGACGGCGATGAAGCAGAAAGCAATCAAAATGGCGCCAGGTCCTGCGAAGGCGAGAAGACCGATGGAAATCGCCACGATCAGCAGGTCACGGAGGTTTTTAAGTTCCTGCCATCGAATGAGATAATAGACAGCTGCAATGGCGGGGACGGCGGAAAACCAGTTGGGGTCTAAAATAAACAGCAGATTTCGGAGAAATGGAACGGCGATGGCCAGAATGATTGAGACGAAGGCCAGATGCCATTTGCCGCGGGAGAATGTCAGCCGCAGGATGAAAGCCATGATGATGGCCTGCGAAATGGAGCACAGGAGAAGGCCCGGATCTCCGCCGAATATGCGGCAGACGACATTGACGGCCAGCAGGGCGACGGTCGGCAGGAACGGATTGTCCAGATTGCCGATGAGGGCCTGCCGCCCCCAGTCGTTGCCTGCAAGAATGGAATCGACAATGCTTTGATGGATGGATAGTTGGAGGCACGGGATGCCGCCGAGCTGGATTCTGGCGATGGCGAGTATGAGAAAACACGCGTACCACGCCAATATGGGGGTATTGACGATGGGTTTCGGTTTGCTATTGTTGTCAGGAATGGCTGGTTGCATGGTATATGGCACGGCACTGTGCGAAGAATATGGTTATTTGGTCGCGAAATGCTTTGTCTTTTCCCAATGGTGCGGATTGGTGAAGAGTTGGAGGAAGCCTTTCCAGGCGGCGATGCTGATCATCAGCCAGTAGAACGGCATGAGAATGCCGATTTTGGCAAGATGGCCTGCGCCGCGTCTGACGCAAGCGATAGCCGCTGTATAGGCGAAGACGAAATTGCCGATGAACAGGCAGAAGGAACCCATGACGAAGATGGGCGCGGGGAAGAAGGCATCGACGCCGCTGGGGCGGAAGACGAGCCAGATCAATGTCATCAGCCAGTAGAACGGATTGATGAGTTGGCTGAAGAATGAGCCGCCGATGAGCAGATGGAACTGCAGGCTGTTCCAGAAGCCGAAACGTTTGTGGAGACCGATAAAGTCGCGTGTATGAATGAGATAGGTCTGGATGTAGCCTTTCACCCAACGGGAGCGCTGTTTGATCCAGAAGAGGAGGTTCGGACAGGCCTGCTCCCATGTGGAGGATTCGAGAACACGTGTCCGCCAACCGCCTGCGAAGAGCCGCAGGCCGAGATCGCAGTCTTCCGTGACATTGTATTCGTCCCATCCGCCGACTTTGCGGAGGACGTTCAGACGGAAGTGGTTGGATGTGCCGCCGAGCGGTATGGGAGCCTGCAAACAGTCGAGGCCTGGCAGGCAGAGGCCGAACCATGTAGCGTAGTCCGCCGTGAAGCATTTCGTCAGGAGGTTCTGATCTGGATTGTAGAAGCCAAGCTTGGCTTGAATGCAAGCGACTTCCTTCGGGCATCTTGCGAATGCATGGGCGGCTTTTTTCAATTGGTCTGGTTCGGGTTTGTCCTCCGCATCGTAAATGACGAGATACTCCGCGTCGCCGTCTTCGATGGCGACGTTGCAAGCCTTCGGCTTCGTGCGCGGATAGGATTTCGGTATGGGTGTGATGACAAATGGCGGCTTGAGATTAAGGGATTTGGCGACACCCATGGTCTCGTCGTCGTCCTCTTCGATGAGCAGGCGGATTTCGAGACGATTTTTCGGATAGTCGAGCTTGGAAAGGCCATCGACGAGATGCGGGAGGATGTCGCCTTCATGGTACATGGGGAGGATGACCATGTATCGCGGCCATTCGCGGCCGTTTGGTGGCGTGGCGAGCTCTTCTGGTTTCAGCTGAATTTCGCGCGGCTTCTGGAGAGCAAGCTCGATAATAAGCATGCGGTAGAGCGTTGAAAGTAGATAGAAGATCGTCAATACAAGATTGATGATGAAGATTTCGGAACGCCAGTCCGCGATGGCCCAGATGACAAGCCCGATCACGAGCAGCCAGAGGGCCGTCTTCTGCCATTTGCAGACGGTCAGCGTGGCTTGCGGGAAGCCGCGCGGCTCGTAGGGATTGTCTGCGTTGTGGGTTGTCAGATCGATGATTTTTGGCATGATATTTAAATAATGTAAGGAATTGGATGCGTGTTACTTGAAAAGCTTCATGAGACGCGAGGTGATCTTCTGGATCACCCAGATGCGGCCTGTGTTGTTCAAGGTCGGTATGGCGATGGTATCCGCGAGACGCCATTCGCCTGTATTGACATGATCCATCATGGCCTGTGCATAGAGGTCGATGATCGGCGTGTTCGTCCGGAGGGCTGATTCTTTAAGGTAAAGGGCCGTAAGACGCGATGTTTCTGGATCGATTTCCGGTAGTGGCGGTAGCGTCACGAAAACAGGCTGGATGCCGTTTACACGGCAGGCTTGCGCGGCGAAGAGGATCTGTTGCGTTGCGTCCAATGGGCTGAGACCCGCCTTGAGCGGTTCGTAGCCGATGGCCAATACCGCGATTTTCGGTTTGAGGCCGGTCAACGTCGAAAGATTGGCGGGAATGGCGATGAAATCGTCCGTTCCAGGCGGGCAATGGACGGCGGCGTGGGTGATCTGCGTCAGCGGTGTATGCTGAAAGTACTCCGCCATAAGCGTTTCGGGGAGGAGATTGGCCTGCGGGGCATTGGCGGTGGCGATGAAATCGTCCAGAATAAAAAGGGATTCCGGATAGGCGGTTTCCATTGGTTCGGGCGGCGCGTCCGGCAGCGGATCCATGATGAATGCCACGCGGCAGGCGTCCGAATTTCCGTTTTCATAAAGTGCCGTGCCTTGGGCGGTTATGTTGAGAGACGCATCTTTAGAACGGTGGATTTTGGCTTTTACGGGTGGGAAGGGCATGATGCCCGCGAAATCCGGCGTGAAGACAATGGCGGCCGTATCGTCTTCAATCGCGAGACTGAAGGCGAACATATCCGCCGTGCCATCTGCCTGAATGGTGGACGGTGCTGCGAGGCTGCCGTCCGCTTTTTCTTGCTGTATGTTGAATTTCAGAAGATTGCGAATATTTGGCGGGATGGATTCGGGCCATTGGACGCGAATATCGCCTTTCAACGGATCGCCATGGCGGACAAGCGGCGTCAAATCACCGACATGCGCATGGAAGTTGGCGGCTATGCCTTGCATCCATCGTGCGAAGCCTGGAAATGTGTAGGTTGCCGAAGCGGCTTTCAGCTGAACCGTTGGATAATCCGCATGGGCGCAGACGGCAAGATTCTGATTGACAGGAGTTTGGATGGACATCCCATATGGGAGGAGGGTGGTCTTTCCGTCTGGTGGCGTGCGATATGTCACAGCGGTCTGATTTGTCTGCTGGAAATAATAGGCTTGGTCTTGATAGATGCTGCCGATGACGGAGGCCTCTGGATGACCGTTGATCTCCACGCCGAAGAGGAAGGGGCGTTGCATCGGGAAGAGATTGGTGGGTGGCTGTCCTGCGCCTTCCTTGTCCTGTGCGTCTTTTACAAGTAGTTTGGGAATAGGCTGTTGCAGGCATTGAACGGCAAGAAACTGGAGGGCGTGGAGCCCGGGGGCGACATCGACGGCGGCACCGAAGTTGCCACCGTCCTTGCGGATTTCCACGCCTTCTGTGGCATGCCAGTTGGCGACAGGCCGGCCATCCAGAAGAACTGTCCATGCGACATGCGTCTGGTCGCCGCCGAAGCGGACTGCCTGTTGCTTTTCGACGTTCCACAACGCCTCCCAGATGAACACGGAGACGCCGTATGTCATTTCAGGCGGTGACTGCCATCTTGGATTGCTGTCTGGAATGGCGCCATAAGTTGTTACGACGGAGGGAGGAAGGAAGTTCCGACGCGGCTTGAGGTTGGCGTAGAGGCGCAACATTTCCTCCGCCGTGAAGGCGCGCGTCGTCAATGACTGCCCATGACGGGAGACGCGGACGGACGGAGCCGACCAAGCGGCTTTCTCTTTCGGCGGTTCCAGCAGAAGATAGAGGGAGGCGTTCAGGCGGAGGTTTGGCGGCTGGCCGCTAGGAGCTGCCAGCTTGGCGGCGTTTACAGCCGCGCCAAGAAGTTTGCCGTCTTTGAAGAACGGGAAGGCTTCCAAATGCGTGCCGCGATCATCGATTGCGACGACATTTTTCGCGCTGTCGGCCAGTTCGGTCGGAACAGGTACGAAAATGACAGGCGACCGTCTGGAAAAGGCGGTGAAGCGGATGCGGGCGGTGGCGGTTTTTTCCTGCCATGGCGCGACGGTTGGCTTGGCAGGCTTGTCCTGCGCATGCAACGTCATCGCACCGAGCAGCAGGAAAAGAAGAATATTTTTAAGACGTCTCATGGTCGTTGAACGGCTTGTTGCTTTGCCAATATGGAAAATCGGTTTACATTAGTGCGTTGATTCATGAATCGTGTTTAAACTTATTAACATAAGGACTAGATTGCAATGTTCCAATTTTTTCGTGATTTATTCGTGGTGATTGGCCTGATGTCGGTGCTTTTTGGTTGCAAAAAAGCTCCGTCTGAAAAGGCCGAAGCGGATGTGAAGACGTTGACGTTCTGGCATATCATGAATTATTCCGGCCCGAAGGAAGTGCTGGAAGGCGCTGTGAAACGCTTCGAAGCGGCCCATCCGGGCGTGAAAGTCGTCGTGCAGACGTTCGAAAACGATGCGTACAAAGTCAAATTGGCGAACGAAATGGCGAGCGGCAACTCGCCGGATGTCTTTTTCACTTGGGGTGCAGGCGGACAGACATCCGAATACATCCGACAGGGAAAAGTGCTTTGCTTAAACGAGTACGCCAAAAGTAACGATTGGGAAGGGCGGTTTATTGATTCTGCGCTGTCAATCTGCCGCAATGGCGGTGATTTGTATTCCGTCCCGCTGGATTTGAGCGCCGTGACGCTGTGGTGCAATAAGAAATTGTTCGACGCAAACGGTCTTGCTTATCCAAAGACGTTTGAAGAACTGCTGGCCGTCTCCGCCGCCTTCCGTGCGAAAAAAGTCACGCCGCTGGCGTTGGGCAATATGAAAAAATGGCCTGGTGCCTTCTATTTCTGTTATCTGGCGAACCGTTGCGGCGGCACACAGCTGTTTTTGGACGCCGCCGCCGGTAAGGACGGCGCGGCTTTCGATGACGCGGCGTTTGTGACGGCTGGCAAAATGCTCCGCCAGTTGATCGACGCCAATGCGTTCTCAATCGGCTTCAACGGTTTGGAGGACGATGTGGCGCGGACGTCGTTCATCAATGGAAAGGCCGCCATGTATCTGACGGGCAGTTGGATCGTCGCTCGCGTGAAGGAGGAGAATCCGGACTTCATGGCGGACATGATTCCTGTTCCGTTCCCTGCCGTCGCGGGCGGAAAAGGCGATTTGCGGACGGTGTTGGGCGGCGTCAACTGCGGTTTTGCCATATCGAGCGCGTGCAAGGAGCCGCAACTGGCGGTGGAACTCCTTGAGGCCCTGACGGATGCGCAAGTCGTCGGCGATTGGTGCAAAATAGGCCGCATTCCCGCCGTGAAGACGACGGCGGAGCAGAACGAGTTACTTCCTGCACCGACGCGCCTCGCGTTGGAGCTTCTGGACAAGGCGGATACGCTGCAGCCGTATTATGACCAATTCCTGCCCGCCCGTTTGGGCGTCGAACATTCGAATACGACGCAGAATCTGTTTGCTGGCACGATGACGCCGGAGGAAGCCGCGAAGAAGATGGCAGAGACCGCCCGTTCGTTGAAGGGGAACTGACAAAATCAGCCGGCCGATTTGCAAAATGCGAAAACCGGTGTAAATTATTGCATCAGTTTTAATCTTGTCTCCATCGTCTAGTGGCCTAGGACAACGGGTTCTCATCCCGTCAACACCAGTTCGACTCTGGTTGGAGATGCCATTCTCCAGCCCTTCCAAGCATACTTGGAGGGGCTTTTTTAGTACTTTGTTATTAAAATATCGTCACTTCTCGTCGCTGGCAAATGATGTCAAAATTGGTCACGTTTTGGTCACGCTTGTACCCGCGTGACCAATTTTAGCCTCTTCGGTTCTCTGGAGAGGCTTTTTTGATACAAGAATCAAAATACCATCACTTTCACCACTGTCAAATCATCGCAAAAGTTACCATTAAATTACCACAAAAATTGCTGTGGTAGAAAAGCTCCATTATTATCTATCAACTGCTTGAAAAAATAGGATTTGGTTTCATGTTAAATCTTGGATTGGTCGTGAATTGAAATCAAAATAGAGAAAACAAGACAACAAAGGACAACGTATGAAAAAGAATGACATTAGGAACCTGTTTTTACTCCTGTCTTTGGTATTTGTGGCGACAGGATGCTGCTGCATCAAGTCCCCCATCACGCTGGTGGCTCCTGCGAATGACGCGATGATTGTCCAGCATCCGAAGGAAATGCATGAATTCCTGCAGCTGGCCAGCGCGCCGCGGCGGGAGTATTTCAACGACAAAGATAAACGCGCCGTCCTGTATCAGCGCCATCAGTCCGTCCCGCAGACGTTCAGCTGGAAATCGGACATTAAATTGAAAGATGTCGCTCTCGAATTCGCGTTGGATGAGAATTTCACGACGAATGCGCAGGAGTTGATTTTGAGCATGGACGCTGACGCAAAAACGGCGCAAGTCTGCAATTTCCAGGCAGGTAAGACGGTTTACTGGCGTGTGACGGGAAAAGCCCCTTGCGGGAAGACTGTGAAATCGGCGGTTGGCTCCTTCAAGACGGAGGATTTGCAGCCCCGCCAGATCACGCTGCCGGGCGTGGACAATGTCCGCGATCTCGGTGGTTGGAAGACTGTTGACGGCAAACGCATGCGCCAAGGCTTGATCTTCCGCTCCGCTGGCCTCAATCTCGACAGCCCCGACTGGGTGTGGGATGAAGCGAAACGCATTGATCCGAAAAAGAGCCGCATCGGCGAGACGGTCATCAAAAAGGAAGGCATCGACTATTTCGTGAACAAGGTCGGTATCAAGACGGAGCTTGATCTGCGTTGGGACGGCGAAGTCGCGACGATGTCGGAATCGCCGATGGGCAAAGCCGTGAAATGGATTCACATCCCCTCCTATGACTACTATGGCCCCATTTTCCAGGAAAAAGGCATGAAAGCCGTGCGGGATGATTTCAAACTCTTCGCCGACAAGAACAACTATCCCATCGTCTTCCATTGCATCGCGGGTGCTGACCGTACGGGTACGCTTTCATACATCCTCTGCGGACTTCTCGGCGTTGCGGAAGACAATCTGCGCAAGGATTGGGAAGTGACTGCCCGTGATTATTTCAAATATGAAAACTACGATACGATTAGCCTCGGCTTCGACAAATATGGCGAGCCCGGCGATCCGCTCTCCGTCAAAATCCAGAAGTTCCTGCTGACCTGCGGCGTGACGCAGGCGGAGATTGACGCATTCAAGGCAATCATTCTTGAATAACTTTCTTAGAACCACGAATGGACACGAATTCACACGAATTTGGGCAGTCCACTGAATACACTGAAGAAACAGATGCCTTCCCGCAGGCGCCGACAAAATCAGAAGAATTTTGATGCATATAGGAAATCTAAAGAGAAGAGAATTCCAACGGCTGCCTGCGGCTCGGCGGTTCGTCACGCTTCGCGGAAGTGCTAACAACGTCATGCGGAAGCTCGAAGTTCATAGTCTGTTGGCTCGGCGGTTCGTCACGCTTCGCTCAAGCGGAAACAACGTCATGCGGAAGCTTGAAGTCCATCGTCTGTTGGCTCGGCGGTTCGAATGTCGTTTCGCGTGAGAACATCATTTTGCGAAAAAGTAATATAATCATAGGTGGATCACCATGAAATTTTGGAAAATGAATGGCGCGGGCAATGATTTCATCATCATTGACAACCGCGTGGAGAAAATTCCGCACGAAAAACTGCCGTCGGTGGCCAAGACGTTGTGCGAACGGCATTTGTCCATCGGAGCGGATGGTTTCATGGTCGTGGTGGCGTCGGATAAAGCGGACTATCGGATGATATTCTTCAATTCCGACGGCTCCATCGGCGAAATGTGCGGCAATGGCGCGCGTTGCATTGCACGATATGGCTATGAAAACGGCCTTGCGGGCGATGTGCAGCGGATTGAAACGGATTCCGGAATCGTGGTCGGGCATCGCATGGACCAACGTCTCTACAAAGTGCGGCTTAATGACGTGACGTTGTTGGAACGACGTGACTTAGACGTTGATGGCAAGACGTATGAATGCACCTATGTCGAGCTTGGCACGCCTGGTCTTCCGCATGCCGTCGTGCCAATCAATGGATTGGTGGACTATCCGCATGACCAATTGTTCGAACTGGGCCGTAAGATGCGCTATCACAAGGCGTTCCCGAAGGGGGCGAACGTCAATTTCTATGAAATCATCGAAAAAGACCATGTGACGGTGCGGACATGGGAGCGCGGCGTGGAGGATTTCACCTATGCATGCGGGACGGGCTCTGGTTCTGTGGCGACCGTTTTGACGCTTGCAGGAAAGGCCAGCGGTCGTCATGTGCAGATTGACATGCCTGGCGGACGGCTTTTTATCGATGTCGAACGAACCAGCGAACATGTTGACAATCTGTATCTTACAGGTCCAACGAACATCGTCTGCAAAGGCGATGTGACGGATGAGGAACTACCGCGATGAGGCGGTTTGAAGCAATAAAAATCAGCGGCTTGCGGATGCTTTGCGCATGTCTGCTGTTGTTTATGACAGGGAATAGGACGATGGCGGAAGAACGAATGGACGATTTGAAGAAACGGACGCCGATGGATTTGTCGTTCAAGCAGTTATGGAAACGGCGCTTTGTGTTTGACGCGGAGCTTCCGTTTCCGAAGGATGTAACCTTCTTGCCATGCGGCCATTATGCGGCGGATGTGACTTCGCTTCCGGCGGAAATGCAACTGGTGACGAAGGATGGCGATGTGAAAATGCGCGTTGAAGCGCCGTCCGATGTGACACCGCCCTATACGTTCCATGTGGCGTTCTGCGGCAAGTCGCGTTGCGGTGTCTATGTGACAAAAGACGGCGTGACAAAACTTTACAAACTGGCTCCGCTTCCAAACGGTTTTGATCCGCGGGATAAGAACTGGACAACGGAGCTTGTCATGCGCAGCCATGGCGGCATGGGTGATGTGAAAAAAACGCTGACAGCTGGCATGGGGCAGGCGGATGTCCGTTTTGTGACGCGTGGCCGCCAAAATGCTCTCTATTGGGAGGATGGACGGCTTTTCTTTACATTCTCCGTGCGGATTTTCGGCGGCTTCCAAGGCGTGGCAAGTTTCGATCCGGCCAAATTGGACGTCCGTTTGGAAGGAACCATTCTATTCGATTATGGCGACGGCAAGTTGCGCAACGATGTCGCCTCCCATCTCTTCTACGACGAAGAGTCGTGCGAATGGCGTGCGTTCGTCAGTAATTTTTCAACTGGCGGCGACGGCCTGAACGGCCGTGCGGAAGGCGGCCTGAATGCCGCATGGTGCAAGGAAAATCCGTTGCACGGATTGAGTGTCATGAAAGCCAAGTCGTTGGGGCTGAAAGGATTGATGCATGAAGATCCGTCGGGCATCTGGGATCCGGAGGCAAAGAAATGGCGGTTGTTCCTTTGCACGTTTGTGAAAGGAATCAAAGCACAAATGTTGGAAAGCGACAACTGGGACGGCCCGTATGAACCGTTGACGGAGATTGTTCCAGAAGATTCCACTGGCACGACCATTCAATGGATGAACGGCGTCCGCTACTGCTTTTCTGGCAGTGCGGAACATGCGTTGTATGTTTATTCCTATCCACTTCTGAAAAAACTCGGCAAGCTGAAACTAGATGTGGAGCCATGGGGCGACACACCGCTGGAGACGCCGTGGGGCGTCATGAAAACGACCAATTCCCGCGTCTGGCCATGCTTTGCGGAACTGCCCGACGGCTATCCATATAAATATATTCTGCTGACGATGGACCGCATCAATATTCCAGGCATGCCCAATCCGAATTGGACATACGGCGGCTTGTACATTTATGGAGCGAATTAATTCGCACCATGCTTATGGCCTATGGCCTATGGCTTATGGCTTATGGCTTATGGCTTATGGCTCATGGCCTATGGCTTATGGTTTATAGCTAAAGGATTTAGATAAAATATCAACAGTAACAGGAAACAATCATGAAGACCATTCTTTTCCAAGGCGATTCCATTACCGATGCAGGGCGTGACAAGACGAATGAAATCCTGCCGCCAGGAGCAGGGCTTGGCGCGGGTTATCCCATGCTTGTCGCAGCGCGTCTGCTTTGCGACTATCCAGGCGAATATACGATCATCAACAAAGCCATCAGCGGCAATCGTGTCGTCGATTTGTACGCCCGTTGGAAAATTGATGCATTGCATATTCGGCCGGACATCCTGTCCATCATGATCGGTGTCAACGACACATGGCATGAATTTGCGCGTCAGAACGGTGTGGAAGTGCCACGTTATGAACGCATTTACCATGAACTGCTGGAATGGACGAAAGCGGAATTACCGAATGTGAAACTTGTCCTCATGGAGCCGTATGTCCATCCGTTCGGCGCTGTCGGCGACGGCTGGAAGGAAGAAATTGATCAACGCCGCGCAATTGTCCGTAAGCTTGCGGACGAATTCAAGGCCATTTTCATTCCAAGCCAGACGCTGCTGGATGATGCCTTGGCCCGTGCTCCGCAGGAGCATTGGACGAAAGACGGCGTCCATCCACTTCTGGCTGGACATCAGCTGTTTGCGGATGCCTGGATTAAGGCGGTAATTGGCTAGAGACTGGAGTTACTGGATATTCTGGATATTCTGGATATTCTGGAGAGACTGGAAAGACTGGATTAACTTCCAGAACTTCCAGAACTTCCAGAATCTCCAGAGCTTCCAGAGCTTCCAGAGCTTCCAGAGAAACCACAAGGCTTGCGAGCTATCTGTCTCGCAAGCCTTGTTTTTTTCGCTTTAAGCTTTAAACCTTAAGCTTTTAGCTCCGCCGAAGGCGGTTATTTCGTAATCGCTTCTACGACTTGGTCGGCAAAGGCTTTCATGCCTTTGATGGACGGATGGCCGCTTTGCTTTTCAATGTCCTTCAAGTCGATGCAGGGCACATTGTAATGCGTGCAGATTTCATGGACAGAATCATTGATTTCAGGCTTCAGTTCGGAATTGAGAATGAAATACACTTTTGCGTTGGGATAGAACGCCTTAAGATCAAAGAGCAGTTTGGCCATGGCGGGGCGGAAGGAGTACAGTTCCTCCTTTGTCCAGTCGTTCCATTTGTATTCACCGATAGGGGCGTTGGCCCAGCTGTCATTGGTGCCGCCGCAGACGAGAATCAGCGACGGATTGCCGAGGCGGTTGGCGCGCGTCACAAAGCTGAAGCTGCTGAAGTCTTTTGCGTTATAGCCTGTATAGCAGATGGTTGAGCCGCTCCATGATTCGTTCTTTTCCAGTTCGCCGCCAATGGCCGCCGTGACGAGATGCCACCAGCATTCTTCGGCGTTTTTCACATCGTTATTGCCTTTGGTCTGCGGGTAATAGATGGCGTTGCCTTCTGGAATCCAGCCTCTGAACGTCGAATAACTGTCGCCGAGAATGGAAACGCGTGGCGGCGTGGTGCGGCAACCTGTGAGAATCATCAAGCCGAACAGAACGAAAACAAGGGAGGAAAGACATTTTTTCATGATTGCGAGTCCTTTTTGATATGGATTTATAGAGGTTCATTAATTTAATGTACATGGTTGAGTTTGCCAAAATCTTTTCTGTCGATAAGTTATAATTGTGTTGTTTTCGACCCGTGCCGAAAGGCGTGGAAGTCCATTTGCAAATCAATCAGGAGAAAAGATGAAAAGTCGTATGTTGTTAGGTGTCTTGGCTGTCTGCGCCTTGCTGGGCGAAGGCTGCACCACGGTTGGAAAAAAGTTTGTGAAATGCGCCGCGGATCCGACGGATTTGTTCCCCGGGCAGGACATCCTGCCGATTCTGTCATGGTACAGCATTCCGCCGGCGGATTTGAGCCTGGAACGCTTTCTTGAGATGAAAGAGGCCGGTTTCAACATCAATTTCTCCCATATCGGCAGTTATGAAGACGCCCTCAAGGCATTGGATCTCGCGCATCAGGCCGGCATCTACAGCATGTTCACATGCAGCAAGTTGCATGACGAACCTGAAGAGACGGTCAAAGCTGTCATGAACCATCCGGGCCTCGGCGGCTATTTTCTGGTCGATGAGCCTGGTATTCCGTCGTTCAAGGGCTTGTGGGATTGGGCGAAACGCATCATCGACACGGATCCGACGCATACATGTTATCTGAATTTGCTCCCGACGTATGGCTTCAAGTCTCTGGATGAATACCGCAACTACGTCCATCGCTTTGTGGAGGATGTGCCGATTCAGTTGATTTCCTATGACCATTATCCCGTTGTGAACGACACGTTGCGTGGTGACTGGTATCCCAATCTGGAGATTGTCGCCGAGGAGGCGAAGCGTGTGAACCGTCCCTTCTGGGCGTTCGCGTTGGCGACGGCTCATGGCCCGTATCCAGTTGCGACGGTTGCCAGCCTGAAATTGCAGATGTACAGCAATCTGGCCTACGGCGCACAGGGTCTGCAGTATTTCACCTACTGGAATCCCGGAACCGAAACGTGGAATTTCCACGAAGCTCCCATCACGTTGGAGAAAAAGCGCAATTCTGTCTATGACCGCGTTCGCGAAGTCAATCAGGAATTGCAGGCGAGGGCGTATGTTTTTGTTCGTTCCAAGGTCTTGTCCGTGAATCATTTGGGAAAGGATATTCCGGAACTGACGAAGCGTCTGGAAACGCTTCCGCCGAAAGTCACGAAGCTCGACACGCATGACAAAGGCGCCATCGTCTCCCTGCTGGAAAAGAACGGCAAGCAGTATCTGGTCATCGTCAACCGCAGCCTGCACGACCAGATGGATTTGACCATTACGTTCGAACCAGGTGTGCTTCGCATCCGGAAGGACGGCACGAAAGTCGCAGCGGACAAATATGTCGATACGCTGATGGTCGGCCCTGGCGAATGCGAAATTTTTGAACTGTAATCAGTTGTAATCAGCCCCTTTCCAAAAACGGAAAGGGGCTTTTTTTTCAAAAGCTTGGTAGGTAAAAAATCATGAGTCTGACTGTTTCCAATATGGCTGCTGTTCCGTCGCCATTGATCGTACAGGATGCGAAAGGCTACAATTCATGGCCGTTCGTCCAGACGCTTGGTGGCGGTTTGGTCTGCGCATACAGCCGTGGGGAACGTCATTCCATCGATGAACGGACGCGCGGCGTCTATGCACGCTTGTCCATGGACGGCGGTAAGACGTGGGCGGCGGAATCGACGGTCGTCAACACACCAGATTACGGCGAAAGCGCCATCGGTAAAGGTCTTGACGAAAACGGCGCGATGCTTCTTTGGGTGCGTTGCGTCGGCGCAGATTGGAAGCATGATTTGTATCGTTCCACTGATGGCGTCAACTTTGAAATAATCGCCTCCTTGCAGTTGAATCCGATGCCGATGCAGATCACGGATGTCATTCATGTTCCGTCAGTTGGACTAATGTGTTTCTGGTTTGCAGGACGTTATCGCGACCTCCCTGAAAACTCATGGGGAACGCTTGTCAGCGCGGATAACGGCAAGACATGGAAGCAAAACGTCGTCGAGGCCAATCTGCCGAAGGCCGATTGGCCGACAGAGCAGTGCGGCATCTATCTTGGCGACGGACGGATTATCGCCATCACCCGTTGTGAAGTTTGTGACGACTGCCCGCAACGCCGTCAGTTCCAATTACAATCCACGGACTTCGGCAAGACATGGACAAAGATGCGAACGAATATCGGCGACGTGAAGATTTCCACGCCCAGCCTAATTTACGATGCTTCCACTGGATTGCTATACAATTACTATTATCATCGTGGCAAAGGCTTCCTGAAGCGCCGTGTGGCGCTGTTGAAAAAGATATGGGATCATCCATTGGATTGGCCTGATTTCGAACTGGTTGCGACGGGAAGCGCCAACGACCACCATGCGGGCAATGTGAACGTCATCGCCGATGGCGGCATCCATTATTGTGCCTATTATTCCGGCGACGAGAACAATACCGCCATAGTGATGTATCCATCCGTTGGACGGAGCTAAAAGCCTAAAGCTTAAAGCTTAAAGCAAATGCAGACCTTTTTGTGGAGTGAAATCGCAACGATGGCTTGTGCGAAGAACAACTGTTGATAAAATGATAAAAACAATATAAGTAAAAAATTTTATAATATATTATTGATTATTGACTTTAGAATTAGCTTTTAGCTTTTAGCTTTTAGCTTTATGCTTTAAATTCCGTTGGCGTGCAATGGAAGACGCGTCGGAAGGCGTTGCATAGTCCGGCCGCGTCGCAGAAGCCGTGTCGTTGCGCAATTTCCTTCAGAAGCAACCGTCCGTTTTTCAAATCTGCGGCGCAATGGCCGAGCTTGGCGCGGAGTGCAAAATGGCCATAGCTTGTGCCAAGAGCCTTGCGGAACAATTCCGAAAAACGGCTGACGGAGAGGTGGCAGGCCGTCGCCGCCGTTTGCAAATCCGGCGTGACAGGCGATGTCCGAACCAATTCCAACGCCGGGCGTAGACGTTCCAGATAAACGCGGATGTCAGACGCATTCTCCTGCATGCCAGTCGTTTCCGGCAGACGTTCGATGACGTGGAGAAGCATTCTGTGGAAATCCAGCCAGCATTGCGGGAGCCAGTTGGCAGGACGTCTGCGATAGACATGCGTCATGCGATCCGCCCATTGTTGGATGACATCGCGTTCACCGTCAGTCTGCGGGCAATATCGTTTGTCTGGAGTAGCTAAAAATGGGGCCAGCCAGTTGACGGAGGAGCCGAGAAGACCGATTTCGCCTAAATCGTCCAGATTGACATTGGTGGTCATGATGAGATTCCGCTTGTCCAGACAGCGGAAGGCGTGCGGTTCCCAGCAGAATGTCCACCAAAGATCGCCTGCACGGCATGTCCGCCGATAATTTTCGTAGGCGATTTCAATCTGGCCATGCCTGACGATGGACAACTGCAGCACGTAATGGACGTCGCCATGGTAGTACGTTTCAGGCCCCGTATGGTAGTCCCAAAGCACTTCGAGCGGATGGTCCGGCGTGAGCTGCGGATGGCGGCTGGTCACGACTTCCAGTTCCGACAGGTTGTCGCCGTTTGATTGTTTGTCGAGAAGATTCATTTGTTTTTATTGTAAGAAATCGCAATTTTTCAAGAGAAATGCGCAATCAAGTATATTTGTCTTATCATGTTTAGGCTGTTAATTTATTCCATGTTTTTCAAATGACAATGAACGAATGAGTTTTCGTCAATTTTAACAAGGAGCGACAACATGGTAGCCAAAGCAACTACAAAAAAGACAACTGCCAAAAATGCAGCCATTTGTGAAAAACTCGCCATCGACGGCGGCAAACCCGTCAACACGAAGCCGTTCCCCGGCTGGCCGTGCTATGAGAAATCCACGGCGGACAAAGTAGCCGAAGTGCTTCTTTCCGGCAAAATCAACTACTGGACTGGCAAAGTCGGCATGCAGTTTGAAGCGGAATGGGCCAAGTGGCTGGGCGTGAAGAACGCCGTCAGTGTCACGAACGGCACGGCGGCTCTCCATGTCGCGTTAGGTGGTCTGAACATCGGCCCTGGCGACGAAGTCATCTGCACAAGCTACAGCTTCATCGCGTCGAGTTTCTGCGCATGCCAGGCGGGTGCGTTGCCGGTCTTCTGCGATTGCGGCGATGACCACTGCCTTGATCCGTCCAAGCTGGAAGCGCTTATCAATGAACGTACAAAGGCCATCGTCGTCGTTCATCTGTACGGCATCGTGGCCGATATGGATCCGATTATGAAAATCGCTCGCAAGCATGACCTGAAGGTCATTGAAGACTGCGCACAGTGCTTCGGCGGTATTTATAAAGGAAAGAAGGCGGGAACCATCGGCGACGTCGGCTGCTTCTCCTTCTGCCAGAGCAAACATTTCTCCACGGGCGGTGAAGGCGGCATGGTCGTGACGAACGACGACGATCTGGCGTGGGAATTCCGCTCCTTCCGCGACCACGGCTATGACGTGCAGGCCAAGATGAATCTTCTGGAAATGGAAGGCAAGCAGCTGTACATCCATCGCCGTGTCGGTTTCAACTTCCGCATGACAGAAATGCAGAGCATGATCGGTCTATGCGAACTGAAACGCTTTGATTCGTGGAACTTGCCGAACCGCATCAAGAACGGCGAATATCTTATCAAAGAGCTGAAAGACCATCCGTTGGTCTATGCCGCGCCGTTGCACACGAAGGAACGCCGCTCCGCCTTCTGGTGGGCTCCGTTTGTCCTGAACATCGAAAAGTTCAAAAATGGCATCACGATGAAGGAATTCTTGGCGGCGATGGGCAAGGAAGGCGTGCCCGTCTATAGCGTCCTGTGGCCGGAAATGTATAAGGAAGAGGCATTTGCGAGCCGTCGTGGCTTCGGTTCCGCCAACTATCCGTTCTACGATCCGCGTGCGCGCGTCATCGATTACACGAAGTTCAATTGCGAACATGCCAATTGGCTGACCGACCGCACCATGTGCTTCTTCGTCCATCCCGTCTATGGTGACGAACAGATGAAGGCATATGTCGCCGCGTTTAAGAAAGTCGCCGCAGCGTATATGAAATAAGTGCTTTTGAAATAGTGCTTTATTAAATCTGGCAGACGGCCTGAAGGATGACTTCAGGCCGTCTGTTGTTTTAATGGACGAAAGGGACGAAAAGGACGGATTTTGTTGCGGGAATGATATGTCCATGTAAATTTTCATGGATGTCAAATATAAAATGGCCATATCAAAAGATGGAGCAACATTCGTGGAAAATCGTATTGTCAAAATCAAACTGTCGGATTTTCAGCCTTACCAGAAGGATACGGAAAACGCCCAAATCGTGTCGCTTGATTTCGAAAAAGGGCTGCCGCCAGGCATGACGTTGCCGAAAGGCTACCAATGCGGCTGGGGCTTCGGTGAAAACGGCAACGGCGGGTTGATTTTGCAACGGAAGCCCGGCGAAGACTATGTGTTCAGTTCAATGCCTGTGGACGGTTTGAAGCAGGGAGGCGTCTATCGTTTCAAGGCATCTGTCAACCTCTCCGGCATCCGTTCGAAAGATGGAAAGTTATTGGAAAACAATGATGTACAGACCATCGGCTTCGATTTTCATGACGCGCAAAACAAATACCTTTGTTCCAAATATTTCACAGTGCATGTCAAAAATGGCAAATGTGATTGGACGCACATCGAAGGGACGTTCACCATGGATGGCGCGAACGCTTTATTGGTGTTCTTCCTGAAGGAATACAGTTGCGAAGCCTGCCAGTGGGACAATATCTCCATCAAATTAGCGAGCAAAGCCGATGTTGTCATCTATCCTGTTCTGCCCAAGATGCTTCGGGTTGATGATGACGGTGCCGTCAAGATGCGCACAGCCCTGTTGGACTGCGATCAAAGCGAAGAGGATTTCGTCCTGTTCGCATGTCTGCCGGACAGAAGGGAATTCGCTTCGCCGTTGTCCGACAGTTTTTCCTATTTCACGTTTGGACGGCTTCCCGAAGGTGTGACAAACGTCAAATTCTTGCTGGGCGACAAGGCGACGATGAAAATCGTCGCCGAAGCCGAATATCCGTTCCAATACACGACCGCGACGCCGCCCGAAGGCGCCGTGTCGTTGGACGAATCCGGCAGAGTTTCAATCGATGGCAAGCCGTTCTTCCCATTGGGGATGTTCTGGGAAGACGTCAGCATGATGCAGCCCGACATCGACCGCATGAAATCCATGGGCGTCAACTGCGTCCTGCCGTATCTCTCTTTCCGTTTCCGCCTGCCGCAGGAGACCGCTCCGGACAATACGTCCATCGCGGAAATCCGCCGCAGTATGGACATCCTCCACGAAAACGGCATCAAGTTGATTTTCTGCATGTTGGACGTCTATGGCCATCACGGCGATGTAAAGCGTTTTGAAGGCGTCGAAGGAATGGACAACATCATCCGCGTGGTCGTCAACGGCCTGAAAGACCATCCTGCCTTGCTTGGATGGTATATTTCGGACGAAAATCCACTGGACGAACTGCCGATGCTTCTTAAGATGCGACTGCTCATCAGCGAACTGGATCCGTTCCATCCCGTCTTCACGCTGACCTATATTCCGCTGCATTTCGTCTTCTACGCGCCGACGGGCGATCTGTTCATGTCGGACAAATATCCGATTCGCGATGAAACGACGCAGTCCATGAAGGACATTCGCATCTGTCTGGAAACAGCGAATCAAGACGCGCGAATCGGCCTGTGGTGGCTACCGCAGATTTTCAATTGGGGCATCTATCAATGTCCGCACACAGGCCAACCTTACAGCGATACGCGTTATCCGACCGAAGAGGAGATGCGTTCCCATAACTTGTTGGCATTGAACCATCGCGCACGTGCCGTCATCCCCTACGCCTACAATTCCATCGCGACACAGGAAAAATACGATCCGGGCTCGAGTAAAATCCGCTGGCCTATCATTTCCAATGTCTTAAGACTGACCAGAGAGTTAGAGCCATTCTATGTCGCAACGGCGGAATCTGTCGAACTCTTCAAGGAGATGATCGGCGAATCATTGGTCGAAGCGCGTCTGCATACGGCGGACGATTCGAAACAGATTGTCGTCATCACATCGGACGGCCCGGGCGATGTCAAAGCGATCATCCGTATCGGCAAGACCGGCCTGAAATCGCGTTTCGGCCATACAAGAGATTTGGGCGACGGCACATACGAATTCACCGCCATGAACACGGCATCGGATATTTTGGAGTAACTTGGAGCATGGTCATTGAAGATTTTTGCCGCTTGCGTCAAAAATCTTCAGTCTGGCCAATTGGGAAAGAGTGAAATGCGAAAGAAGGGGCGTGGACAGTTTGCCCACGCCCCTTGAATTCCTCCGACGGCGGGACGCCGTCGTTACTGAATTTCCAGCAGCAGCACGTCTTCTGGATCAAGCGTGATATTCAATGCGTTGTTTTCCGCCGTGTAGGTCTTGCCGGTGACGCGATCGATGGCGGATTTGCATGGGATTTCGATGGTTACGGAAGACGTAATCGGTTTGTCCGTCGCGTTGAAAATGGTGAAGTAGCGGTCGCCGAACTGTTCAAGCCAGAGGTTGGTGTCGGCGGCATGGGCCATCGTTTCGGGACGCCAGCCGGCTTCGCCGACGAGTTTGCAGAGCGGGACATATTTCTTGAAGAGGTCGCGATCGCGGTTGTAGAGGGCGGGATTCTTGAAGTAATGCTTCGTGGAGGCGTCCGCGCTGAAGAAGCTCGGGTAGAAGCCGTAGAACATCGTGCGTTTCATGTAACGTTCGACCATGTCGTGGGTGAAATACTCGAAATTCGTGTTCTGGAGGAAGCAATACGGCTTGCCGCCGCAGAGGGCGCGGCGTGAAAGCAGGTCGGTATCCGCTGGTGGCCGCCATTTCCGACCGTAGTTCCAGTTGTTCTCCGTACCAAGATAGTCGAGCAGGGGGGCGAGATACCAGATGTTATGCGGCGTGGAGTTGGCCATCATCAGCCTGCCCATGCCATGCATGTCGCGTTCGATGGCGCGGACATATTCATAGGAGATAAGGCCGCGGAAGACGCAGGGCTTCAACGTGCGCGAATCGTAGGTCAGCGGCGTCTGCGCGGCGGCGAAATGCTCGCGGTTGAAGTCCATGATATCCGTGACATAGCCTTCGCTGGAATCGATGTATTCACCGTCCAGAACGAATTTCGCCTCTGGCCCGTAGAGGCGTTTCTTGATGTCGTCGTTCCATTTGACGTTGAAGTCCGTGAATTCGCCTTTGATGCCGGGCATGGAGTTCATGCTCCAGACGGCGCCGTTGCACCATGGCTCATTGCGGATGCGGGCGACAGGCTTGCCGTATTTGTCGTGATAAATGCTACTTGCGAATGCTTTCGCTTCGAGTGGCTTGCCGACTTCCGCAAGACGTGCGGCTTCCGCAGTGGCGTTTTCGAACGTCTTGTCCATTTCCTTCGGCATGTGCATCCACCATGTCATCGGCTCCGTGTAGCGGAACGTCAGAATGTCGTGGTCATCGTCCCATTTTGTTTCCGTCGTGCCTTCTTTCACGGCGAAACCGAAATCTTCAAAGCCTTCGACTTCGCTGATGTTGGCGAACGCCATCCAGAGGCCCTGTTTTTTAATGCGGACTTTAAATGCATCAGGATAAACGGAATAGAGCTTTGCATACGCGCTGCGAAGCCCCTTCTTGTTGTTGAAGTTGAATTGGAACACCTTGACTTTTGCCGTATTTTTTTCCGGCGTGAGGGCGATGTCAAAGGCGACGAACAGTTCATCCGTTTCGGCGTTGAAGACGGCACGGCCATGGGCAGGCGTGTCTAGATCCATGCCGATAGCATGGCCTGTAATACCGTCGCCAACGGCGGCGATGGGTTGGGTGCCGTTATGGCCCATGCCGCAGCCTGTGTTGCTGGCGAACATGTATTCGCCGGAAGTCGATGGTTTCGGCTGGCGGGCAAAGGATAGCCACTGCCAGGTACCTGCCGGGAGTCTAAAGACATACGCCAGATGCAGAATCCGATCTTCTTTCAAATTGGGAACGGTAAGTTCGGCGGTTTTGAATCGGGCAAAGTTGTCGTAGGATGTTTCCAGCTTGAAATCAATTCCCAAGACATTGCTAGTGGCAAAGGCATTGCCGCCTTCGTAAACTGTTACAAAAGGTGTGTTCTGCTTGACATCGCGGATAATCCAACCATCCATATTTAAATAAGGTTTTTGGTTGATGACAGCTGTGCCGTCAAAACTGGCGCCGTTGGCATTGAAAGGCGCCTGGTAGAATTTCAGATTGCGGAACCACACCTTTCCCGTGTGATTGCGGAAGAGCAACCAGCAATGGATGGATTCGATGGGCTTGGCCGGCATGAAGATGACTTCCTTTTCCTCCCAGTCATGCGTCCCTTGCGTGAAGGCAGATTTGACGCCCCATTCGTTCGTACCGTCCGCATAGCTGATGTCCAGATAAAGGGAGTAATTGGATTCATCCCCTCTCGAAGCGTTTTCCGCCTTGCTTTCGGCAGTGACGCGGATGGCCAGAGGGCGCTTCTGGTTGAGGACGATGATCTTGCCGAGGCCGCGGCGGAGCTTGGCATCATTGCCGTTGTCACAGACAAAGCCTTCATTGGTCGCGACATAGCCATCCTCCCACGCGCGCCATTCGATGTTCTCAATTGGCACAGGTTTGAGGTCGTCCTGTGAGTTGAGCACCTTTTTGACAACGACCGCATGGAGTGATGGCAGCATGAGCAAGGCAATGATCGGTAGAATGTGTTTCATCTTTCTTAACTCCTTGATTTTTAATATCTTGAAAAAATGAGTTGTCAACAGCAGTGTTCGGTTCGCTTCAGGATTTCCGCTTGGAGCGTGCGGTCGAGCCGTGTGTAGTATTCGCTGAAGCCGCCGATTCTCACCATGAGATTCGGATAGTCTTCAGGCTTTTCATACGCCTTTTGGAGCGTCTCCTGATCGGCAATGGTCACTTGGATCTGCATGCCGCCGCGTTTGAAGAAGGTGGTAATCAACGACTTGACGATAGCGCGTTTTTCTGGCGTCTTCAACATGTCAACATTCAGCCGCAGATTGAAGATCAACGTACCGAGGCCGCATTTCGGCGGGATGGACAGAACGGAATTGATGAGCGATGTCGGCCCTTTCATGTCGGTGCCCTGATAGGCTCCGGACGAATCGGCCAACGGTGCGCCGTCTGTCGGTCGTCCAGCCGTGGCTGGAACGTATCGGCCGAAGGCCGCGTAGGTCGTCAGCAGGATGACGCTCGGAAGGCACCATCCATATGTGCGTTGTGATGTAATTTCTTTGAAGACAAAGTCATACAGCTCATGGGCGATGGCGTTGACTTCTGGATTGTCGTTGCCGAACATCCCCTTGATGCCGCGATCCGCCGCGATGGCGTTGATGGTGTCCGTCGCTCCCGCCAAATTGATGACGGAGCCGTTGTAACGTGCGCCGCAGTCGCGGAAATCGCGGCCGTTGTCGATGCAGTCATCGACGAACAATGTGCGGATGATGGCGGGATTGTATTTCGCCGCGAACTGATGGTTGATGACGACCGCCTCGCAGGCCGTTTTGACGTGGTGTTTCAGCGCCTTCAGGAAGGATTCGTAACTATCTGAATTCCTGTATATTTCCAGCAGATTCAGACCTGCGTCGATGGAGCCGACCAGCGACCGTCCTTCGAACATCGTCTCCGTGCAGCCGCCCATCGCGTAGTGCTCCAAATCGTCTGGTCTGACATCCGTGAGCTGTGGCAGCATTTCCTTGTAAATAGCGTCGTTGTAAAGAGATGGTGTGGGATTATGGGCCTCCCATGCGTCAAAAATGGTCTGCCATGTCTCGTCGCTGGTGTTTTCGTCGATGCGGATGCCTGTATTCGGCCGGCGGATGCCGTTCTGCGCCTTGATGCAAAGCATCGTGAAATCATGATGTTCGGGCTTGTCCGCCAGATACATATGCCAGGCGGTGTTGATGTCGGTCAGCGTCCAGAATTCCCGCAGGGCATCGTAGGCTTCTGGTTCGCCGTGGTAGTATTTGCCGAGGACGTTGTCGAGACGGCCAAGGGAATCGCAACCATCGAGATACCAAATGGCTACGATGGAAACCAACGCTTCCTGGAACGTCTTGGCGGGATGGTTGGGAACACGCCCCAACAGGCCTGGACAGCGATTGAAAAAGGCGATCAACGCATCCATGACCTGCTTCAATGGACGGTGGAAGTCGTTGTCTGGCTTGGCGTCCAATCTTTTTTTGTAACCTAGCAGGCCTTCTTCCAAAACACGTTCATAGTTTGGAACGCAATGAATCCAGCCGTTGCCGCCGATGGCGTAACGTGGCGGCACAAGACGCATGACGGTGAAGAAGATTTCATTGACGGCGCGTTCCAGGAGCGTTCTGTCAAACGGTGTCATGTCCTGTACAGCTTTGTTCAATTCTGCACGATTGACGGAAAAACCGCAATTGTAGTCGTAATTGACGATTTTATAACGGTTTAATCGCCATAGTGCCTGATACCCCTGCAAACCGCAGTAGCCTTTGAATTCAGGCGTCGGGGCATGTTCGAAATGCCGCACGATAGCCGTCGCGACACGCGCGTTATACGGGGCGTTTTCGTCTTCGAAAAAGCCTGCGGCGTAGTATTCGCCCAAATTGTGGAACAGTTCTGCTGTGCGGTTCATGGGTGGAATTTATGACTGTTGTTTCAAAGCAGGAAGCAACGCCTTGTTGCCGTTCCCGTCTGTGTTGCAGAAAGTTACGTTTGTGTGGAAAACATCGCGGCGGATGCCCGTCGGCACGCCAAGAGCGGTGACATCGACGGAATAGGTGACGGATGTGTGACCCATTTTCAGGCGGTTGATGTCGAATGTGATGACGTCGCCGTTCGAGACGCTTTCCGTGAAGGAGACGGAATCCATGGCGCGGGTGACGAATCGCGCATCTGGAAATTCCTCCAATGCAGTGATATAGGCATATTCGTCAACCCACAGCAGCATATATCCGCCGAACAGATGGCCGTTGTGGTTCAGATGTTCCGGGCGTATCAGTGTCTTGAATTGCATCGTGCCTCCTCGGGGGATTTTCAAACTATACCAATATTATGTTATAATTAAGGTTAGCGTCATTTTCCGAATATGCAAATGGCGCGATGTATTTCAGGAGATTTCCATGTGTATCTTTTGAATTGTTCCCTTTTTGCAATATATTAATAACGCATTGAATGAATGCCGGGGTGCTTCGGACGGATGTCCGCGGCTGAGATCAAACCCGTGAACCTGATCTGAGTAATGTCAGCGTAGGGAGACATGCGCATGCCAAGTGAACGATATTCCGACATCCTGGCTCCCGTCTTTTTCGTAGGAGCATGTGGAAAATGGAAAAACTGAACCAGATGGAAGCCGCGAAGCGCGGTATCGTCACGGATGAAATGATCGCCGTGGCAAAGTTTGAACGCCGTGAAGGCGAATGGATTCGTGAACGTGTCGCCAACGGTCGTATCGTTGTTCCCGCCAACAAGTTGCACACAAGCCTGAAGCCTATGGGCATCGGCCGTGAACTGAAGACGAAAATCAATGCAAACATCGGAACGTCGCCGACATCCAGTTGCATCGCGCAGGAATTGACGAAGCTGGACGCCGCTATCTCCTACGGCGCGGACACCGTCATGGATCTTTCGACCGGCGACAATCTGGATCAGACGCGCCGCACGATCATCGCCCATTCCGTCATTCCCGTCGGAACCGTGCCGATTTATGAACTGGCTTGCCGTGGTGGCAGCGACGACGCCATCGATTTCTCAAAGGAATCTATTCTGTCCGTCATCCGCGACCAAGCAGAGCAGGGCGTGGATTACATGACGATGCATTGCGGCATCCGTCCGTCCATGCTTCCCGCCGCCCGTGCGCGCAAGTTGCGCATCGTTTCGCGCGGCGGAGCGCTCATCGCACGGTATATGGCAAAGACCGGAAACGACAATCCGTTCTTTGAATATTTCGACGATATTCTGGAAATCTGCCGTCAGTACGATGTGACGATTTCGCTTGGCGACGGCCTCCGTCCGGGCTGTCTGGCGGATGCGTCTGACCGTGCGCAATTCGCTGAATTAGCGCAACTTGGTGAACTGGCCCGTCGTTGCCGTGACGCCAATGTGCAGGTCATGATCGAAGGCCCTGGCCATATTCCGCTGGATGAAGTCGAGATGAATATGAAGCTTGAACAGTTGTGGTGCGACGATGCGCCGTTCTACGTTCTCGGCCCTGTGACGATGGACTGCGCTCCGGGCTACGACCATATCACGAGCGCCATCGGCGCGGCCGTCGGAGCATGGCATGGCGCCGCCATGTTATGCTATGTCACGCCGAAGGAACATATTGGCCTGCCGAACGCCGAAGACGTCCATCAAGGCGTCATTGCCTACAAGATTGCAGCGCATGTGGCGGATATCGCAAAGCATATTCCGGGCGCCATGGAGCAGGACAATGCGATTTCGGATGCCCGCGCGGATTTCGACTGGGAACGTCAGTTCGATTTGGCGTTGGATCCCGAAAAGGCGCGTGCGATGCGTCAGGAAGCCATCAATGAACGGAATTCGCCCACGCCGTTGCAGGGCAGCCGCAACGGCGAGCATTTTTGCTCCATGTGCGGAGCAAAATTCTGCTCCATCCGCGTCAGCAAGGAGATTTGATTCGGTAACGAGTGCGTCCCGCCCTTGGCGTGACTGGGGTAGCAAGGGCGTCCCGCCCTTGGCCACGCAATGCACGAAACATCGCCCAATTTCGTAGGGGATTATAGAAGCAGAACGAACGTTCCCGCGACGATGAGCAGACCGCCTGCGACGGTCTGCCACGTCAGCGTCTCATGGAGAATGACCGCTGACAGGATAATCGTCAACGGGACGCTCAATTTGTCCAACGGCGCGACTTTGGATGCTTCTCCAAGTTGCAACGCTCTGAAATAGAAGAGCCAAGACAGTCCCGTGGCGATGCCGGACAACGTGAGATAGATCCATGTCCGGCCATGCAGCCGTTGCATCTGCCCCGCGACGCCAGTGCCGATGGCGATCCCCCACGCGAAAATCAATATGACCGTTACACGGATGGCTGTCGCGAGATTTGAATTGACATCCTTCACGCCGAGCTTCCCGAAAATTGCCGTCAGCGCCGCGAAAACAGCGGACATGATTGCGCAGATTTTCCAGTTCATATTATCCTCCAAGAGTAAGACTACGAACGGATGCCGATTAGTCGCCAATTTGATTGCAAATTGGTGGTCATTGCTCTTTCATTTCCATTTCTTCAAGATATTGCCCGAATATGAACAGTGCCGACTGACCGTAAAGTCCATTTTCTTCGTCGGCGAGATTTTGAGCCGTAGCGGATTTGTAAAAGTCGGCAAGAGCCTCATCCTCAGATATTTTGAATCGTTTGGCGATAAGTCGCACGATTTCGGGTATGATGGTGGCGCGAATCAGATGATGTTCACACATTGGATACCTCATAGCTTCGGATATAGCGGAGTTTCGCGATTGCCTTGTTTGTGCAAAATGCAAGCTGATTGTTGATGTGCTGAAAGCGCAACCGCTCCAAGGCGTCCTCACGGCGCATGACGCCTTGCACGACATAGGAAATCGTTTCGCCTACACGGTCATTGGCAATCTTTCCGATTACAAGATCAAAACCATGCCGAAAGTTCGGATTGCTTCTGTTGGCTACAACGAAATCAATCCATTCGAGTGAAGGTTCAGGGAATCGCCGGACAGATAAATCTTCGCAAGCGGCTTCGTCAAATTCGTATTCACAGACTATTCCCGGGATGTCATGTCCGGCGATCCTGCTTCTAAACCGCGCACGTCGTCGCGCCCAGCGTTCCGCCTGGTCACGTATGTCTGTCGTGTAGAAAGCAAAGCCGAAGTCACGTCCCTGGTCGCTTGTGATAACGACAGGGTGCTCTATGGCCAGTGTGCCGCCATGAAACAGGATCATGATGCGGACTCCTTTCCAAGATATTCGTCAATCATCTGCATCAATGCCTCCATCCCCATGCCGTGAAGGTCTTCGTAGTCTTCGTCAAGTTCTCGGAGAAGTCCGGACTTTTCGAATTCCGCGTAGACTTCAGGCCCTGTCTTGCCGGTATGGTTTGCGTAGAACTCTATGCAAAAGATTTTGAATGATGTTTTGCTCATGGCTTTGCTTCCTTTATATATTATTGTAATATACTCTTGTTTGGGGATATTTTCATTTCCAGTGCATGTGTTTTCATGGTTTTTACCCCATCTCCTTTCAATCGTCATTTTTTTTGCGGAAAGCGTTTGACACATGGAATTTTTTGATTATAGTTAATAGTTGAACATTCATTCAACCATTGAGCGAACAACCCCATGGCTACAAGAGCACAACACGACAACGAGACAGTCCACAAGGAGATTGTGGAAGAAGTCCGCGCCAAGATGTCTCCCAAAGAGGAGTACATCCAGATGGCCGTACTTTTCAAACTGTGCGGTGACGGGACACGCGCGCAGTTGCTCCACGCTCTGCTGTTTCGTGAATTGTGCGTGTGCGATCTGGCGGAACTGCTCGGCGTGACAAAGTCGGCGGTCTCCCACCAGCTGAAGGCGCTCCGCCTCGCGAATCTGATCAAGTTCAGACGGGACGGGCAGAACGTCTATTATTCGCTGGCGGACGACCATGTCCGTGCCATCATCCATACAGGTTTCGACCACATAAAAGACTAGGAGTGTTATCTTTACAAAAGGCGGGCTGCGGCCCGCCTGATGATTTTTGCCAAATGATTGAATAGTTGTTCAACTAAACATATTCATGGCGGTTAATGCCATGGAAAAACGTCTGGTTGGACGACTGACACGACATCTGAATCACACCATCATCAACCAACCATTCATGGAGGATTGCTGAACATGCGGGCTTCGGCCCGCAGAATTTCTTTGCCTAAATGTTGAGTATTTGCTCAACTGTGAAATTAGTTGAACCTAAATCATAAATGACGGAGAAATCGTTGACAACGCATGCGGGTTTCGGCCCGCAAAAATCTTTTTGCCGTATAATTGAACTATTGTTCAAATATTCATATAAAGATGCCTGTCGGGTGACAGGATAATCCATCAAGCTCCGGGGGAGTTTGTGATAGCTCCCTCAAAGACCAGAAAGGAACAGGACGACATGAAAACAAGTCAATGCCCATGTGGAAGTCGCAGGATTTCCGCTAAAACAAACATGCGCAGGGTGGTTTGTCCGCCTGTCCGCAAAGTCCCATTACAGGATTTGATTCATGGGATTTCGGGAGGTGGCCGAAAATGATGCCGTTGAATTTGGCGATGCCTGGCGAGGAATTGCTCATCCGCAAGGTAGGTGGCTCGCCAGAAGTGCGTAAGCATTTGGAAGACATGGGGTTCATCGCAGGCGGAACAGCGATCGTTGTCTCTGCACTGAACGGAAACTTGATTGTCAAGGTGAAAGAATCCCGCGTCGCGCTCAGTGAAGAATTGGCTCGTAAAATCATGGTGTAAGGAAAACAAAATGTACCACGAATAAACACCAATGAACATCAATGGCGAATATTTGAGTCATTTAACAACTGCCGTGGCCGCCGGAGGCATTGGGATTCGTTCGCTTTTGGATTTCATAATCCTCAAAACCAGTCTTCTGGCAGTTTTGCCAGCTCGGTGGCGAGGCATTTGGGGTGTGTTTTGAGTGTTTTGTGGAACAAACATGTTCATTCGTGTTTATTCGTGTTTCTTAACAAAGGAAACAATTATGCGAACTCTGAAAGAAGTAAACATCGGTGAAACGGTAAAAGTCGTCAAAATCACAGGGGAAGGTCCTATCAAACGTCGTATCATGGACATGGGCATCACGAAAGGCACGGAAATCTACATCCGCAAAGTCGCACCGCTAGGTGATCCGATCGAAGTGACAATCCGTGGCTATGAGCTGAGTCTGCGCAAGGCGGACATCGATATCATTCAGGTGGAGGATAAGTAAGGTAACCGCACATTAGGAGACGCTAACATGAAAGATAATAAGACGATACGCATCGCCCTCGCGGGTAATCCGAACAGCGGCAAAACGACTCTTTTCAATGCGTTGACAGGCTCCAATCAGTTCGTTGGCAACTGGCCTGGCGTGACGGTCGAAAAGAAGGAAGGCAAACTGAAGAAGCATGACAATGTCATCATCACGGACCTGCCCGGTATTTATTCGCTGTCACCCTACACGCTAGAAGAGGTCGTTGCACGTAACTATCTGCTGGAAGAGGCCCCAGAAGCCATTCTGAACATCATCGATGGCACAAATTTGGAGCGCAACCTCTATCTGACAACGCAGCTGGCGGAACTCGGCATCCCAATGGTCATTGCCGTGAATATGATGGACATTGTCCGCAAGAACGGCGACAAAATCAATTTCGAAGAGCTTGCTCGCGAACTCGGTTGCAAAGTGTTGGAAGTTTCTGCGTTGAACAACGATGGTGTTATGGAAGCCGCCGAAGCGGCCATTGCAGCCGCTGAAAAGTCGCATCCGCTGCCGATGCACACGTTTTCGGGGCCTGTCGAACATGCCATCGCCCATATTGAAGAGGCTGAATTGCATGACATGCCGTCGGAACGCCAGCGGTGGTACGCCATCAAGATTTTTGAACGTGATGAAAAAGTTCTGGCCAAGCTGAACATTCCCGCTGAAAAGCTTCAACATATCGAACAGGATATTGCCGCGGCGGAGAAAGAGCTCGACGACGATGCGGAATCCATCATCACAAGCGAACGCTATGTCTATATCGCCGAACTGCTTAAGGGGAGCTACCGCAAAGCGAACCAAGGCGGCATGACAACATCGGACAAGATTGACAAAATCGTCACGAACCGTTGGCTTGGCCTCCCGATTCTGGCTGTTGTCATGTTCTTGGTCTATTACATCGCGATGGTTACCATTGGCGCACAGGCAACGGATTGGGCCAATGATGGACTCTTTGGCGACGGCTTCCATCTCTTCGGCATTGGTTCTGCGGCGTCAGAGGAGAAGGCGGAGGAATTCACGGATGCGAAGAATGCTGTCGATGCCTTCGTGACGGAGGAGAAGGCCGCTGACGTTCTTGCCAAGCTTGATCCCGAAGCAGAGGATTTCGACGCGGAGGCCGCCAAAGCGGCTTTGACTGCCTACGCCGCGACCGTCCCGAAGGATGCCAAGGCGACCTTGGAGATTGAAAATGAAGAGGATCTGTCCGTCGAAGAAGTAGAATTCACGGGCGATGATCTGGCGAACGCCATTCCTGTCATGGAGAAATATGGTTTTGCAGAGCCTGATCCGGCGGACGATGGTTTATGGGTTCCAGGCGTTCCCACTGTCATTGAAAGCATTCTGGACAAGATGAACTGTGCGGAATGGCTGAAGGGATTGATTCTCGACGGTATCGTGGCTGGCGTCGGCGCGGTCTTGGGCTTTGTGCCGCAGATGCTTGTGTTGTTCTTCCTTCTGGCCTTCCTGGAGGCGTGCGGCTACATGGCGCGTATCGCCTTCGTGCTCGACCGTGTGTTCCGCAGGTTCGGCCTCTCCGGCAAGAGCTTCATTCCGATTCTCGTCGGTATGGGTTGTGGCGTCCCCGGCATCATGGCCTCCCGTACGATTGAAAACGAACGCGACCGTCGTATGACAATCATCACGACGACGTTCATCCCCTGCGGCGCAAAGACGCCGTTCATCGCCTTGATCGCAGGTGCGATTTTCGGCGGCTCCCCGTGGATTGCGACGAGTGCCTACTTCCTCGGCATGGCCGCCATCATCGTCTCCGGTATCATCCTGAAGAAGACGAAGATGTTCGCAGGCGATCCTGCGCCGTTCGTCATGGAACTGCCCGCCTACCACATGCCGACGCTCGGCAACGTGCTGCGCTCCATGTGGGAACGTGGCTGGAGCTTCATCAAGAAGGCCGGAACGATCATCCTGCTTTCCACGATTTTCGTTTGGTTCACGACGTATTTCGGTTTTGCCGAAGACGGCTTCCGCATGCTTGAAGAAGAGGAAATCGACCAATCATTGCTGGCCAAAATCGGTGGCGCCATCGCATGGATTTTCGCACCGCTCGGCTGGGGCAACTGGCAGGCGGCCGTGGCCTCCATCACGGGGCTTGTCGCGAAAGAGAACATCGTCGGCACGCTCGGCATCCTTTATCGCAACGGCGCCTCCGAAAGTGTCTATGGCAACCTGCATGCGGCTTTTACGAATCTGGCCGGATATTCCTTCCTTGCATTCAATCTGCTCTGCGCTCCGTGCTTTGCAGCCATGGGTGCTATCAAGCGTGAGATGAACAACGCCCGCTGGACGACGTTCGCCATTGCCTATCAATGCGTGTTCGCCTATCTTGTCGGGTTGGTCGTCTATCAGATTGGATCCACGTTGAATGGACAGATCCATGTCATCGGCCTGCTGGTCGCGGTGGCCATCGTCGCCGGAACTCTCTACATGTTGTTCCGCCCATACCATGAAGCAACAAAACTGACAACAATGGATTGAAAAGGAGGTACTTGCAATGGAATGGCTGAATGCAAACTGGGGCAATCTGCTCGTCGGCGCCGTTATCGTGGCGATTGTCGTCGGCATTGTCGTCAATCTGATTCGGAAGAAGCGGAACGGCGGCAGTTGCGGCTGCGGTTGCGGCTGCTGTGGCGGCACCTGCCCGCATAAGAATTAGTCATCTCAGTCCATTGGCGGCGTGGCTTTCGGTCTTCCTCCTCCATTGGGGCCGCCCGCCAATTGGGCTGTTTTACCCTGTTGTTTTTAGTGGAAATGTGTAACCAAACAAACAAAAAGGAAAAAGTCATGAAAAAGTTATTTGCATTGATGATGGTGTTGACGAGCGTCTGCTTGTTCGCGCAGGAAGCGGCGCCTGCGGAAGATTCACGTCCTGCCTGGCTGCCGACTTTGGAACTGAGCCTCGACCGTAGCTCTCGCTATATGTCCGAAGGGAACGTCGGCAATCCAGATGCCATCGACACATTGAGTCTGACACTGGGATGGGACATCACGGACAACCTGTCTTTCCACATCGGCGGCGTCGGCATCTATGACGAGACGGACGCCTGCAACAACAGACACAACATCGAAGAGTGGAACTGGCTGGCCGGTCTCACATACACCACCCCTGAATTCGATGCCATTGGCAAGATCGAGATCAAGTTGGACTATATCTACTACAATTACCCGCGTAACAAGGCCGATGCGTTGACGGGCAAGACCCTTCATAACCACACCGTCGACACGAAGGAATACGAAATCGACATCACGGCGGTGGATCTTTTCCTTAGCCCCGGAATCGTCTTCGTCCATGACTTTGAGAACGACGTCATCAAGGCGAATGTGAACGTCACGTTCGAGCAGAAGCTGGAAAAAATCAGTGAGAATCTCACCTTCGAATGCCCTGTCGAACTCTGGTTCGGCAACCACCAGTACAGCGGCACTGACAATACCACGGTGTACAGCCTCTGTGTCCAGCCGTCACTGAACTATGAAATCACCGAAAACGTCTCCGTCGGCACATATGTCCTGATGGGCTGGGCTTTGGACAGCGATGTCCGCCGTGATTGGAAAGACGACGAGAACAACAACGCCTTCAACGTCTGCTGGGGATTGAATCTCACCCTCAGCTTCTAAGCATTGTGTTCTAATTGTATGATAGCAACAGGATTAACAGGAAAAAACAAATAAAGCCAAATTAGACGACAACTTAGTGTTTCCAGCCGGTGTAGTGTCCGGTAAATCCTTTCATGCGACTTTTTGCATGGGATGGATTGACCGGACACTACACCAGACCCAGAGCATTTCAGAAAGTCCGATAATTGTGTTATTGAAAGAGTTACCGGACTTCAAAGCAGTCTATCAAAGCCTTGGAGCAGCAGAAATGAACAACCAGAAATCCATCGTTTCAGACATCAATTCCCAAAACGCTTCAGCGGAAAATCATGGCCTTCGCGGACGGCGCACGTTCACCCTTATCGAACTGCTTGTCGTCATCGCCATCATCGCCATTTTGGTGGCCATGCTTCTTCCCGCCCTCGGCAAGGCGCGAGGCAAGGCCCGGCAGGTCTCCTGCACGAGCAACCTGCGGCAGTTTGCGCTCGGCAATATCATGTACGCCAATGACTATAAATATCTCTGCCCGATTTCCTACAACAACCAATGGTTCTACGGAGCCAGAACAGGAAGCCACGGCAGTTTCGCATATGATCTTACATCCGGCGGTTTCATCCACGCATACATCAGCGACGTCGCCCTTTTGTGCCCCCTGTGGGAACCCTACATCGGCAGCAGCAAGACTGCAGCTACTGGCCCCGGCGGAATCGGCTACAACAGACTGACCTACAGTTCCGCTATCAGTGAAACCGATTTGAGCATCAGCAACGGCAGAACGGCTCCTGAAGCCATCACACAACCGTCGTCCATCGTCATGTTCGGCGACTGCGCCATGTCTGTCAACACTGCCACGCCTAGTGGAACGGCGATGCTCGCGCCCAATGGCGTTGGCATGATGCGGAAGGACGGCACTGTCCATTTCCGTCATGACGACAAGGCAAATCTCGCCTGGTCGGATGGACATTGCGAAGCACGTAATTTCGTCGGCGGCGACAGTAATCTTCGGATCGGCCATTTCGACAAGACGACGAAGAATTTCGATCCGAAGTATAAGGAACAGTAGTCACTGCAGCATAGCGTATGCAATTATTCATCGCTATCATTCTTGCTGCCGCGGCCTTCCAGAGCGTGGCCAGAATGGCGCTCCTTCCACGGAAATGGACGTTGTTTCTGGCCTTGCTTGTGGTGACGGTTCCGCCGCTTTCGCAGCGGCATTTGACAGAACTCAGCATGGCGGACATGAAGGCCGCGTTTGAATCTGTGGAATACCTGCAGAACCGTTGCGTCCTTGTTGTCATCCAAGAGCTTTTGGCTATCCTGTCCGGCTTTTCGCTTTTGGAGGCCCACATGGACGGAACACGTTCAGCTCCATGGAAATACGTGGCTTTTCTACCGTCCGCCTTGCAGTCGTTCGCGGCGGTTTTCGAGAATTCTTTCGGTTGGGAGACGATGAAGCCGGATGCCGTCAAAGACCATCTGTGGGACAAGTATAAAGAGGTCTATGTGGATGATTCCCTGAAACTTGGGGTGCCGCAGGCATTTGAACAGAAGAACCCCTACGCCATGCAGCAGATGACGGCCGTCATGCTGGAGGCCATCCGTAAAGGCATGTGGTCGGCCGACGAAGCGACCGCAACACAGCTTGCTGAATATCATGCCAAACTGGTTGACGAGCATGGCGCTGGATGCAGTAATTTCGTCTGTGACAACCAGAAATTGAAGGATATGATCGCCAAATTGCAATCGGATCCGCAGAAGGCCGAACGCTATCTGGAGAGCATCCGCAAGATCCGCGAAATACCGACGAAACAACAAACAGCTGAAGAGGTCAAAGGGCAAGTTTTGAGGGAGGAAAAACTTGTCGATAAGCCTGAAAGCATCGTCCGCAACCGTCTGGGCATGGCGATTCTTGGAATCGTCATTCTCTGTGGTGTCAGTCTTTTCTTTTTTGGTTCCAGAAAGAAATTGGCATAATGCTGTATGGGAAGGTCGCTTTATGGCGTGATTGATTGACTTGAATCACAATCATCGCCGGATTTTCAGAAGAATGTCCGGCGACTTTTTCCCGTACGGGTAAATAAAACGCAACAAACAATCTGACCCATGTCGGAAACAAAACTGTTTTCCGTTCAGTCATTTTGAAACATGATGATTGCATAATCACAATTGAAGGGTATATTATAAACAAATGCTTATATGTTTTGCTGGAGATTCGCCATGCAGGAAATGCCGGAATGTACCGTTTTCCATAAGAAGAATGTCGAGAAAGTCCTTCAGGAAATGTCAGATGATCTGACGTTGGCCAGAATGGCGGAAATATTCCAATGTTTCGCTGATCCGACGCGATTGAAAATCATCAATGCGCTATTGCTTTCCGATCTGTGTGTCTGCGATCTCACCAAAATCATGAATATGACACAACCAGCAGTTTCGCATCATCTTAAGCATCTCAGACAGATTCATCTTGTCAAAGCCAGCCGTTCTGGAAAATCCATCTTATATTCGCTGGATGATTATCATGTGCAGCTGCTGTTTGATGTCTGCAGATCGCATTTGAACGAGACCATCGATAAAACCGAAGAGGAGTAAAACCATCTGGATTCATGGAAGGAAGGGGGAATGTTTTCATTTGAAAACACATAAATATATGTTTATATAATTATGGTAAAGGAAAAGTAACATGGCTTCCCACTTCTACGAAGAACGGCATTCCCATGAACATGGACATACACATTCCCACGATCATGATCACATGCATCATCACGAATTCGATCCTGCTGTCGGTAAACGGTTTATTGTGGCTATCGTGATCAATCTTGTCTATGTCGCGGCGGAATTCTTTCTCGGATACCGATGGGATTCCGTCGGACTGGTGGCGGATGCCAGCCACAATCTGGGCGATGTTGGAAGCCTGGTTATTTCGTTGACGGCTTTTCTGCTATTGAAACGGCGTGCTGACATGACGTTCACCTATGGTTTCAGAAAAGCGACTGTCCTCGCGGCGTTTGTCAATTCGACCATTTTGCTAGGCGCGGTTGCGTTGATTATCTATGAAAGTATCGGTAAATTCATCCATGGTTCCGCTGCATCCGGCGGCGCGATGATGGTGACGGCCGGAATCGGCATATTGGTCAATGGATTGACGACGGTTCTGTTATCCACTGGGAAAGAAGAGGATCTGAATGTCAAAGGAGCCTATCTGCACATGCTGTCCGACACGTTGGTGTCCTGTGGTGTTGTGATTTCCGGCGGCTTGATCATGCTGACTGGCCGGACATGGCTTGATCCCGTGGTCGGATTGGCGATTGCGTTCATCATTCTGTTTGCGTCATGGTCGCTCTTTAAGGAAAGCGTCATTCTGGCTCTTGACGGTGTTCCACATGGAATCGACATCCACCATCTTGAAGAGGAAATGCTTGAGATTGAGAATGTAAGAGATGTCCATCATGTCCATGTCTGGGCGATGAGCACGTCGGAGAATTCCCTGACGGCACACATCAAAGTGCATGACTTGTCACGCTTTGAAAAGACTCGTGAGGCATTGAAGAAACTTCTTTGCCAACACGAAATCGACCATTGCACGCTCGAATTTGAATCCGAAGGCTATGACTGTCGAGAGCAGTGCTGAAAGCAAAAAGTAGTTGCAAAACTTGAGGAGGCAAAGCCGAGACGCCTTGCCACTTTTAGACGCTATCTTGTGATTTTATCAGCAGATATTACATTAATATCGAAGGTAAATAAACCAAGACAAGCAGCCATGGTGAAGGTATGGATGATCAACGGAATGCAGAAGCATGAAACTTGTTGAACCGACAATGGAATATGAACGGCAGATACAGGCGTATCGGCGGGAATTCATTGCCTGTGGCGATTCAATGTGCGGATGCGGTTCGCTTAAGAAGATGGAGAGAATACAGGACTGGATCGACGAAGTGGAATTTCTGAAAAAGCCAGTTACGACGCCTTCGAAATGGGTTCCCGGTACGCAATATATTTATATGCGCGAAACGGATGACAAGATTGTCGGCATGATTCAGATTAGGCATTATTTCAACGATTTTCTGGAAAAATTCGGCGGGCATATCGGCTATTCCGTGGCTCCAAGCGAACGACGAAAGGGGTATGCAACACAGATGTTGCAGTTGATATTGCCGAAATGCAAAGAGTTGGGACTGAACAAGATATTGATCACATGCATTCAAGGCAATGAAGGCAGTCGACGGACGATTCTGAAGAATGGCGGCGTGTTTGAATCTACCGTCTATGAGCCGAACGAATCCATCTATTTGGAGAGATATTGGATTGATATTCCGTGAAGCCAACTCATTCCAAACAAGGAGAAAACGATGTTCCGACCGATGAGACGATTCAAACAGCAACTTGCCGATGAAGAGGCGATGGAGGTTTTGAAACACGCAAAGCGCGGTGTGCTGTCGGTGACAGGAGACGACGGTTGGCCATACGGCGTTTGGCTGAATCCATATTTCCGCGAGGCGGATGGACGTATCTATTTCCACGGCGCGAAAGAAGGACACAAGATCGACGCCTTGCGCAAAGACAATCGAGCGTCGTTTACGGTCATCGACGACGGTGTTCGTGATGAAGGCGGTTGGGCCTACACATTCCGCAGTGTCGTGGTTTTCGGCCGTGTCGAATTCGTGGAAGATCATGCCTTCGCGTTGGAACTGTGCCGCGAATTGGCACGTCGATTCAATCCAAGTGAAGAGGATATCGAGAAGGAAATCCAGATGGCGGGTGCCCGCTTGCAGATGCTCTGTCTCGTTCCCGAACACATTACGGGCAAACGGATCCATGAGGCGTAGGAATATGGCGGAAACATCTTCCATCATCATACGGGATGCTGTGTTGGCTGATGCGGAGAACATGCTGGCTATCTATGCCCCCTACATTGAGAAAACAGCCATCACGTTTGAAGTGGAAGTTCCTTCAGTCGAAGAATTTCAGCAACGCATCCACCATGTGCAGGAGAAGTATCCGTGGTTGGTGGCGGTCTGTAACGATGAACTGCTTGGCTATGCCTATCTTGGAGAGTTCAAAGGTCGGGCTGCATACGCCCATTCGGCGGAAACTTCCATTTATGTCCGTATGGATGCGCATGGCAGAGGAATAGGTCGCGCACTCTATATTTCATTGGAGAAAAAGGCCCATGCCATGGGGCTCCTGAATCTGAATGCCTGCATCGCCTATACGAATACAGCGGACGACTATCTGACCGATGGCAGCGTCCGTTTTCATGAGCGGATGGGATATGTGCGGTGTGCCCATTTCCACCAGTGTGCACGTAAATTCGGGCATTGGTATGACATGATCTGGATGGAGAAACTTTTCGAGAGGAGATGACAGATGGTTGATGTGAAACAACTTAGGATGGCACCCCTGTGTCAGGAATTCTCCATCTGCAAAGTGACGGACTATTCGCAAATCAATCTTGAATTGCCATTTGTTTTCACGGGAAGCACGGATGAAGAGAAGTCTCTGGTTTGCCCCATGGAACATGTTCCGCAAAATACCGTGGAACGTGACGATGGTTGGAAGGCCTTGCGTATCAATGGTATGCTTGATTTTTCGCTAGTGGGCATTCTGGCGTGGATTTCAAATATATTGGCTGAAAGCAGTATCGGCATCTTCGCCGTTTCTACATTCAATACGGATTATATTTTTGTCAAAAAAAGCAATTTTGACAAAGCCATCAAGGCGTTGGAAGATGCAGGCCTCATCGTTGGAAAGAATTGAATATAAGGTATTAGGACATGCACGATAAACCGATAGCCATTGAAGTGCGAGGCGCACGGAAAAACAATCTCAAGGATATTGATGTTGATATTCCGTTGGGAAAGATCGTCGGTGTCGCAGGCGTGTCTGGAAGCGGCAAGTCATCGCTTGCGCTTGGAGTTGTCTATGCGGAAGGATCGCGACGGTATCTCGAATCGCTTTCCACCTATACCCGCCGCCGAATGACACAGGCTACACGGGCAGAGGTGGATGATGTGCGCTATGTGCCTGCCGCACTCGCCTTGCATCAACGGCCGGGCGTTCCGGGCATCCGTTCCACGTTTGGTACTTCGACGGAACTTCTCAATTCACTGCGTCTCATGTTCTCTCGTCTTTCGTCGCACCGTTGCCCGAAGGGACATTATCTTGAACCGACGTTGGATGTGGCGGCGGAACGCGAACTGGTCTGCCCAAAATGCGGAGAACATTTCTATGCGCCTGGTGCAGAGGAGCTTGCATTCAATTCGCAAGGTGCGTGCAAACGGTGCGACGGAACAGGTGTCGTGCGTGAAGTTGATATGGCGACGCTTGTTCCAGATGATACATTGACCATCGACGAAGGCGCGGTCGCGCCATGGCAGTCGCTCATGTGGTCTCTCATGAAAGATATTGCACGCGAGATGGGCGTGAGAACGGATGTCCCATGGCGGGAATTGACCGAACGTGAACGCGACATTGTCCTCCATGCTCCGCCTGAAAAGCACCACATGGTTTACCAGATGAAGACTGGTGAATCCGGTGAGATGGATTTCACCTTTTTCAATGCCATCTATACGGTCGAAAATGCGCTTAAGAACGTCAAAGATGAAAAAGGAATGGCCCGTGTCGCGAAATTCCTGAAGGAGGGCATATGCCCGGAATGTGGTGGTACGCGTCTTTCGGAAAGGGCCCGTGCGCCTCGTCTGCGTGGCATTTCTCTCGACAAGGCCTGCGAAATGACACTCGCGGAGGCGGATGAGTGGGTACATGGTGTTCCTGCATCGCTTCCGGAGACGTTGCGTCCCATGGCGGAGCGTATTTGCGAATCCTTCCATGACACATCGCGGCGGCTGATGGAACTCGGTCTTTCCTACCTCACGCTCGACCGTGCCGCTTCGACGCTTTCCACGGGCGAACGCCAGCGGATGCAATTGGCTCGCGCCGTCCGAAACAGGACGACAGGCGTTCTTTATGTATTGGATGAACCTTCCATCGGTCTGCATCCATCGAATCTTGAAGGATTGACAGGCGTGATGGACGATTTGGTAGCCGACGGCAATTCGGTCCTGTTGGTTGACCATGACACGCAGGTTCTTGCCCATGCGGACTGGATTGTTGAGCTTGGCCCTGAGGCGGGTGCGAAAGGCGGTCGTCTTATCGCCGAAGGGACAGTCGAAGAAATTGCGAAAAATCCTGCTTCACAGATAGGGCCGTTCTTGTGTATTCCTCCTGAAAGTGCTGTAGTGCAAGTAGATGCAGAAAAACACAACGGCAACACGAAGCCATCGGAAATCAGGCTGGGCACGTCAGCCATCCATACCGTCCAGCCGCTTGAAGTCGCGTTCCCGAAGGGGAGGCTATCCGTCGTGACGGGTGTGTCGGGTTCCGGCAAGACGACGCTTATTCTCGAAAGTCTTGTGCCTGCGTTGGTTGCGAAAACGGAAGGACGACCGCTTCCTGAACATGTCCGTTTTGTCGAAGCACAGGGGATTTCGCAAGTAAAACTCATCGATGCCACGCCGATTGGCATCAACATCCGTTCGACGGTGGCGACATATGCGAACGTGCACGATGAATTGCGGAAAATATACGCCCGCACAGCGGATGCAAAAGGGCGGAATCTCAAGGCGGGTGATTTTTCCTACAATACTGGATCGTTGCGATGCCCGACCTGCGACGGAACAGGCGAAATCAGTCTTGATGTGCAGTTTCTGCCAGATGTGGACATTCCATGTCCCGACTGCCACGGTTCGCGCTATGCAAAATCTGCGTTCGCTGTGAAACGCAATGGCGTGTCGCTTCCACAACTGATGGAGATGAGCGTGGATGAGGCGTTGGAGGCTTGCAACGATCTGTCGTTGGTGAAAAGCCGCCTGAAAGTTCTGCACGATCTTGGCCTCGGCTATCTAATTCTCGGCGAAGAAACGCCAGGCCTATCTGGTGGCGAAGCGCAACGCCTCAAACTCGCCAGTGAGATGGGACGCGGGCAAGGTGATACTCTATTCGTTTTCGACGAGCCGACCATTGGTCTGCATCCACTTGACGTCCGCACACTTATGGATGTCTTTCGACATCTCATCGACAAAGGCGCGACGGTCATCGTCATCGAACATGATCTTGATGTCATCCGTGCCGCCGACTGGATTGCTGACATGGGGCCTGGCGGCGGCAAAGACGGTGGCCGCATCGTCGCCGTCGGCACGCCGGACGAAATCAAAACCAACCCGCAGAGCATTACAGGAAGGTATATTTGATGAAGTGGCGCGGTGCGACCCGCCTGCGCCGTGGGAAGTGGCGCGGTGCGTCCCGCCTGCGCCGTGGGAGGTGGCGCGGTGCGTCCCGCCTGCGCCGTGGGAGGTGGCGCGGTGCGTCCCGCCTGCGCCGTGGGAAGTGGCGCGGTGCGTCCCGCCTCTTTTTTTTGCCGCTCATAAAATTATCATCACTGATGAAAATTTTACCACTATTTTGTGAAATATTTGGAATTTGGTCATATATTATACAGTAAATGGTAAAAAAGTGAAAGTTGGCATTGGATTTGCTTATCATACGGCAACAACAAATTGACCAAATGGAAGCAAATAACCAAAGGAATGCCAATGAAACTTGCAGGACTTGATTTTGAGACGGCGAATGGCAAAAACGGAAGCATCTGCGCGGCAGGCTGCGCCGTTCTTGACAACGGTGTGTTGACAGAACACAAAGAGTGGCTAGTCTACCCGCACATAGGCTACCGCTGGATGTGCCCTGATTTCACGAAAATCCATGGGATTTCCTATTGGGATGTCTGTGACTGTTCAGAATTTGACCACATCTGGCCAGAACTCCAACGGATGCTGCTCTCCGCAGATTGCGTCGTCATCCATTACGCGCCGTTTGACTTGCGACATTTGAGGAGTGTCCTTTCGCTGTATGAACTGCCGCCCGTGGAGTTCGACTACACCGACAGCGTCGACGTATCCAGAAAGCTCTTTCCTGAAATGCCGTCCCATTCACTGGACGCCATGGCGGAGCATTTTGGCATTGTCTTCCAACATCACGACGCGTTGGAGGACGCCATGGCCTGCGCATCGATCATCGCACGGACTGGCATCCCGGAAGGATATCTAAGACATTTCAGCACAGGGAGGTAACGACGGCGTTCCGTCAAGGTAACGACGGCGTCCCGTGAAGGTAACGACGGCGTCCCGCCGTCGGTGGTGTGGCGTCGGCGTCTCGCCGTCGATAACACAATGACTACATGAAACATAGTCATGTTTCATAGGAGATTTACTGATGGGCAACACGTTGATTTTGACTGGATGGAAATATATGGACTACGCTGTCGCGGCGGCAATAGCATTGCGGCATTTCGGGACTGCCGATGTTTTAGGCATGAGCAGACGGCGTTTGCCCGAATATCTTGAGGAAGTTTCCGGCTATGCGGAAATCGTCATTCTGGGCGTGTCATTGACTGGAGACGTGGAACGTCTCGCCAAGGCGCTGAAGAATCTCAAAAATAAATATATCAAAGTGACATGGATCAGCGGCATCGACTTCCCTGAATGGATGGGGGACGACATCCGCTCCAATCTGGAAAGCTATGTCAATGATTCAGAGAGTATTTCCAATGCGGTGACAGAATACTATAAGCGGAAGGAAGGTGAATTGGCTGCTTATGAAGATGTAAATCTGCCCATCGGCAGGCAGTATATTGAGTTCAAAGAGGCGGCCGAATACTTCTACCGGAACTATCAGGATGAAGAAGCCTACCCGCGCGTCATTCGTCATATTGCCGTTGAAGATCCGGAAAGCAAATGGTCGGAAAGCGAACGGCGCATGGTTGAACATTATCGCCGTTATGGCCATCGTGAGTTAGTTGGTAAAAGCGCCGCCATTGAAAAACTACAGGAAAGCATCAATCTCATTGCACCGCATGAACATGCCAGAGTGCTGATTCTTGGAGAGAGCGGCACGGGCAAGGAGACGGTCGCTACGTTGATTCATTTCAAATCGCAACGTGGTCAGGAAGGCGAGCCGTTCATCGTCTTCAACTGTGCCAGTGTGAATCCGCAACTGCTTGAAAGCCGGTTTCTTGGGCATGAGAAAGGTGCGTTCACGGGAGCGACTGAAGACCGCAATGGTCTTTTTGAAGTCGCCAACGGCGGCACGTTGTTTTTGGACGAAATCGGCGAACTTCCATTGGAGGCGCAAGGCCTTCTTTTGCGTGTTTTGGAAGAAGGCCGTTTCCAACGGCTTGGCAGTAGCGGCAGTGAAATCGAAGTGGATGTACGTGTCATCGCCGCCACCAATCGCGATTTGGCTTCCATGGTCCGCGATGGCAAATTCCGTCTGGATCTCTATCAACGGCTGAGTGTCATTCAGCTTCGTATCCCCCCGTTGCGTGAACACAAGGAGGACATCCCGCTGATCGCCTATTCTTATCGCGACCGCAACAAGATGGGCGGCTGGCTGTCGCAGGAACAAGTCGATGCTCTGATGGAATACGATTTTCCAGGCAACGTCCGCGAACTATACAACTTGCTGGAACGCTCCCACGTTCTCGAAATTACCGACTATAAACAGTTAATCCGTGAACATCGTGAATTGAACGCCGCGCTCCTGCCGCAGGACAAAGTGGAAGTTCCCGATAATCTTGATGAAGCCATGCGCCTCCATGTCAAACATGTCTGTGAGAAATACAACGGCAACATCACGAAAGCCGCCGAAGCTCTTGGAACATCAAGAAATACCGTGAGGAAGTATTTGGAATAAAAGACTCGCTCTTGAAGAGAAAACAAATGAACACAACAATTACATTGAGACAGTATTTTGGGAAAGGCAAGAAGTTCGTCATTCCTAAATATCAGAGAGGGTATATCTGGGGCAAGAAAAGGTTTGGTGATGGGTTGGATTCTGTTTCCTATATTTTGCAGAAGACTATCGTTCCTGGATTTCAGAAAGACTGCGATATTTTTCTGCAGGGCATAACGGTGCATGAAGCCAATGATGAAATCATCATTATTGATGGTCAGCAACGAACCACTTTTTTCTATTTGTTATTCAAATGGCTGGGATATAATGAGCCGTTGGCACTTCATTATGACATTCGAATAGAATCTAATGACTTTTTGAAAAGCCCAGGCTTTCTTTCAGATTGTAACGAAAATCTTTACGAAGAATATCAGGACATCTATTTCTTCAAAAAGACCATCCGCCTAATATCGCGGATTCTTGCGGACATGGACAAGGAGAAATTGCTTTCCTATCTTTTGGATAAAGTCAAGTTTTTATATGTTAATCTACCCAGACCTGAACAGGCTACCAAGGTATTTTCAATGATGAACGGCAACCGTGCCGTCATGCGTCCTGAAGAGGTTATCAAAGCTGAATTACTTCGCCTGGCATCTCGTTCCAATGAGCAATACATTACCAGAGATTTCAAAGAGCAGATGGCTCAGGAATGGGATTGCAATCTTTTGAGAAGCCGTTATGCGCACGAATGGGATAAATGGCTTCAATGGTGGAATAAGGAGGAGGTTAGGTTCATTTTCCGCTGCAAAAATGTCATGGGATACCTCATTTCAACGTTTCAGGATACCAACAACGAGCTCACCTTTGAAAACTTCAAGGAGGCATTCTTGAAAACCGCAACTGCAGTAGAAGCCAAAAATGTCTTCGATGGATTAAGGCGTCTTCAAAAGCGTTTCGAAGATGCTTTTAATTCTCCTGAAGTTTATAACCGTATTGGAGCCATACTGCGGATTGGCAAGCCAGAGGATTTTATCAAGTGGTTTTTTCGAGGTGAAAAGAAACCCATCGAAGCGCTTGACTGGTATTATCGATGCGCTTTCCTCAAGCTTACACATAAGGAGATTATGGAGAAAAATGATGAAGCATTTGATAGCAAGTTCACAAACGTAAAGGAAAAACTCGAAAACGACTTTGCCTATTTCGATGAAAATGCGAAGGAAGAGGTATTCCGACTTCTTCTGCGTCTTAATATTGATGAGGATACCAAGCAGGGTAGGAAATTCAATTTCCATGTATGGGATAATCGTTCTCTTGAACATATCTACCCTAAATCCATGGTCTTCCATTATGATGAGGAACAGAAAGGATGGTTTGATGGCAATGAAAATCCATTGTCAGCTGGAGAGACCGAGCTTGATGGCTATATTTCCCGAGACGATTGCAAATGCACAGATTGCTCAACAACTGAACACAGCCTTGGGAATCTTGTGTTGCTTTACGGTAGAAACAATTCTGAATTTGGTAAAAAAACCTTTGAAGAGAAAAAGAAGATGTTTTTCCAACCTTCTGCAAAAGAAATCTTTGAAAGCAGACATCTCCTTCATACCATCTTCAAATTTGCCCAAAGTCAGTGGGGCGGCAATGAAATTGCAATGAATAAGTACAACACACTCAAAGAGTTCGAGGCGTATTATGGCAAATAAAAATAATTTTATCACTGGGGAAAACTATACACTTGCAGAATTGTTTTCTGAAAACAGGTTTGTCATTATTCCAGACCTTCAGCGGGATTATTGCTGGGGGAACGATGGACACGAACTAGTCCATGGATTTGTCAGTTACCTTATGTATCAATATAAGAATCAACCATTGGAGGAATTGAACCTTGGATTGTTGTACGGCTATGAAATTCCTGCCAACCATATCCAGCTATGTGATGGTCAACAGCGTATTACGACTCTATTCCTGCTTTTAGGCATGCTTAACCGCCACATTGGTGTTTTCCAACGGCATCTTATTTCAGACTTTGAATACAAATATGATGACAAGGAACCTTATCTTAGTTATGCGATTCGGGAATCTACATTGTATTTTCTAAGAGATCTGGTAAGTAATTTTTTTATTGGTGGTTCCCTGAAAGGAGTCGATTCTATTCGAAAAGCAGACTGGTATTTTTCTGACTATGAACTTGACCCTAGTATTCAGAGCATGATTGCAGCGGTGAAAACCATTGAAGATTGTTTGTCAAAATCCGATGAAAAGTTCATCAGAGGATTCGGCAATTATCTTCTCAATAACCTCACATTCCAGTACTATGATATGGAGACTCGTGCGAACGGGGAGGAAACATTTGTTGTTATTAACACGACTGGCGAACCTCTTACGGCTTCACAGAATCTAAAACCTCTTGTTATGGAGGCAGAAATTAACAATAATACAGACAGGCTCGCTGAATGCTGGGAGGAAATGGAACAATGGTTCTGGAAGAAACGCAGAAACGGAAATGATACTGCTGATGCAGGGTTGGAAGAGTTCCTACGCTGGGTGGTTATTATTGAAAAGAAAGAGGACAAAAAGCTTACAGAGGAGTTGCTCAAGGAAAATCAGCAATACAGAAAGAAAATCAGATTTCCGTACGAATCAATTTCATTCCAGACCATTTCAGATTATTGGCAAGCCCTTCAGCTATTGGTTACTTGGAATGAAATCAACCTAGATTTTTTATCGCCGCAAAGGGGTTCTATATCGCCGATTGATTGTTTTAAGCTTCTTCCTGAGTTGTATTATGTAAAAAATCATTACTCTGTTTTATTGGAAATGTATGATAGTAGTCAAGGAACTCCGATTGAATATCAACGAATTAGGGAATTCTTCAAGAACCTGGCACGAACTTCCAAAGTGAAAAATCGTTCAGGTGAATTAGTGTGCGAAGCCATAAAGATGATCGATTTCATTCAGAATGGAGAAATTCTCTCCTTGCTTGACTGCGATGAAGGGCAACTGTCAAAATCACTTTGGACAAATGAGGAAAAAATGAAACTTTCTATCATAAGTGACCATATAGAGAAACGTTATAAAATTGAGCAGGCATTTTGGAATGCTCAAGAACATCCAATTTGGGCAGGGGAAATACTACCGTTGATTGAATGGGCAACGCAGGATGGTCGCTTTGACTACACTCAATTCGAAAATTATCGCTCGACATTTAATCAAACATTTGAAGGTGACTGTGAGGACAACATAGACAATGTACGGCGTGCATTATTGACCTTGGAGTTGTACGGCTATCCGCGTGTTTTCCGCGGATATACCAATATCTCCTTTGGTTGGGAATGGGAAGACTGGAATGTTTTGATTCGGGATAACCAAGATAAGTTTAGAATGTTCATTGCCCGGCTGGCAAATGGTGAATCTCTTGAGCAGATGATTGATGCATATGATGATGAATCAGAATGGAAACGTTTTATCATAGAGCCTGATCTTCTCGCCTATTGCAGACATAAGAATGTCCAACGCTCTGGAAAGGATCTTCTCCTTCTTCGTGGCGAACGCACAAGTGGTGAATACAAAACAATCACTGATTTCTTTGCATAGTCCAAACTACGACCAATGCTTATGCCGAACAATGTGCAGCAAATACGAATCAGTTTCTTGAGGGGAGTAGCACGTTTCTCATTAAACGGGAAATATAGAAATATAACGGCAACATCACCAAAGCCGGCGAAGCTCTTGGAACATCAAGAAATACGGTGAGGAAGTATTTGGAGTAATGATAATGAATGACATTTATAAATCATGTTCATTCCCAGTCAAATACATAAACTAAAATGGATATTTGACTGGGATATTTGACAAATATATAATCTGATAAGATTGTATATTGTTAATAACATAGTTTTAAATTTGGGTTGGAAGATTCAATGCTTGACGAATATTCAATAACTGGTCAAGTATCTTTTTACCGTCCTCCATGCTAGAAAACACGAAATGATAAGGATAACGGCCAGCGTTCCAGTAATCACAAATATAATCCAATGATATCTTGTTCTTTAGTAATTCATCACGTATGGCATTTTGATTCTCGTATTTTCTGTGACACCAGAAATCAATTACACGTGATTCTCCGTCACGGAATTGAAGGCCGAAATCCCCTAGCCAATCGTATCGAACACCGAGATACAAGCCTGTACTTGAAATTAACCATGACTCCTGTTGTAAATTCTGTGTCAGGTTCCATTGTGAACGCATGACTGTCAGGGCTGCAAACTCATCATCGTCATACAAGCATTCCGTTGTTTTCCGCCAATTACCTATAACCAACGTTACCCAATTCTGTAAATCATCTCTGGTGTCTGGTATATCGTCAACGGATAACAATCCATTGACAAATATTGCTATATCATCAGGTTTGAAAATTTCATAATAATATACAGTTGTTTCATTTATATTTTCTGGAATGGGAATGGATAGTTTATTGCAAAGTTGCTCTGATATCATTTGATATTCAGAGACAATACCGCCTTCAAAAGAGAACTGGATACAATAGGGAGACGTCCGCAAGTAGCGACCAACATTGATAGTGAGGCCTGTCTTCTCGTCATGGAACAACTGATGCCAACAGTCATTTTCGTCAGCTTCATTATATGTTATATGGAAGATGTCACATAGTTGTCGGCAGAAGAAAGCTCTTTTTATCGAGTCGCTTGCATTATTGTGCCATATATCCAGCCTGTCTCTTATAGCCTTGCACCATTCGATTTCGATCTTTCTTTTGTCTTCGACTGTGAATTGATGTTCCAGTAAATAATTGCGTACAAGTTGCGGTCCGTCTGGAATCTCCCGTTGTGACAACCGTCCTTCAAGATAATGGATGTATTGCGTCGCACCTGAAATGAGATAGGGCTGAGATACGTTAAAGGGAGCTTTTTCCTTCAGCCATGGCAGAATATGGTCTTTGTAGTTCATTTCCCGAAAACGCCCTGTGGAATTATCGGAAAAACCAAGCAAGCGTCTGGCTTCATCGGTAAGACTACCATCACTGGGTGAACCACCAGTCATGGTAAGATAAACGACATAGATGGGTTCGCTATTCTGATAACTACGCATTTCAGCCTGGACATAGCGTGCAATTTGTGTTGACTGGTTCATGGCCCCATTGATTTTATTCTCAATGATGATGGAATAATTAGAACTGTGGATGCATAAGTCTATGTTGTTTTCAGACAGGCATGAAAGCTCTACATTGCAATCCGTAGGAAATGACTGTTTAAATATGGGAGCCAGACAATGTTTCAAGAAACTGTCAAGAAGAGGTTTATTCTGAAGAAGGCGATAAAGAATTCGTGTATGAGCATTTTCATTAGCCCATAACTCATCAAGAATATTGAAATTCTCCAGCTCCTTTTCTTTCGTATTATTGAGTATTTTGACAACATCATTCAAACATTGTGATAATGGAATATCCATTGATTTTATCCTTTCAATTGAAAAAAACTCTCCAACCAAGGCCAATAACCATGGTTTTCTAAAATTTCAATGAACGCTCTATTCCCTATATGGGGAGGTAATAGTGTCCATATAAGCGGTGCCCTTCAGACGCGATGGAACAGAGGGATTCTTGCTGCTAGATGCACTCACTGCGTTCGTTTGCGAACGGTTACGAATGCCTCGCCCTCCGCGTGGATGGTTGCCTTGCGCCTTCCATAAGTTACCCTTTTGGGGAATAGAGCATCAAAAAACATGCAAGTTATAGAAAATCAAAAATCCAATTGTTGCTTTTTGCGTTGGTTCTTGTGTTGTGTTTCCTTATCCTTTTCTGCATTTTTCTCATGAAGATACAGTTGATGGTATGCCTCAAATTGCTTGACATCTGTCACGGTTATCTTTTTTGCTTGAGTATCAATCTTATTGTCTATTGCCTGCTTGAATTGCAGAACCAAGACGTTCCGGTCTTCTTCATTCATTAATTTCTTTGCTTTTTCATTGAATTTCACATCGAAAACATGCTCCATAATTGTAATTTTTAGACCATTCGATTCTAGAATGCACATTTTCTCAGTTACTTGATAATAGCCTAATTCCATTCCGATGTCATTATTCAACTTATTATTTACTACAACTCTTGGGGTAATTTTAGGAGAATCCATGCCCAATTGCTTGGAATATTTACTGACAATATCATTGAACTCAACATCAGGAGAACGAAGATATACGCAGACTTGCACAAGTACACCTATGGAGTCATTTACGTTTTTATGGGCAAAGATGAAGTCCACCTCGGGAGTATCTGTATGGGACATGCTTCTTGAATTTCCATAATTATTTGCTTGAGAGAAAAACAATCCATTTTTAACATCTTCTAGAATGGATGATGATTTTGTCATTTTGTCATTCATAACACACATTTTATTCATTCCAGATTTTAAATTCTTATAAAGAAGTATTTCTGAATTACATACATCCCTATGTGGATACATGAAAGCAGGATCATTCTTTATTTTGTCTTGGATTGTTTTGCGGGCAAAGTCAAATGCCTTTGAGACCATTCCATCAGATGGATGCTTTTGATATTCCGCTTCAAGACTGTCAAGATATTTCAAGGCATCCATGCCTTGTTTTGTTTCCAGAAGAAGGGGAAGTTGCTTTCCAGCTTCTTCATCCCCGTTTTTCAGTGACAATGACAATCCCATTTTATAGAGCTTAACGAATGGACTGTTACTCTCTATTGCTTTTATGAGAACATAATTAGCTTGTTGCTGCGTAAGAATGCTATTCATTTTCGCTTTGTATTTGGCAAAATCTTCTCTATAGCCTTTCCCGATTTTCTTCATTGTTTCAGGATTTGCTTTTGTTTCTTTGTTAAAATCATTTACGTGCCAATTTGCAAATTTGATGTAATCATTTATTGTTTTCTCCTTTTCTCCTTGTACCATTTTTTGTATGATAGAAGAATATTCCAATAAATTATCAAATAGTTTTTCTGTTTCCACAACATCAATCTTATCCTTAAATGCCTTTAACCTTACTTCCATCTCTGTCATTACTTCTTCTGCAGAGGCAAGATATAATTTATCTATTCTATCATTTTCCTCTTGTTCCTGTTTTTCCTGCTCTTTTTTCCATTCTTTTTCCTTGACTATTTTTTCGTTTTCTCTGATCTTTTTTTGTAGTTTACTAAAATCATCAATGCATTTTTTGCATTTTTCTTTTAAATCATCCATGGAAAGATTATGGCAAGCTCCATGTAGATATCGAATCTGGTCAACAAGTTCATACAATTGTGTCTCTGTTTGTGCATCATAATATTCTTTGGACAACCTATTATAGGCAGTTTCTATATATTTATGAGAAAGCTCAATATTTTTATCTTTGTTCTTATAAGCATTACTAATCAATGTATCAATATCCATTTTCACCAAAGGATCATCATCAGGTTTCAATTCATCCTTTTGAACTTCTTCCTTTTCAGCTTCTTCTCGTGGGACTCTTTTTATTTCAATCGCTTTATTGACATCATTAATCTTCTTCGTCACGGAATCCAAAAATCCAGCCATCCCTTTAAATGAAATCATCAACATTACCATCATTGTTAAAACAAACAGTCTCTTCATCTTGTTTTCCTCCTTTTGTTGTTATTTTTTGCCTTCTCAAGCCAAAAAAGAAGGCACGTGACATCTTTGGCCCGTCGAAGGTACTTGCAAAACCTGGAAGAAACACAAAGAGCACGTGCCCAAACACAAGGGCATGTGTTGCAGTGCGCCGCTTCTCCCAAGAAAAGGTTGCAAGTTTTTCGACGGGACGGCTACTAGGTTGTCATGAAGCCTTTTACGGCTTCAATAGAAATGGATTCATCGCTTTTTTGTGTGGTTTTCTCCTGTATGGGTAAAACAATCTTTTCCCTTACATTACACCGATAAAACGAATAATCCACCTGACAATTCACATTTTCTTCCTTTTTTACAAGTTTTTGACGAGCCAAAGACAAACATCTGTAGCAAAACACGTGCCAATGGATTATCCATGCTTAAGCACATGTCCATGATATGACTGCCTATGATCAAATTTGGCCATAACTGGTAAAATATTCACCATACGGCACCCAGAGAAACATCTTGTCTTACCATCATCTCCACTTGGCATGGACTTTGCTGTTCAAACTCAATTTCATTCTTCTTTTGTATGGTTGAATAAAAGGAATAAATCATGTCAGAACAGGAAAACAATTATTCACTGCTATCTATATTGGAATTTCCGCGTGTTCATCAATCCATGTTTTTGCATTGCGGTCTGGAATTTGCATTTTGGGAATTGATGCATGGTTGGAATATGCTCATGGACTATGCATGCGATGGAATTTCATGGGATCATCCAGCTAAAATTGAAATCGATGAGAAGAACGGAAAATGTACCTTCCATGTTTTTGGGGGATTTTCTTCTGAAAAAGTTTACCAGTTGTTGAACAAAATCTCCCCTCTTGTTGACAAGAAGAAGTGGTCAGTGGAAGATCTTTCCGTTATTTGTACAGAAAAGCAAGGTCATGTCGGTTGTTCTCTTGATAGAGTCAGCGATGAAATTCCATGGTGTCAAAATTTAGCCATCATGTTGATCATCGCTTATTCTCAAAATGTAAGACTATTTGCTATTTGTGATAAAACACAGATTGAAATGCTTGTTTGTGACAATGACGTTGCAAGCCTTTCATGTAAAAACGTCAAAGAAGAAAATCAATGGTATTTAGAGTTCACTCCCAATCCGAAATACATTTCTGAAATGCCGTTGGGAAGTGCTTTCAAAGCGGAATGTTTAAGACGCGTCTGTGCTTATTCTCAGGCTTTGACGATTTGTGTCCAAGGGGGTGAAATGCACGAGTTCAATGGCACACAAGCTTGGAAGCATATAATTGCACCATATCCTTGTTGGAAAAAATCTGTCGGTATGAGATTATATGTTCCAGGACAATTTGATTTGGTCTATTCATTTCGTTCTGAGACTGAACGCAAATGCGAAGTATTTGCCGGAGGGCATAAATCTGGTGGCCAGCCAGAAAAGATATTCGAGACTGTCTTTGAGTTGTTTATCTCAGAACACTATGGGAAGGAAGCAGTTGCCCAAACAAAGAAACTAGGTTTTGTTGTGGTTCTTTCTCTTCTCAATCTGAATGATATTTGGCGTCCGACCATGGCATCTGAGGACTGTTATATTAATGAAGACTCGACGTTATACAAAGAAATCAATACACAAATCATGCGTTCATTTCAAGAATATGAACCTCTACACAAATTATTGGAAGATGAATATGGATTAACAGTCATAAAGTGAACTATTTAATATAGTATTACCTTGCTTTGGGCTATCATGAAACTTGATTGAGGTTTGTATCATTTCCCTGGTGAATCTGTCGTTTGTCTGTGTTGTGAACTTTTTGTTCAAGAGCCAACAGCAACGGTCTGCAGCGTTCCGCCATATCAGGTGCGAATGTTTCGAAGAACTCTTTCAGTCGCATCAAATCATCCTCTGATTCCGCCAGAGCCACAGCCTTGCGGAAGCAACGTTCTGCAAGGCTTACTGTGCCGAAATACTTGAGATGTGCGGTGGCGAGACATAGATACATATAGCAATCATTGGCACGGCATTCCGCTTCCAGTAGGCAGCGGATGGCGTTGTCGTGGTCATGAAGATCATATTCCCATCCGCGTGCACAAAGTATAAAATGCTTTGGAATGACTTGCAACGCATGACTTACCGCTTCACGCAGAAGCGATGCCGCCAATTGTGGATTCGTGTCAGCGACTTCTGAAGCCTTCTCAAAATAATCAATATATATCATGGATGTTTCCTTTCATCAAAAATCGTCTTCGTTAAATTCATCTTCATCGAAATCCATTTCTTCCTCTTCTTCAAATTCGCAATTATCTAAATCAGCAAATCTGTTCTCAGAAGCGTTTGCAAGATATTTACGCAAGTCTTTCAAGGCCTGATTAATATCCTCAAAGCATGGAAGCCCATCTTCATCAACCAAATTTGCATTCTGCAAATCCCATTCAATTCTTCTGAAAGTTGACATATCGGGAAGCATAGGTTTGATGCGGATTCTTTCTGAAAATTCATCATGTTCTCCAATTATGCCAATGGCAATGCAGTAGAATTCAAATGGAATTGATGAGCTTTTTGTTGTTTTGTCATTTTTCTTCTTGTTCATGTTTTAGACCCCTTTTTTTAAAACTCAATCTTTATTTTCTTGTATTTGCTATTTGTTCATCTAACTATTTATTCTTCTGTTGACATCTTTCTCGTTCTAAAGCAATTAGAGCTTCGTCAAGTCCAGTGAATACATTCCCGACGACGAGTTCATTTTCCCATTCAAAATCACTGCTGAAGTAACCGTTTTCATCCAGACAACTGAAAGAACCACCGCTGAACACGACCGCTCCAATCCAGTGGCCTTCATCCGTCAGCATCAGATAATCCCCTTCGAAAATCTCATGGCCTTCCCTGTCCAGGCAACCTGTCCATATCTGTATTTTGGCATCCTTTTGGGGATTCCCATCTGGCCCAATGACTTCAATCCCTTCCTTTCCCATGATGAAGCTGCAATCATGCTCGAATGAATGACCATCCCATACCCGCAACTTCAATGGCTGTTTTCTTTCATACCATATTTTGTTTTCCATCTTTCTTTTCTCATTTGGTTGACTTGTTAGCAAAATCTGATTTTCCTCTTGCTGTAGATGATAAAGTTTTTAATCATGTAAATAAAACCTCAAAAGTCCTGGGGATTTTGTCATATATTCCTCTGTTCAATGGTTATTATTCCCAGGAATTCCCCTTCATGAAGTTGACAATTTCTTCAGCTGTAACATCTGTTGCAATACGACCGGCCTTTATGGCTGGAATAAATACATGGCCTTCGATATATTCCAGAGTTTCACGAGTAGGTGTAAGATCGTCACAGAGAATGCCGCATGCAATAAGTTTTGCATCATTGCGGACAAGCGGCAGGATATCATCGATACGACAACCAATATAGGAGGAAGCCTCTTCAAGACGGATGTAGAAGTTTCTACGATTATAGTCCCCCAGTTCATATTCAAGAATATTATGTTCTACACAAAGTCCAACAAGAAGCAAATCACATTCCCGTGCTGTCAAACGGTAATGTCGGGCCAGTAATTTGAAACGGTCGGCTACTCCACCATCCTTCGAAGGTGCAAAGCCTGAGACGGCTTTCGCCAGATGCGAGATGGCTGTACAGACACATGCACGAATTTCTGGTATCTGACTATCCCAAAGAGTGTTGAAAAAGATGCATGGATTGTCATCAAAATCGACAGTAAATCTGTTTCCACGGCAGAAATTGAAAGTTGAATCATTCAAACATTCAAGGGAGTTCCGTCTCCACTTGAACTCATATGTGCCGATGTTTCCAGTAAGAGTGGCAAAATCATCCTTGAGATCACGCCCAGTTGCAAAGATTGGGATAGCGCCAAAGAGATCAGAACTGCTATATATCACAGATGTAGAAGAGTGCAACAGATTGTCGAGAAAACGTAATGCATGCTTTGCCTCGAATTGGATCATTGGATGGATGGGGTGGATGATGGTGTCCATAGTTGTTTATTCCTTGTTAGTTAAGACCGTTGCTCTCTCTTTCAATTAATACCAAGCAAGGCACTCGCCTAAACTGGTTGAAAAAGTTTCAACAACTGGTCATAAAGCAAGCAGCGTGCCAATTATCATTCCATCGTTTGTTTCTGTTTGTTTTTGCATTGTGATAATTGGTATCTGCGCAAATTTTGAAGAGTGCTGGTAAAATAATGACAGAGTTTGCCATTGGCCTATTTCAATTATGTGCATCTTCCTGCTTGCGTCCGTATTTGGCACGACATTTGCTTCTATTCAAGGCGTAGTCAATATCACTAATCAAAGGGAGAATGCAATCTATGGAAGAAAATAACAAGACTCTGACAGTTATGGATCACGCACGTTTGCGCCAGAAAATGTATTTGCATTGTGACCCCGAACATGCATTTTGGGAACTGTTCAACGGCTGGACAATGCTTATGGATTTTGTATGCGCGGGGATTTCATGGGACCATTCAGCCAACATTAACATTGATGAGCAAGATGGAAAATGCCTTTTCCATGTTACGGGGGATATTTCCTCGAAAAAAGTCTTTGATTTGCTGGTTGAAATTTCCGCAAGGATGCATGACAAGGCATTGTCTGACAAATTGCCTGGCAGCTTGATTTACAACTGTGGTGGAATGTTCACCGAGGAAATGTTGAAAGATTTGCACAGAAAATGGATGCCGTCATTTCTTCCAATCATGCTTGTCATAGCCTATTCCCAAGATATCAGATTATCCGCCACATACGGAAAGCAATCTATCGAAATGTTGCTTCAAGGAGATATGATAAGCAGTTTAGAATGCGGAAAATCAGAGGAGGCGGACCAGTGGCAGCTTGACTTCACGCCAAATCCCCAATATATATCCGCGATAGATTTTGGGAAGCATTTCAAGAGGGAATGCTTCAGGCGCGTCTGCGCATATTCCGATGCCCTGACCATACGCGTCCGAGGACATGAGATGCATGAGTGCAGTGGAACCTATGCATGGCTGCATCTTGTGGCTCCATATCCTTATTGGAAGCAATCCGCAAACATCAGAACACTTGTACATAAGCAATTCGACATTGCCTTCTCGTTTCGCCCTGGAACAGAACGCAGATACGAGATATTCTGCGCAGGACATCTTTCAGGTGGCCAGCCGCAACAGTTGCTTGAACATGCCTTCGAGAGCTACATTGCTGAATCTTATGGGGAAGCGGCTCTCCCAAAAATCAGGAGCCTTGGATTTGTCGCCGTGCTTTCTATCCTTGGATTTGACAGTATCCTTCGTCAATCCATGGGTTCCGATGACTGCCAGATTGACGAGGATTCGGAATTGCATGCGGAAATCAAGGCCACGCTAAGGCGCACTTTCCGAGATTTGAATTCTCTCCACGACCTGCTCAAAGAGAAATACGGACTTGTCCCCATAGAGTGACAAAAACACAGGAGGAGCCAAGAATGGAACGCCAAATGATATTGGAACTGCTTTTGAAAGACAAATCCCATGATGCACTCATTGAGCGTCCAGAACTCTATTCCATTGAGGAGGACATCTATCAATGGATGTTCGAGACACGGGACTACTGGAATGAACGGATTCCGAGACTGACGGATTATTATCGGAAAGAGGGAGAAGAACTCAAAAAGGAAGATCCAGAATACTATTGGCGATATGGAGCTCAATATTATACAGAAGAGAATATTCGGAGAAGAGCATATAAGCGCTATCGTCGTGAGTGTGGATATGCACGGAGCCATTTTTATGGCCGATTGGCCAAATTCTGGCGAGTCCTGTTGACGAAGCGTCCGGAATTCACAGACCGTTGCCCATGGCATGCCTTTCGTGGGGACATGATCTGGATGTCATTACAGGATGATGAGTTCTGCAATGCAATTGGCATTCCGAAGAAGGAACTTGCATTGAAAATGCCATTGAAGATCATGTCGTCCTGTGATTGGGATGAACTGTTGAAAATCGTGCCTGAACTGAAGGCTGAAAAAGACAAGTTGATTGCCAGCGGATATAAGTTCGAGGCTTATTGTTTGTAATAATGGACAAATCAAAATGGATGTGGCATGATGGAAATCTTGATGCAAGTACAACTTTTGGAACAGGCTTTTGAACGCGATGAGCCGGGAATAATCACTGAAAACTCCTATATGGAAGGGCCTAATAAATTTCTTTTCTATCATTCGACACGCAACCGTGGATGTTGTTGTCTTCTATGCAAACATTGGACGGCATCCCGCGACCTTCGCCAAAAGAAAAGATTTTTGGTTGTCCTGTCGAATGGTCATTGCAATCTTGGAGAGAGAACTTGTGTGGAAGGGCACTCTCTGAAAAATCTCCAAAATGATCCGCATGCCTGCAACCATGTATGCCCTAAGTTTGAGAAGATTTCAGAGCTCATGTGAAATTGTGATTGAGAAGGGCGCTGTAGAATTTTATGAGGTTTGCGCGTTGAGCATGAATGCGAGGCGGGAGGGGCGCACTCCAGTGCGCCCCTCCCGCGCCGCCGCAATATCGATGATTGTTTGCGCGTTGCGCAAATGGTCGCACTGGAGTGCGCCCCTCCCTCGCCGCCGCTACTTCCGACGGCGGGACGCACGCGGGATCTCCCCTATTTTGATCGGATGGCGCCGATGGCGATGACGGCGATGATCGCTATGATTGCGAGGAGGATCTTCCATTCCAGACCGGATGCGGGAATTTGCGCATCATCTTGCGACTGAGTCTGTTGGGTGAGCTTGAAGCCTTTGACGGGAACGGCGTCTGCATCCAGTGATTTCGCTTGTTCGGAACGCGTTTCCTTCGCTTCTGCTTCCTGCTGAGCAGATGGTTGCGGTTTGCTGGAAAAGCCTTGCGCAAGTTGCTGTTTGACTTCACGTTGGATCTTTTCAGCGTCGTCAAGCGTACGGCCGATTGCCTTCTCGACGGTCAGGCGGAACTGCTGGACGACATCGCTGGGCAAACCGCCCGGTATGGACACCAGTTGGACAACCATCTGGTTTAGCATCGAATTGTTGCAAGTGTGGTCGCAACAAGCCATTCCGGCCCGCAACACGCTTTGCAGATAACCGGCGGCGAGTTCCTTGCGGATGTCCTCTCCGGGCGTCCAGAAGCCTTTTCGCGTGGCTTCCAGCAGGCGGGCCGCGATGGACTGGTAGGCCCATTCGCGCTCCTGTGTGAGAAATTCCCGCATGCCGAGACCATGGCTGTCCTCCATGAGGACTTGATGTGTTTTGCTCCAAAGCTGTGGCGTGACCAAATGCGGAGAAGTGGCCTGCCAGCCCCATAAGTTGTCCACCATGCGGGACAGCAATGCGGCTCCTGCATAGTTTTCCTTCATCATTCTCGCCAGCCATTCACGGTTGAGCAGTCGGCTGTCCATTTCGGCATTGAGGAAATTTTGCAGTTTGACTGTTTTGGCGCGATTGGGCTGTCGCAGATCGGCGATGTATTCTGCAGGAGCGTTGCCGGAGAGCGACTGCACGGTGGCGGAAAGGCCGCCTAGATATTGGAACGATTCATCGATGTCCGTCACGCCGTACACGCTGCTGGATCGCGACTGCACGACACTTTCCACACTGGCGGCGGCTTGCTCCAATGCCTGTCGGACGTTTTCCGTCTCATCAGTTGTGAAAGCCATGTTGTCGAGATAAGTCTGGACCATTGGCGTGCGGTCTTCCCACAGCCAGGAGGCACCTGTGATTCGATTGATGCGAATGCCATATGTGCCAGGCTTCGGGAAAAATACGCACGGCCGTTGAGCGTTGATGTAATTCTCTGTGTCGGAAAGTGTTGCCGCCTGCCGTCTGGCATCTTCCAGCAGTGCGATGGTGCCACCGAATTGGTCGCGATAGGCTCCGGAAGTCGTCAGAAGCACATCGATTCTGGGGCGTCCGAGGCGAACGGCCGGAACGGGGCGGACGCCTGTGCAATTGCCTTGTTTGTCGTAAGTTGGCTCCATGCCGAGCAACGCCAAGGCGAGAGATTCGCTGTGGCCGTCCGTCCGGATGGCTTCGCCTGCCCAAAGCATGATGGCGACGGTTTTCGGAAAATGGTCAAGACGCGCATGTTCTTTCGCGAGAAGATCTTCCGCCATTTGCAAGCCACGTTGATAAGCCGCTTGGCTGGGGATTTTGGCAGGATCGAACGAATAGAAATTCCGGCCGACGGGAATGCCGGGCCGTCGCAACGGATCGCCCGACGGGCCTGGGCGGACAAAACGCCCTGCAAGTGCGTCGAGAAGGGCATCCAGTTCGTCTTGACCAGCCGTCGCCATGGCCTGTCTGGCGGAATCTCGTTGTTCTTCCGGAATCATGGCGACGGTCTCTTCGATTTCCGCCGCTGATGGCGAACGACCAAATACATGGAGGCCGTAGGGGGCGGGCTGAGTGCGGGATTCTGTGAATTCGGCGATTTCCTCAAACCAGTCATCAGATTCCAAATCAATGCCTTCCGGCAGTTTCAGTGTGCGAAGATGATTACGGATGGCTTCGCGGCGTTGTGGTTGCACGGCGGGATCCGCGCTTTCGCATTCGCCGATTTGTTGTTGGATGGAAGACCAGTCGATTTCGTCTGAAGATACTCGGAAGAGCGGCGTCAGGTGGTCGATGATGACGGCTGCCGCACGGCGTTTGGCCACGACGCCTTCCCCTATACCGTCGGAAATGTATGGATAAATTTCAGGAATATTGCTTCTGACGATGGCTGCGGCATCGGAACTGTCCAGCCCGAGCTGCTTTCCGGGAATCCATTCGCTGGAGCCATGGCGGCCAAGATGGATCATGGCGTCCGCCTGGAAGACACGGTTGAGCCACAGATAGACGGCCAAATATTGGTGATGCGGTGGCAATTCACGTGAATGCAATAATTTGTGTGGATCGTCCAGCCAGCCGCGCATCGGTTCGGGGAGAACGACGAGATGACCGAGGCGGAGCATAGGAAGCACGAGATTCTCGCCATGACGCATAATTGATGCGTTGGCAGGAGAGCCCCATGCGGCGACGACGCATTCCCGCAATGGCTGTGGCAGTTCGTCGAACCAATGCGCGTACTCGGCGACGGGCAGCAGGGCGGCCAGACCGGATTCGGCCAATGCCTGGACTTCACCAGGGGCCCATGAGCCCGCGTTGCGTGCGCCTTTGAGCAGACGTTTCGTCAGTTCATCGCTGGAAGGGACTTCCGTATCCAATTGATAACCATTCTTTTGAAGAAAATTGAGAATGACATGGAGGCTTTCGGGCACGTTCAATCCGCTGGCGGCGATGGACTGCTTGCCGCCTGCTCCATTATAGACGAAAATGGCGACTTTCTTCTCGTTGTTCGGCTTGCGGCGCAACGAGACCCATTTGGCGATACGGGAGGAAAGTTGCGCAAGATTTCCATGCATCAGTTCGGGGGTGCGGTATACACTGCCGTTTTCCTGCTTGGCTTCGACGGTTCCGTAAAGCAACGTCGGTTCAATCAGGCCGGATGCTTCTGGAGCGATGAAGCCGAAGGCCACGGCAAAATCATTCATTCCTTTGGGGGAGATACGCCATTGCTCCGTCGTCTGACGGTAAAGCGACAGGGCGTTGATAACGGGAACGCCGCAAGCAGCCAAAGCGGCATGCAACTCCTTGCTCAGCCCTACCTTGAATTTGAAGGAGAAGGCCAGTATGATGTCTACTAGCGGTTTGCCGTTGTTGGACAACATTTTAAGGATGGGGACTTCGCTTCCGAAAACGACGATGAAATTTAGCCCATGGTCTTCAATGGAGCGGGCGATTTCCTTCAGCAGTTTCTGTTCCTGACGGGTGAAATTCGGCGAATGGAACGTGCAGGCGACGGTACCGCCATTCTTCCATCGGCCATTTCCCAGTGACCATTTGCGAAAATCGTCCATGTCTTTGAACCATTCCTTACGGTCCGGATGGAGAAGTCCTGTCTCCGGAAGTTCTTCCGGCGGAGGAATCTGGACATCTGCATGGAATTCTTCCTTCATGAGCCACAACACGATGGCGCGGCAGTTGTTCGGCGTGAGGTTGGAACGATATGCTTCCAAAGCAGGGGCGGGCAGAACTTTCGTGTCGGGGGACAACCGACGATGCGGCAAGGCATACACGCGTTTTCCCGCGGCAGCGAGTTCCTCCGCCAATTTTCGCAGTTCCACGACATGGCCATTGACCGCCACAACATCGGCATCCTTGGCGGCGGCGATGGCCTTTTCATTGTCGCCGCCAAGACAAATCGCCTTGAAGGAGATTCCGTTTGGTGGCTGGAATCCGTCGAACGCACGTTGATAGGTTTCTGTGTCCGAAGGGCCGCCGAGCATGACAAGCGAGGCGGCCATGGCGGATGCGCACGATAGCATGACAAGATACAAGACAGCGAAGAAGCTTCTCCAATGAAACATGACGCTGATGTCCTCCTGTTATTTTTCAGGCACGTAAATCATTGTGCCGTCTTCAAGACGATAGGCGACGCCAAGGCGGACGCCGCGTCCGCTGGCTTCCTCACGAGACATTTTCACCGCCTTGATGCGTTTGCCTTCCTTTTGGATGATGGTCATTTCCTGTTGGCCGTCTTCCCGTATCAACGTGAAACGGGAGTCCTTCTTGAAAAGATCCTGCGTGTCGAAAAGCGTCATGAGCGCAAGCAGAAGGGCTGAAATGAACACGACGGCGGTGTCGAAAAGGTTAGCAACGCCCGACATGGGATCGGCGAATTCGTCTTCTTCCAACGATGAATGGCGGCGCATGTATTTCATGATTGTGCCTCCGTGTGGGATGCCTGTTTTTCCGCCAGATATTCCATTTCCAGCAGGTCGCTTTCCGCATGGCGTCTGTGGATGGTCAGCAGCAAGGCGGAGACACAGCCGAGAGCGAGACCGACGACGGTGGTCGTGTAAGCCATGACGAGTTCGGAAGTCATGATGGATAAATCTCCTTCGCCGAGACTGGCGAGCGCGGTTCCCATGGGGACCAGTGTGCCGATGAGCCCGCAGGCGGGGCCGAAGCGCAAGGCTAGGCGGAACTTGTCAAGACGATGGTTGATCCGCTGGCGATGGAGCTGGAGAAGACGCTGTATGTCTGCTTCATCATGTGGTTGAAGCAGAAGTTCATCAAGCTCGCGGCGGAAGGCCTGTACATCCGCAGAGAAGCCGTCTCGGCGGCGGCTTATGCAAAGGCCCAGCGTCTTGCCTGATTCATAGATGATCCACACCGTGCCGACGCAGAGAAACATCACGGCCGGATACAGAAGGCAGTTCGATAAAAGAAACAGGCAGGTTTTGATGGCGGGAAGAAGATTCATGATGTTCAGCGAGTCATGGATGTTTACGACGGCTCCGCCACATTCCGGCAAGAAATGCGATGAGACCGACGGTGAGAATGGTCCATAGTCCCGTTGTGTTGAGATTGGGCGGGACGCTATGGGAGGCGAGCGCATGGATGCGGTCGAGTTGCGTCCATTGCGGGGAGATCATGAGAAGCAGGACGAAATAGGCCGCGATGAGTAGCATCATCCAGCCTGCGAGATGGAGGGCGGCCACACCCGTGAACCGCCGTATGATCCATAGTCCTGCGAACGTGCCAAGATACAATATGGCGAAGGCAAGGGGGAGGCCGTGATGAAGGAGACCGGATGCCGTCGGATACAACAACTGCGCCATGACGCAGGACAGAAGGATGGCCGATGTGCATACGGGGCAGGGGAAGGCCAGCAGCATCCAGCTGTGGTCGACATGGTTGCATGTGTCTTCACGGATCAGCAACCTGTAGCCCCAAATGACGAGACCGACGCACATCAGAAGATGCAGGAGGACTCCCAGTCCAAAATAACGGAGGGAGAATTCTGAAAGACGCTCCAGTCCGATTGATCCAAGCAGCCAGAAGGCGACTTCGAACAGAATCAGATAAGGCGCCAGCAGGATAAGCGGGAGCCATGGGCGGCGTCTTCCATGGAGCGCAGTGCAATGCCATCCGCCCACGGCCGCCTTCACGGCGAACATGCCGGTGGAGAGCATCAGCCCAAGAAACAACCCGAGCATCTCTATGTGCTTGAAATCATGCATGCTTATTCATCCGGGCAGGAATCGCTGGTGCGGATGGGGTTATATAGATCTTCACCGCCTCCGCCGACGTATCCGACCTTGGAGATGACCGCGCAGGTGTGGGATGTATTGAGCGTGCCGGGGTTCTCTGATGTCACATGACCATCGCCCCATGCGACACGCGCACGGCCGTCATGCCTAAAATGGTTGGTGCCGCTGGTCTTGTTGGAGAACTGCGTTCCGTCAGGCTTGACTTTGCAATACATGTACGGTGTCAGTCTGACGGCATCATAGGCGGATTCGCCTTTGCCGCTACTGGCGCAGTCGCCGAACATGATGGTCTTGGCAATACTTGGCATCGTGCTGATCTTGAGGTGCGGTGTGTCGTATCCGCCGAACCATTTGCCGTTGTAACCATAACCACCGCCATTTTCTGTGGCTGATGGACTGGAGACGTTCGCATCGGGGCACATCATGACTTCCGGTTCATCGCCGTAGTAGGAACCTAGAAGCGGATTGTTGGTAAGATCATAAACCGAGTTGCCAAGAACACCAAGCCAGTAGTTGCCGGGCTTGGTTCTCCCAGTGCCGGTCGCCGTCGTGTAGGGGACCATGTAATTTTTATTGTCGCCAGCATACATGATGGCGGACATTGCAATCTGGCGAAGATTGGATGAACAGGTCGTGCTTTGGGCCTGGTTGCGTGCCTTGCTCAATGCTGGAAGCAGCATGCCGGCTAGAATGGCAATGATGGCGATGACGACCAATAGCTCAATCAACGTGAAAGGACGGGAATGGGACATTGTTTTCTTTTTCATGGTGGCTCCTTTGTTGACGGAGGAATACTGCCTCCGCTATGGTTCCTTCGGTTGTCGAAGGAGGCATGCCTTCCTGGCATGCCATGGATGATGCGATGCCGTTTCCATAATATAAATGGTCACACATGGCCAAATTGTTGGAACACACCGCCGGCGAGTGTCGATTTGGTCGCTTCTGCCACCGTATGAGGACTTCCTGTCCTTTGCTATAAAAATAATATATATGTGACGGGGGCATTTTCAATTGATTCTGGCCTTTTGGAAGCATGAATCAATGCTGTCTGTTTGAAAAGCGGTTTAGTCTGAATATAGTAAATGTATCTTGGCAGGAAGCCGGATTGGGAGTTCGTCCGTGACGACTCGTGAATGTGCAGAAGCGCTTCGCCCGTAGGCGTTCTTGCCGCTTGGCATTTGGACGCCCGGAATGTCATTTTTTATTTTGAGGCGATATTGTGAATCTGGAAGAGTTTTTTTCAATGTACCCGAAAGTGGCCGTGGCGTTTTCAGGCGGCGTCGATTCGGCATATCTGCTGTATATGGCCTGCAAACACGCTGAAAAGGTCAAGGCGTACTATGTGAAATCCGCCTTCCAGCCGCAGTTCGAACTGGATGATGCGGAACGGCTTGCGAAGGAACTTCAGGCGGATATGACCATCATCCGTCTGGATGTGCTTTCCGATGAAAAGGTCAGGCAGAATCCGCCGAACCGTTGCTATTTTTGCAAAAAAAGGATTTTTTCGGCGATTCGTGAACAAGCCGCAAATGATGGCTTCCAAGTACTTCTGGATGGAACCAACGCTTCAGACGACGCAGGTGACCGCCCGGGCATGGTGGCCCTTCAGGAGCTTGCCGTGATGTCGCCTCTGCGGCTTTGCGGATTGACCAAGCAAGACATCCGCAGGCTGTCGAAGGAGGCGGGGCTGTTCACGTGGGACAAACCGGCCTACGCATGCTTGGCGACGCGTATTCCGTCAGGGCAGGCGATCGACCAGAGATTGCTCCAAAGGACGGAAAAAGCGGAAAGTTTTCTTGCATCACTTGGATTTCGTGATTTTCGTGTGCGCACATTGGGCGAACAGGCAAAGTTGCAGATTCAGTCATTGCAATTTCCTCTCTTGATGCAGGTTCGGAAACAAATAATCGATGAATTGAAACAGGACTACCAGGCGGTTCTTTTGGATTTGGAGGCCAGGGATGAACACTGAATTGAGGCAATTGCTGGAAGGCGTGAAATCGGGGGAGGTTTCCATAGAGGATGCCGTCTTGAAAATCAAACGGCAGCCATTTGACGATTTGGGCTTCGCAAAAGTCGATTTGCACCGTAAAATGCGACAGGGCGCGGCGGAGGTCATCTATGGTTCAGGAAAGACTCCTGAGCAGATTCTCGCCATTGCTGACAGCATGATCAAAAACGGTCAGGAAACGATTCTTGTTACGCGTCTTGCGGCGGAAAAGGCAGCCGAACTGGACGGCAAATTGCCGATGACCTACCATGAGACGGCGCGAATTGGCGTCGTCGGAAACATGCCGTCTCCAGACGGAATCGGCACGATCGTCGTCGCCACCGGCGGCACGAGCGACATTCCCGTGGCGGAAGAGGCCGCATTGACGGCTGAAGTCTTAGGCAACCATGTGACAAGGCTTTACGATGTCGGTGTCGCTGGCCTTCACAGGCTTCTGGCCCATTTGGACGATATCATGGGGGCGTCGGTCATCATCGCCATCGCGGGGATGGAAGGCGCTCTCGCAAGCGTCATCGGCGGCATGGCGGACTGCCCTGTCATCGCCGTTCCTACAAGCGTGGGGTATGGTGCGTCATTCCATGGCGTATCGGCTCTTCTTTCCATGTTGAATTCTTGCGCAAGCGGCGTGGCCGTGGTGAACATCGACAATGGTTTCGGGGCAGGATACATGGCGAGTATGATCAACCATAAGTAATGCTGAATGCTGAATGCTG
>JAFZIJ010000180.1 GCA_017554445.1 Victivallales bacterium
AAAACAGTACAGCCCCCGACAATGACTGCCAATTGTTATTCAATGGCATTCCCGTTCGCGGTGTCGATGTAAGCACATACAACGAGCCGCAAAAGAACGACCCGGATTTCGTCCATGGCCCAGCCATCGTCAATGAAATCATCACATGGTTCAAATCATCGTTGAATGATATGAAGAACAAGACTACCGAAGAATATGCTGATTTATACTATACGAATAAATCCAAAAAGACATTCATAAGTTCCCTTGCAAGAATGCAGAAAGAAGGTCTTGAAATCTATCGGAACAGAATCTGCGATGGTGGCTATGTCATCCACTATATCATTGACGCCTCGCCATATTACATTGTATTCTATACGCAGAAGGATAACAAATTGGAACCTAGCGAGAAAAAGACAAAAAAATTTAATTATGTATTCTGCGTCAGGGAGAACCAGAAACTGAAATTCACCAACTACTTGAAATCCAATACATTCTTCGATGCTTTGATCAAGAAGAATATCCTTGATATTGATCTAACCATCGAAAGACACAATGGCATATTCTAATTTCCTTTTCTCCATTTTTGCATATTAGCGGAGAAGCACTTATTCAGCAATTAACCAGTAATGTATGAAACTAATCAGTGACAAAAACAATGTATATGTGTTTCGAAGCTATCCGATGCTATTTCATGTGTTCAGCTTCTTACTATTATGCATATCAGCCATATTGTACTTTCACGACCACGATCTGAAAAAGGCATTGATATGTATATGTCTTTCTTTGTTTTTCACATATTTAGGGACCATATACTACGAGATGACTTTTGATCTTAATCAAGGGCTTGTCCATTGCTGGTATTGTTTGCGTTTCAAAGTAAAGAAATATGATTTTGCAATCAACGATATCGACAAAATCACAGCCGATGAAAGAATTATCAAGCATGTTGTAAACCATAGCATAAAGAAAACAATTGTAACGTCATTGTCCATTCATACCACTTCTCCAGACAATAACATGACAACCATTGCTCTGGGAACAAACAAAGACAAATTGCACGAGTCTGTCGAACTCATGAACTCTCTTTTGGACCAATACAGGCAAAAGCAACGGCAAGGGGCTCAAAATTAATCAAAAAGCCCCTTGCCATCAACCATAGGCCATAAGCCATAAGCCTTTGGCCATAAGCCATAGGCCATAAGCCTTTAGCACCGCCGTCAGCGGTCACGCTTCCAGCCAGTCGCAAAGTTTGCCGAACGCCGCGCGAAGTTCCTGCATGGTCGGCCCCGCTTCGCGGATGCTGACTTCGCTCTGGATGCATTTCAGCCTCGGCGCGTCTTTCAATGTGTTCATGATGCGGTTCCAATCAACCGTCCCCTGACCGACCAACTTGTGCTCATCGACGATGCCGTTGTTGTCGTGGAAATGGCAGTTCACAATCCATGGACGCAACTTGCCGACCATGTTCTCCTCCCAGACGACGGGAATCTTCGCATCGTTCCAAATGCTTGGCACACAGGTCTTTCCGGGGAATTCCTGTCCATGTTCAGTCAGATTCGCATGTCCCGCGTCATAGCAGATGCCCAGCCACGGCGAATTGAAATGCTCAACCGCTTTCAAGAGATACGCCGACTGGTTCAACGGCGTCCACTGGTTCTCCAAACACATCACGACGCCATAGCGTTCCGCATCCGGAAGCAGTTCGTACAGAGAGCGTAGCAACATCTGGTAATAATCTTCCAGTTTCAAATCCTGCCCGAAAATCGAATTGAACGTATTGCCTGTATGATACGCCATGGAATGGACGCCAAGTTCATGGCAGACGCGGATCGCCATTTTCTGCCGTAGCACAACTTGTTCATGCTGACTCTCCAACGGCATGCCCAGATCCTTCCACGCGCCCCACGGCGCATGGGCATCGACAAAATCCAATCCGAATTCCGCCAACGCCTTCTTATACTTTGCAACCAATTCCGGCGTCACGATGCAATCTTCTATCGTCTTGTTGCTGAGCACTAAATGCCGAATTCCAGCATCCGCCAATTGTTTCAACGTCTCTTTCTGCTGGGCTTCATCCGCTTTCGCCCACGGCCATGAATACGTTACGGGAATCATTTTTCCTCCTTTACACAAAAAATCCGTTCGTTCATACGGAGACCATACGTCAATCTTTCAGGCGTTGGCGCGAATGTAGTCGAGTGTCGCGGCAACCATCAGTTCCGAACGCGTGCGTCCGGTTCTTTTGGCGAAAGCCGTGATTTCCGCAATCTTCGCCTCCGTACTGGTGATGTTGATCCGCACGGGCGCGTCAGGCAGGTAGCCCGTCACCGGAACGATGAAGAGAACAGGCTCGTCGCATTCGTCCGCCTTTCTCTTCAGTTCCTCCGCGCCGGAGGGCTTTGGAATGGGCTCGGCGTGGTCGGCTGTGGTCTCCAGCCAGCTCTCCATCGCGTCGGCGGCATTCTTCATTAAATCCTCCAGATCGTCTCCGTCGGTCATGCATCCAGGGAGGTCTGGAAACTCGCAGAAGAGGCCGCCCTTCCCGTCTCCGCCGTCGTGCACAAACATGAAATATGTCATTTTCTTCATTGATTATTCTCCTGCCAATTTATTCGATGCCCGCCTGTTTCTTGATCGCCCTGACGAGTGCTGGTTTGATTTCCTTGCTTCCATGATCAGGAACTGGAATCTGGTACAGCCTTCCGGGATGCCGCCATATCTTGTGGCTTCCCTTGCCGTTTCGTTCAAAATACCATCCTGCCAGTTTCAGTAGCTTCGCCAGTTCGCTGTAGTTCATCGCCGCTCCTTGATTTTTCGATGTCATTAAAATACATCTTTTTCTACACACTTCAAGCAGTGATGCAGTTAATCTGGCATTGTTATTTTCCAAAACGGAATAAAGCGTGTTTTTAGGAGGCATTTTTCGTTTTCAAGCGCCTATTCGCTTTGTAAATGCATTAAAATACAGCATTTTAACGAATGGCTGCCCGACCAGGACTCGAACCTAGACAAACTGAACCAGAATCAGTTGTGCTACCATTACACCATCGGGCAATCTTCTTGTCTGATGTTTTCATTGGCTGCCCGACCAGGACTCGAACCTAGACAAACTGAACCAGAATCAGTTGTGCTACCATTACACCATCGGGCATTGTTCTGAAAACGTATTTAAAATATCATCCAGTCCAGACTTGTCAAATCAGAGCGTCGTTTTTTCCGCTCTTTTTGGCATGTCATGGCCTCTTCATGAGTTGAAAGTCCCGCTTTCTCTTTTACTTTATATCATATAAAAGGTTTTCAGACGCCATTCCGTTTCCCGCTTCAACCGATACAAGAGGACACGACATGAACAAGCTGCTCATGGCATTTCTGCTCGCCGCCGCCCTGCTCTCCGCGCAGGAATGGACGTTCAACAACACCGCCGCAGGCTGGACGACGCCCTATCGCGCCACCCACACGCTCTCGCCGGACGGCATCGTCATCAACGTCACAGGCCCGAACTTCCGCTTCATGATCGAGACATGCAATTTCGCCCCCAAAGACACGGAATACATGGCCATCACCTATACGGCCAACAAGTTCCCCAGCAATTCCGGCGGACAGTTGTTCTTTGGAACAAAGGCCGTGCAGAAGTTGAACGAAGCCGCCAAATTCTACGTCCGTCTTCTGGCCGACGGCGAAGAGCATACGACATACATTCCCCTTAACGTCGGGACAGCAGGTGACTTATGGAAAAACGCGGAGCGTATCACATGCCTCCGCCTCGATCCCATCAACCAGTTTCCGGGCGTTCTGACCGTCCGTTCCATCCGTCTCATCAACGCGAAGGAATACGCCACTATTAAGCAGAAGCAATATGCTGCTTTAGGCGTGCCGTTCTCCATTCCCGTCACGCTTCCGAAAGCAGGCGCAACCGTTTCAAAGCCACGGCGTTATGACGAATACGCGCCGCATTATGCCTCCCCGATGGCCGCGCCAAAAGGAAATTTCGATTCGCCTGGCATCCATTTCATCCGTCAGGAATTCAATTGCCAAGCCATCCCGGCCAAAGCACTTCTGCAATGCATGTGCGATGACGCCGTCCGCAACGCCTATCTCAACGGCCATAAAATCGACGCCCCGTGGAGCAACGAATGGGCGACGCCGACCGTCCTGCAACTACAGCCAGCTGATTTCCGCGTCGGCAAAAACGTCATCGCCTTCGAATACAACAATGACAGCAGCGTCGGCGGCATCATGGCGGATTTGCAACTGCTCGCTAACGACGGAACATTCCAAATCGTCACGATGGACAAGGCGAAAGGTGTCTCGGCAATGGCTCCAGAGGATTGGTTCCAAGTCGATTACAACTGTAATTGGCAGCCCGTCGATACACGGCCAGGCCCACCGCATTCGCCATGGTCCGCCTGCAATCCCGTCTATCACAGCATCCGCAAAAATCGCGGTAATGCCGTCATCAACGTCGTAAAACTCGATGGCGCAACGGCGGACATTACAATCAAAGGCGAACCGCCGCTCATGGATGACGACAAGGTCTTCGTCCGCCTTTACACGTTGAAAGGCAACATCATAGACTTCAAGAGCGGCACAGTCAAGGAATTGCAGGGCAAACACAACGACGATGGTTCCGTCTCCTTCCATTTCGATGATTTCTCGCTTCCGAAATACGGCAGCGCCATGGACGGCAGCTGGCAGTTCGGCGTCTATGACCGTTCCGTCGAAGGCGATACGAAACATCCGTTCCACCTGCCGGACCGCGTCATGCCAGGCAAGCCCGCCGTCATGACCATCGCCAAAACGCCGAATGGTCCTGTTCCCATGCTCAACGGCAAGCCGTTCTATTTCAATGTTTTGACATTCCACCATTTCAACGTTCCGAACGGCATAGAAGGGCCGAAGTCGCCATTCAATGTCGCCATCGTCCGCGCAGGCGGCTATGGCGATTCAGGCCGCTGGTGGGTTGGACCGGATCAATATGACTTTTCAGTCGTCGATGCAAATCTGTCCATGCTGGCGGAACGTTTTCCAGATTCCATGCTCGCCCTCCATATATGGTGCCATCCTGATCCTTGGTATGAAAGGACTTATCCCGAACGCATCTCCCATCAGGAGGACGGCAAAACCGTCGCCTACTACATGGCGACCGTCTCCTTCTCCAATCCGGACTACCAAGCGGACGCACGCCGCGCCGTCGCCGCTCTTGTCGCGCATTGCGAAAAGTTCTTCGGACCGAAGATGGTCCTGTACAATCTGATGGGCGGTGCCACCTGCGAATGGCAAGGCTGGAACTGCCATACGCCGCACTTTGCAGACTACAACCCGCACGCGCTGAATGACTTCCAAGCCTACGCCAAAAAGCACGGCACCACCGTCAACGCGATTCCGTCCCCCGAAGCCCGAACCCGTTCCGACAGCGGCCTCTTCCGCAATCCCGTCACGGATAAAGACGCCATCCTCTATGACCGCTTCTACAACGACGCCATGGCCGATTGCATCGATGGCATCGCCGAAGCCGTCAAAAAGACCTGCAATGGCACGAAGCTCGTCGGTTGCTACTACGGCTATCTGATGGAATATGGAAATCTCGACTATTGCGTCAATTGCGGCGGCCACAACGCCACGTGGCGGCTCGTCGAATCACCGTACATGGACTTCTTCATGTCACCGCAAAGCTACGCCATCCGCGGCCTCGGCGCGCCGAACGCGGATATGAAACCATATGGAACATTCATCAACAACGGCAAATTCTCCATCCTTGAGGACGATACCCGCACATGTCTTCTGCCGAAGACCGGCTATGAGCAGACGCTCAATATGCCGTTGACGCTCAACGTCTTGAAACGCAATATCGGCATGTCGTTGGCACGCCGGATGCCATTGTGGCAGCTGCCGCTCGTCGGCGGCAACGAACTGAACGATCCGCAAATCCGCGATCTTTTCACACGGGCTGTCCGAACCGGCCAAATTCTGATGGAAATTGGCACGGAGCCGATAACGAAAATCGCCGCCGTCATCGACGAACGCGCCCTCCAAATGCTTGCATCCAGCCGCGCCAAGCAAGTCGTCTGCCCGGAAAAAGACTGCTTCCGCTATTCGCAGGACAGCGGCCAATTGCTTGACAGCTACCGCGGCATCCAGCCGTTGACAGGCGACCTTCTCTACTATCAGCGCTACCAGCTAGCCAGAATCGGCGCTCCTGTCGATGTCATCTTGCTGGAAGATGTTGTAAACAATGCAGATAAATATAAAATCGTCATTTTCCTCAACTCCTTCGTGGACACACCTGCCCTCCATGCCGCGTTCGATGCACTGCGGAAACGGAACGTTAAAATCGTCGTCGCCTACGGTGCAGGATTCATTGACGACAAAGGCCTCTCCGTCAACGCCATGAACGCCTTGACAGGCCTTCAGTTCAAGCAAATCGACGACGGTGCGCTGAAAGTCTCCTTCAACGGAAAACGCGCCACGGGCGACAATTATCCCGTCAGCCCGCGTTTCACCATAACGGATGAAGATGCCGTTGTTTACGGCAAATATCTGGACACGGGCGAAGTCGCCGTCGCTGAAAAAGGCGGTATTGTCTTCCACGGCGGCGCACGACTGGACACCGCCTTCATCCGCGAACTTGCCCGCAAGGAAGGTGTTCATATCTACATGGATACGGATGAAAACCTCCATGCCAGCGGCGATATCATCAGCATCCACGCCAGATCGAAAGGTGTCAAGACAATCCGTCTGCCGCGCCATTGCGACGTCGTCGAAATCTATTCCGGCAAAACCGTCGCCCGCGACACGGATGTCATCGAAATTCCCATGGAAGCCTTTGACACGCAAGTATTTCTGCTTGGCGAACTAGACAAAATCCGCAAAGCCATTCAATAACCATACTATATATCCACCCCAAACCACAAGACAAACAATGAAAACACTCTCCCTCAACGGCTCATGGCAAGTCAAACAACTTGACGCAGATCTCACCCTCCCCGCGACCGTCCCCGGCTGCGTCCATCTCGACCTCCTCAACGCAGGCAAAATCCCGCCTATCGATTGGCGTGACAATGAAGAGAAAACCCTCTGGGTCTCCCAGAAAGACTGGCAGTATTCCCATGAATTCCAAGTGAATGCGGATTTTCTGGCGGATGCGGATCAAATCATTCTCCGCTGCGAAGGTCTGGATACCATCGCAACCGTCGCCGTCAACGGCCAGACGGTCATCAAGGCGGACAACATGTTCCGCACATGGGAAGCGGACGTCAAATCCATCCTGAAGATCGGCGTCAACACCATCGTCGTCACCTTCACGAACTGTGTGCAGAAATGCGAAGAAGGCTTTGCGAAAAAAGCGCTTCCGAGCTGGAACTGCTTCTCGCCGCTCTATCGCGGAAAAAGTTGGCTGCGCAAGATGCCCTGCTCCTTCGGCTGGGACTGGGGCCCCATGGCCGCCACCTGCGGCATCTTCCGCGACATCAAGTTGTTGGCCATCAAGACCGCGCGAATCGACAGCGTGTTGATTGAACAAAAACACAATGCCGACGGCTCTGTCGATCTCGTCATGAAACCGCAGTTGTTGACGGCGACCGCTACAAACAGCCTCAAATTGGACATTTCCGCCGCTCCGTTGGACGAACCGCAAAACGCCGTGTCCGTCAAAGCAGAAGCGACTGGAAACAAGCCAATTACGCTTTCCATTGCCACCCCGAAACTCTGGTGGCCGAACGGCCTTGGCCCGCAGGACCGTTATCTCGTCACCGCTAAACTGCTGGACGCCAACGGCAATCTTCTCGACGAATGGTCCGTCAAAATCGGTCTCCGCAAACTCGAACTCGACCGCCATGCGGATGAATGGGGCGAATCCTTCCAGTTCACCGTCAACGGCAAACCGTTCTTCGCGAAAGGCGCGAACTGGGTTCCCGCCGATTATTTGATTCCGCGTCTGACGAAGGCCGACTACGACCGTCTCGTCGGCGACGCGGCGGCCGCCAACATGAATTTCCTTCGCGCATGGGGCGGCGGTTTCTACGAACAGGACGATTTCTTCGACGCCTGCGACCGTTTCGGCGTGCTCATCTGGCAGGATTTCATTTTCGCCTGCTCCACCTATCCGACGTTTGATAAAGCCTTCATGGCCAACATCGAAGCGGAATTCATCGACAATCTGAAACGCATCCGCCACCATCCCGCGCTCGCCCTGCTCTGCGGCAACAACGAACTCGAACAAGGCCTCGTTTCGGATACATGGAACCAACATTCCATGTCGTGGGAGGACTATTCGCGACTCTTCGACGAACTCCTGCCGAAGGTCTGCGCGGAATACGCTCCGCAGACGCCCTACTGGCCGTGCAGCCCGCACACGCCGCACGGCGACCGCCGCAATTTCAACGATCCGACCTGCGGCGACGCCCACTGCTGGGACGTTTGGTTCGGCGGCCAGCCGTTCGAATACCAGCGGACATGGAAACACCGCTTCATGAGCGAATTCGGCTTCCAGTCGTTCCCCGAACTCAAGACGGTTGAAGCTTTTACGGATCCGCAAGACCGCAATCTCACAAGCTACATCATGGACTACCATCAGCGTAGCGGCAACACGGGCAACCGTAAGATTTTCGCCTATCTGCTTGACTGGTACAAACTTCCGTCCGGTCTTGAGGAAACGCTCTGGCTGACGCAGATTTCACAGGCCATGGCCATCCAGTACGCCTGCGAACACGCCCGCCGCACACAGCCCCGCATGATGGGCGTCATCTACTGGCAGATCAACGACATCTGGCCGTGCGCGTCATGGTCGTCCATCGACTCCTTCGGCCGCTGGAAAGCCCTCCATTATCTCGCCAAACGCTTCTTCGCGCCGAATCTACTGTCGCTTCTTGAAATCGACGGTGGCAAGCAAATCGAAATCCATGTCTCCAACACGACGTTCCAAGACGGCGATTTCACCGTCAAATGGCACATTTGCGACTTGCAGGGCAACGACTTGCAAAACGGCGAACTGCCCTGCCACGCCGTCGCGCAGACAGACCAAAACGTCCTGACAGTCGATTGCCAAAATGCCATCGCCCAAGCGGGTCTCCGCAATCTCATCTTCTACGCAAGTCTCGAAAAGGACGGTATTTCCGTCTCCTCCAACTACTACACGTTCGACAAGCCGAAGCATCTCGATCTCTTCCAGCCGACGTTCTCTTGGAAAATCACGCCGAACGACGACGGCACGTTCGCGATTCGCTTGAAATCGTCGCAACCTGCTCTCTTCACGCGGCTTGAACTTTCCGAAACAGACGCCCGCTTCTCCGACAACTTCTTCTTCATGCCCGCGAAAACAGATGTCAACGTGACGCTTATCCCCAAGACGCCGCTCACGTTGGAGGAAGTCCATCGCCAAATCCGCGTCCATTCCCTCTACGACAGCTACGCGCACTGATATACGGTACGGGAGGGTCGTGCTCCTGCGCGACCGATTGCGTGAAACGCAATCACTTATCATTCATTATCATAAGGAGATACAACAATGCAAATCAATCTTGATTTCACGGGACAAGTCGCCATCTGCACAGGCGGCGCGTCGGGCATGGGCCTTCTTTCTGGCCAGAAACTCGCCGCTTCGGGCGCGAAAGTCGTGCTTGTCGATATCAATGAAGAAGGCGTCATGAAGGCCGCCGAAGAAATCCGCCAGCATGGCTACGAAGCCACGGGCGTCGTCGCGGACATCCGTTTCTACGACCAAGTGGAGGCCGCCGCCAAACTCGCCATCGAAAAATACGGCCAGATCGACATTCTCATCAACGCCTGCGGCGGCGCCTCCGCCCGCATCTGGAAATGCCACGACGCCTTCCGCGACCGCGATCCGGAAATCATTTCGTGGGGCATCGACGTCAATCTGAAAGGTGCCCTCTACTTCATCCGCGCATGCATCGGCAACATGCTCGACCACAACCACGGCGTCATCATCAACTTCGGCTCCGTCTCAGGCGAAGAAGGCTCCGCGGGCTGCATCGACTACGCCGCCGCCAAGAGCGCCATGCATGGCGTGACGAAATCCATCGCCTCGCTCGGCGCCAAACACAACGTCCGTTCCTGCTGCATCATGCCCGGCCCCGTTCTCACGCGAGCCGCCATGGCCAACATGAAGACCGCCATCGGCCGCGCCGCCGAACCGTGGGAAATCGTCGATTTCATCCTCTATCTGTGCGACGACACGCATGGCGGCTTCATCACCGGTTCCTCCCATCTGCTCGACGGCGGCCGCCTGCTCGCGCAGTTCTAGCCACTTGCTTTTATCCCTTCTATCGTTTTTATCCCTTTTATCAAAATGAAAAACTGCATACCATTTCTTTTATTGTCTTGCTGTCTAAGTCTTTCGGCAGACGTCGTCTGGAACAAAGCAAACAACTTTGAAGGATGGGAAAAAACGACAAATTGCACAGTCTCCCCAACCGACAACGGCCTGTTGTTCACCTTCACGGCCAACGGCCCGAACATCGCCAATCGCAACGTCGATATTGACCCAAGACAATACAACACAATAACTTATACCTACAGGGCGACAGGCCCCGTCAAACACCACGGCTATGTGTTTTACGCCAAGGATGGACAAAATTTCTCTGATTACCGTCTATGGAAACTTCCCGTCCCGAAGGCCGACGGCGAATGGCACACCGTCACCGTGACGGGAGACGTTCTCTCCAAGCCCTGGACATGGTTCAACGGCGGCAACATCAAGTCGTTGCGCTTTGATCCAACCTACACGGGCGAAGGGACGACATACGAACTTCGCGAACTCAAATTCTCCTATCAGGAGGGCGCAATGATGACCTTCGACAATCTTGTCCTCGCGCAATTGTCGGACCCGCAGATTGGTTTCAAGGACTACGACGCAGAACTCGCCCGTTTCCGGCAGGAAATCGACATAATCAACAACAGCGACTGCCAAGCCGTCGTCATCTGCGGCGACATGATGCACATCACGAATCGCGAGACGCTTACAGTCTTCAAAAAGGAATTGTCTCGTCTGAAGATTCCTGCGTACATCGTCGCGGGCAACCACGACGTCGGTCAGAAGAATTCGCGGCCTGTCTTCGAAGAGTTCTTCGGCCCAACCTTTTACGCCGCCGATATGCCATCGGGCGGCTACCGCCTGATCGTTCTGGATTCGGAACTGTGGCAGCATCCGCAAGAGCCGTTGACCGCCCAAATGGACGCATTCCTCCAAAATGAGCTGGACGCCGCGAAAACGTCCGACAAGAAGATCATCCTCGCCATGCATGCGCCGATTTTCATCGAATCGCCTGATGAAAAGGAAGAATATTTCAACCTGCCGAAGCCGCGCCGCAAGTGGTTATTGGACAAGCTGAAACAATATCCCGTCGTTGCCTTCCTGACAGGCCACACCCACAAAACGTTCACCTACCAGTGGAATGGCATCCTCTTCTCCAGCGCGGAGACGACAAGCGTCTCCTTCGACAAAGTCACCTACGGCTTCCGCCGATTCGTCTTCGACCACGACATGATCCGCTACAATACGATTCCAATCAAATAGCACTCTTTTCACACCATCATGTCATTCTCCGCAAGAATCAAACGACATCCCATCAAGGCAACCCTTGCCGCCATCGGCATCGTATTGCTTCTTGCCGGAGTTATGGTTGCCATTGATTTCAAACGCAATCTGGACAATGTCGTGGTCTGGGAGGATTTGCACCAATTCAATCTCCTGCTCGGCAATTATCTATTGGCACACAAGAACATCCCCTTGAGCGATGACGTGTCCAATCCAACGGATATTTCAACTCTTGCCATTGATTGCTGGAAAGACTGGCCGTACGGCAAAACGGAAAAAGCCTGCCACGACCGTTGGGGCACACCTATGATGTTCTTTGCAATCCGTTTGAAGGAAGAGACTTACCACAAGGGAATATCGGCTGGCAAAGACCGTGTTTTCAACACCAACGACGATATCATCGACTCCGAATACGACGATTCAGGAAACATCTTCCACCCCCACAACCGCCTTCGTCCCAAAGATACCAGTCTGCCATAGGGCTTGCTTGCATCGTTTTCATACAAAAAGGAGATGACCATGAAGCCAATCAACCTTCTGATTAGTGCGGCTTTCCTGTTATGCCAATTGTTCTGTCTTGTTTCCTGCAAAAGCATCATGGAAGAGACTGTCATCTCCGAATGCGAAATGTGTTCCCGAGAGAGCAAGGAAAAACGTAAAGCTTTTGTTGAGAAAATGAGCAAAATTCAAAGCGACGACGATGACGATGATGAAGCCATAGAGACTGGTTTCAGCAACATAGAGCAATACCATCGTCATCTGCGCAACACCATCCGCCAGATGACCAAACTGGAGGCGCTTTGCCAATGTAATCCGTACGAATATGACACGCTGGACGCCTTCGAAAAGCTTCCTTTCAACAACACCTTGCTTTTTAAGAACTTGCAACGTCTGAACAAGATGGCGAAAGGGACTTGGGCCTTACGCTCCCTCTTTGTTTATCACTGCCAGCAGTTTGGAGATATGGAAAGCTTTTCCCCATGCATCGATAAAGAATTGGCGGAAATAATCCCAAAAGACCTTTCTCATGACAAGTCATTCAAACAATTTCTTTTCAATAATACGGATTATACCTTGTCCACAATCGCTGTTTTCCACAATCTTGCCGACTGCCGAAAAGTAGTTGTTGTCATTCCGCATTACAAAAACAGACCGCGTATTTTCTATTCACAGTTGCCTGTTGCGCTTTCCGAAAAAGAACGCAAATGCCTGTCCGAATGCACGATGGACAAGAATATCATCAAAATGTTAAGCGATCGGATATGTGAATTTGAACGGGCGCATACACCATTCGGCCCCGCGTTGTTCACCAACTTCCACTTGCTCTTGAATAACAGCGACTTGGCAAGATACCGCTCAAATTCTTTGTCACGTGTTGACGATGACGACGAAGATGATGAGGACGATGACAAACTCATACCCAATATCGCCAAGAGGCTCCCCTGCTGGCATGTGAAGGCCACCACGTATGACACGCTTTCCCGTGAGCATCTTCCCGTAATGATGTGGCTTGGCTCATGCTATGACTTCGTCATCGACCTTCATGGACAAAAGGTTGATTACGTCAGAAGAATGAAATAACTACGTTTAGTTCTCAATCTGCCGCGATAAAGGCAAGGATTCTCCATGAAACACTTGCAGACAATTATTTCAATCATCCTGTTTATCATCTGCTTGATTCTGATGCTCTTATGCATAAAAGAGAAGCAGAAGCAGGATTCCTTACGCAATGAAATCAGCCAACTGTCATCAAAAGACCAAGCAGAAACGGCTACCCCAAAACCACATAAAACAGTCGTCCATGACGCAAAATCTGTTCAGGAAAAAGAAGCCAAACGTCAACAACGCCACATCAAGGCTGAAAGCAAAAGACAGCATGAAGAAATAACCGACCGCTTTTTTCCGTCAAAAATCATTGACCGCACCTTGGACGAATTACTTGAAGAAGACCAAGGAGCATACAATGAGTTCATGGCTTTCCTAAATACCATCCTGCAACATCATGCAAAGAATCGCGAGGAAAAACTCCGTCTGCTGGCAGACCTCAATCCCGACTATCTGTCCGAAGAGGAATACAAATCCCTTTATGACAAACTACAAAGAAGCATACAGGATGACGAATGCGTTTTGGCTTTCAAGAAAACGTCATTGGATACGCAAGAACGCCTTTCCCAAGAAGCCGAATTCGACAGCAGTATCATCACAAAATATTGCGCACATGCAGTCGGCATCGAGGACGTCTTCCTCGCCAATGACTTAAGTAATTTCGATTCCGTATTTTGTCCTCCATTTTTCATGTTGGTTTTCCCCTCAATCCAAGGCAAAGTAAAATGAAAAACCATATATTGAACATCATCTTAACAGTATCAGCATTCGCTTTGCTATTCTATTTGCTTTCGCTGCAACATACTACACACAAGCTGAAGGCTGACATGGAAAGATTGGAGAAAACCAGTCCACCCTCCATGCCTGAAAAAGAAGAAGATGATGATGACGATAAACCTGCAAGCCCAAAGGATGCCTCCCATCCCTCTGCTTTATCATCCAATCAGCGGGAATCACCAGACGTAAACGAAGTCAAAAGAATTCTGGAGCAATCCAAACACGATTTGGCGACTCAGAAAGCATTTGTGGGAAAATATGGCACGGCAATGCAAAGTGTTTATATCTATACCTCAAAAGACTGCGCTTTTTATTGGCGGCAGATTAAATTCCAAACAGACATGGCGCGTCAAAGATTCCAGCAACTCGAAAGAATCATTTCCAGCCTGGACCTGTCAAACATGCCCAAGGAGACAAGGGACGCAATCAACCAATATCTATCCCTTCGTGAAAAGTGGAACGACATCATGTATCGTCAAGATGTTCCAAGCGAAGAGAAATTTGAAACCTACAAGAAACTCCGCGAACTTTATGATATCATCTGCCAGCCTGTCCAAGACGCGTGTTCGCAGACGTATGGCAGTCGCCGTGAAGCCTTCAAGCAAATGCATGCCAAATTCAAGGATCTGCTCAATTACCACCAACCTGTTGTCGGGGAGCATAGTTTTAATTATAAAGACAAATTATATAACATCACCATACCTGAAGGCTATTCTCTACAATAGATATCCAGCCAGCAGAGTTCCACCAAATCCTGAAATTGGAAATGGAACCGCGTCCGTTTGAGCCATAACATATTCATAATGGCCACAATGGCCTTGTCGGACAGTTTCGGATAGGCCTTCATGAAAAGGCGTAACTGTTCGAGAATATCCATGTCACGGTCGTTCTCATCCTTGTAAAAGAAGCAGAACAGTTCCAGCGGATCCTGTGGATGGATGGCCTTGCCCGGACAATCGCCACCTACGCACAGACTTTGCGCGATTTTTCCATGCTCATCCGTCCGCCACAAGGCAATGTAATTTTCCGTATCAGATGACGGTCGTTGCCCCATGATATTCTTGATTTCCTTTGAGATATCGCGGCGACGCATCCACGACGGCTCCCAGACATGACGATGATGCCGACGGCAAACCGCAATCCGCCATTTCAACCGATCAACCATATCCAGAATAACGACGGTCAGCAACGCGATCAACGCCCCCCAGAACACATTGAACATGTTTCCTGTAACGGCAGGAAACATGACGCTCCAGAAGACACAGGCAGCCAGAAAGATACGCCCGATATGAAACGGCTTCTTCTTACCAAGGGCGTACAACCAATTTTCTCGTTCCGGCGTATCCCGCCATTCTGGAAGCGTGACTGGTTGAATCATCGGCTCCATGCGTAAGTTCCTATCAATCTGCATTCACAACTGCCTGAGACTTTTCATGCAGTTTCAGCCTCAATGCCTTCAATTGCTCAGTATCAATTTGCAGAATCATCATAATCTTTTTGTCACGGAATTTGAGCAGCTCCAATTGCTCCAACACTTCAAGCTTGTCTTTTAATTTTTGTTCTTCTTTCAAATACTCCGAATAATTGCACATGTCTTCTGCCTCCCGTGTCTTGCTTAAACCATATTTCTTATGAAACGGTTGCGTTCCTCTTGTATTTTAGCAAGCCTTCATTCAGCCATGACAGCAGTGCGCATCTCCTGAAGCTTTTCACGCAAAGACTTCAATTGCACAATGTCAATTCCCAATAGTTCCATGATTAGCCTATCGTTACAACGATGGGCTTCCATTCTCTCAAGCACTTCAAGCTTGTCTTTTAACTTTTGTTCTTCTTTCAAATACTCCGAATAATTGCACATGCCTTCTGCCTCCCGTGTCTTACTTAAACCATATTTTTGCATGAAATAGTTATGCCCCACGGTATTTTAGCAAGCCTTCATTCAGCCATGACAGCGGCACGCATCTCCTGAAGCTTCTCACGCAAAGACTTCAATTGCTCAGTATTAATTCCCAGCAGTTCCATGATTAGGCTGTCGTTACAACAATGGGCTTCCATTCTTTCAAGCACTTCAAGATTGTCTTTTATCTTTTGCTCTTCTTTCGCTTCTTGTCTCAAATACTCCGAATAATTGCACATGTCTTCTGCCTCCCGTGTCTTGCTTAAACCATATTTTTCATGAAGTTCGTCCAGCCGCTCCAGCGGGCCGGCGATGTCCGTCAACAATAACTGAAGATAGCGAATCTCTTCATTCACAGGCTGTGTCGGATTGTTGTCGAACCGAACAGTATAGCCTTCAAGCAAATCGTAATCCGCTTTTTCAGCGGCAACATCGCCTTCTCCGAACACACGCTCTCCCACTAGGAAGAAATGGTCGATCGATGGCGACTCGCCCTTCGCCAGTCTCGGACAGAACCACAGCGAATAGCACTTGCAGATGCTGCCGTAGTCGCTCCCCGTGAATGTAATATCCCTCTGTTTGGATACCGAACGGCATAGATAATATACCATGCGAGATTCAATTGGATAGCCAGGCTGGTCATTTTTCTGCACTTCAATGTCAATAACGACGCCGATTGATCTGCCCGGTCGCTTCGGGGAAGGCAACATGAGCATGACATCGAACATCACCGTCCGCTCCGCCAGTTGCTTGTCCTCCACATTGCCCGTCTGGACGTTCTCCGGTGGAATTTCACCTGGATGGACGGGTATCTTGCCAATCTCCAACCGAGCATGCGGAAGATATTTTTCCATCACCTCTTGCACGTCGCATTCCTTATATTCATTAATGAAATGCACAAGCAACCAGGCAAGCACCTCCCGGTTGCTGAATATCTTCTTGATGAGGGGATCACCGCTCGGATCATCCTGCCCATTAAGAAGATTATGCCCTAATGAACTGAATTGCAATTGCCTATCTTGTTCCATAACCATTTTCCAGTCGTTGTGTTGTCCATGTCTTCTTCTGAATGCCTCATGTCAAAAACACAACATAACACGGCAATGGCGAATGTCAATTAATGCCAATATAAATATTTTTTTTAGAATTTACTATAAGTCATAATGACTTTATATGATTTATTATGACTTTTGACACAATATACAATTTATAAAAAGACATACTTATCATATTCTGTAACACAAAAACGGCCTGTGGATTATTTCCACAGGCCGTCGATGATGCTCAAGTTTGAATTCTAATACAAACTCCTTCAGTTACTTGCCAATCTTCTCCTTCAGAATTGCCTGCATCCATTTCGCGTCCTTCTCAATGTAGCCGACATTGTCGATGCGAAGCGTCACAGGCTTGTCGTATCCCGCGAACCAGATGGAGAAGCGGACCGTCGTCAAATCCTCCTGCGGAAGTTCCTTTCCTGTCAAGACTTGCATGAATCCAGGAGCGATGACATGCTGCCACTGCCATGGTGACGCGGGATTCTCGAAACCGTACATGACGTGATAGCGAGCCATCGTGCGGTCCGTCCGGTAGAAGCCGCTGTGGACGTTCGCCTTTGGATCGCTTAACGTATAGTCTGCGAACAGCGCCAATACATTGGCACGCTCTTTCGGTAATTCAATATCCAAGATGGCGCGGGAACGCCCTTTGGCGTCTTTCGTCTGCGGCGGCACGACGATTTCCAAAACCTTCTTGCCCGCTCCGGGAGCCGTCGGATCGTCGATGATGCGATATTCGGGCTTACTGTCGAACTTGCCTTCAAATTTCACCGTGCAGCCGGGCATGCCGTTCTCAAAATCTGTGAGAACATGGACGGTCTTCTTATCGACAACCGAGCCGTGTCCAACCGACAATAATTTCTTCGGCAACTGTCCCGCCTTCGGTTCATATTCCGTTGGTTTGAAAGCATTTGCCGCAAGAACCGCCATTGCCACGCCACCTGCGTTCACAGGTTTGATCGTGAAGCTGACAATCGGTTCATCCGGCTGCGTATTGTGCCAGTCAAACGCATAGAATGAATAGTTGTGGCCTTCCGAATCATTGCCGCGCAGGATGAAGCGCGAGCAGAAGCCGCTGGCCTGGCTGTTCCAGCCATTGAAATCCAGACGATAGCGCAACGGTTTGACGACCGTCTTCCCGTTTGCGTAAGTCACGATGAAATCAGCGACTTTTGGCATCGACCGCGCATGAAAGTAGTCATAGTTCTGCGGATTGTCCGGTATACCGCCAGTCAGCAGGAGGGAGATGCCGCCGATCTTGCCGTTGACGGGAACCGTCATGGCATCCTTGCTGTAGATATCATCGCCGCCGCTGAACGTCATAGCCGCGAGACCGCCGTCGGCCGTCATCGCCACTTGATAATGTTCGTATGAATTCTTCAACGCTTCCGCAACTGCCTTGGCATCAGCGGCTTTGAAAATCGGGAAGTTGTAGTCGTCGCCAATGCGGGCGTTGCATGACGCTTCGATTGGAATCGCCGCCATGGCCATGCCGGGCCTCTGCATGAAGACGGCACCGCCCATCCGTTTGCGCATTTCGAAGGCGGGATCCCACGCCAGAGCCGTAATCGGCGTGTCGCCGCTGGCATGCCATGCGTATTCCGCCGTGATGGCCGTACCCGCCGCCGCATGCGGATTAACCTGTGTCTCGTTCGTGAAATACTGTCTGAGCCACCCCCAATATGTCAGAATCGCACCAATGCCGTCCAGCTTCTTCGCCATAAGCGGCATTGTCATCGTGTTCGTCAGACGATGGCAGAAACTGACGCCGACGCGATAGCCGAAGCCCTGCTTGCGGAATTCGTCGAACTGCTCTTCGCGCGGCCTTTCGGCATAGTCCCAAATGCTCATGACGACATCGCGCGGCACAGCCTTCATCAATGCTTCGCTCATTTCCACATTGCCGTTGCGGGCCGCGATCAGCTGGTCGTGATACATAATCGGTTGCACGCCAAGCGATTTCACAAGGTTGACATTGTGTTCCACTTCGTCTAGAAGCTGCTGGAGAGTATGGCCATCCTTGCAGGTATCGCATTTCTGCCATTTGCAGAGGACGAATTCGTCCATGCAGATATGGAAATGCTTCGGCTTGAGCAACTTGACCGTCTCACGGATAGCCAGATCCGTCAACTGCCGCCCCAACGGTTTGGCAAAGCATATCGTGTTGTTCCACGTGGAGTTATGCTTGCCCGGATAGCTCGGCACGGCGGTGATGTCCGTCATATATTTCGGATGGGCACGCAGCCACTGCTCATGGCTGATGACCTGCAAATGTGGAATGATTTCGATGAAATTCGCCTCAGCCCGCGCCTTGATTTTCTCAATGGATTCGCGCGTCAACTTCTCCTTCTGCTCCGTGAACGGATCGTTCTCAAACGGGAGATTCGCGCTGAAACTCGTCTCGATCGTGTTCAATTTCAACGCGCCGAACGCATCAATTAATTTGCAGTACGCATCCACTTCGGAATTCTTCATCGCGCGAATGTCCAAAAACGCGCCACGATATTCCAAATCCGGCCAGTCCTCAATATGGCAGAACGGAATAAACGTCTTGATGTTGTTCGTCATCAAGTTGATAAACGTCTGCGTGCCATAGAACAAGCCCTGCAACGACCGTGCCTTGATAGATACGCCGTCCGCTGTCACATCCAACGTGTAGCCCTGTTCCGATTCGGGCACGCTTTTTTTCGTCAATTCCAATGTAACATGCGCTTTTTCATCGTCTTTCGCCGCAGCCGCATGCCACAGGCCGAAACGATGCGACAACGCCTTGCCGATCAGTTCCACATCTGCCTCCGCGCCTTTTGGAGCAGCCACCAGCAGTTGCTTCGGCATGGCGAACGTCCCTTCCTTACGCGTAAGTTTCTGAACAGACGGCACTAATACAGGGAAACCGTCCGCCTCTACGAAATTGTTGATTTCAACTGCGGCGGCTGACAACGCCATCAGCGACAATCCAGTTAATAATCCACGCATGTTCATATGCTTCTCCTATACACGACACACTATTGTATTACAACCCATTATTCATAAAACACTTGCCAATCTGCATTTGCTTTAAGCTTTAAGCTTTAAGCTTTAAGCTCTTATATGTGACATAATGAACCGTTCCATTTCGGCAATCTCGCATTCCAGCGTCTCATGCCCCATCTGGTAATGCAGATTCAGCGTCTTGTTTGGCGTCGCAAGACTGTTGTAGGCGGCCATGACGCCGTCGGCCTTGCACACCGTGTCAACCAGCCCCGCTTCGCAAATGACGGGAATCTTGTCGATTCTCGTCGCGAAACTTGTGCTGTCGAAATACGCCATCGTGCGGCGCATGGCTTCGGGCACAGGCTTGCCGGCGTAGTAGTTGAACGGCCATCCGCCGCCCGCCATGTCCGCTCCGGCGGGAATCCACACGGCCATGCCGCTGACTTTCGGCATCAACGCCGCTCCGACGAAACTCTGCCACGACGCCTGGCTGCCGCCGAACAACCAGAGGTTGCGGCCATCCCATTCGGGCATCGCAACCAACGCTTCCAACGCACGATAGACACGATGGAACACGCCCAGCATATAGACCTTTTCCGGATCGCCCGTGTCGAAGCCACGCAATGGATAGCCCATCAAATCGCCATTGCCCAATTTGTCGTAATACTCGACAGGCTTGCCGTTCGGCAAGCCATGTGCATTGATGTCCAACGACAAAAATCCTTTCGCCGCAAACGACAGAAAACGCCCTTCGCCAGCGGAACGGACACCTGCGCCATGCGGCACAAGAATCGCGGGATGACCGCCTTTTTTCGCATTGACAGGCCGCGCGAAGATGCCGCTGACAGGCGTGTTATTCGTGCAATCCGCCTGCAAATCAAAGACTTCGACAACAGAATCGTTTTCCAACGGCGTCAATTGCAAATTCATGGGAATGGCATCCACACGTTCCCGCTGACGTTGCCAGAATGCATCAAAATCCTCAGGAACTGGCAACGTCGGCTTGATCGTTTCAGGCTCGACCAACGCCCCAATGGCCGTCGTCGCGACACGTTTGCCATCCAGAAACGCCTCAAAACTACATTTGTACCAGCCGTTTTTTTCCGCCTTGAACGTCGCCCCGCTCAAGTATGAATCAGACGAATATTCTCCCACGGCAAGCAGTTCGCATGCGTTCCGCTCAATCCGCCACTTGATGGTCGCGCCTAAAACGCGACGCGAAGCGTCTAAAAGCGTTCCATAAAAACTTACCGTCTCGCCAAGCATTGCGGCTCGATCCTGGTGGGATGAAAACGACAGCATGTAATATTCAGGCATTCTATTTCCTCTGTCTTTTGCTTTAAGCTTTAAGCTTTAGGCTTTTAGCTTATTTTCTTACCTAATTCATACGCCTCCTGCATTTCCGCTTTGTCGCGAACCTCGCCGAAATCATAAACGCCTGCGCAGCAGACCATTCCGGCCTCTTCCGAGCCTTCGTAGCATTCCAGGAAGCCGCGCAATGCCGTCAGCGGGCCGTTGAATTTCTCGCGGTTGTCATCCGCCATCGTCAGAATGTAATAGAATTTCTTGTTGGTCAGATGCGGGAAGATGACGATGGTACGGTCGAACAGCGCCTTCAGCTGCGCGCTGATGGAATAGAAATAGACAGGCGACGCCAACACGATAACGTCCGCATTCAGCATCGCATTGATAACGGGGCGTGTGTCGTCGTCCTGCACGCAACGCTGTGAATCACGGCACGCATAGCAGCTGCGGCATGGATTGATTTTCAGAGTCGCCAGATTGATTTTCTCCACGTCATGCCCTGCTTCCTGCGCACCTTTCACAAACTGGTCGCACAACATGTCTGAATTGCCACCCACACGCGGACTGGATGAGATAACGACGATTTTCTTGCCCATTTCTTTCTCCTGATGGAATATGTTTTCTGTATGAATGGCATTTCAACTCATGCCTGTTCTCAAACTTCCATTAATCTAGCCGAATCACATGACATTACAACCCCCGCACGACGGTAAAAAACAATGACTTTTCAAAAATTTTCGTTGGAATGCCTTGAAAAATCATGGAAAGTTATACCTTAATCTATATTCGTCGTTATAATTCAACCATCCATCACAGGAGTCTATTCCAACCATGAAGAAAATCCTTTCACTCGCCGTTTCGCTGGCTTGCATGACCGTCTTCGCGCAGCCAAAGCTTCCCGCCGTTTCGCCCAATCTCAAGCAGAAATTCCAATTTGACGCAAACGGACAGTTCCGCGTCATGCAGATCACAGACCCGCAAGGCGCGTTTCCTCTGGAAGAACCAGTCAAACAGCTACTTCGGCAGGGCATCCAGAAGTATCGTCCATCCATCATCATCCTCACGGGCGACAACACAAGCTGCCGCAACAAGCATGGCGAATTCGAGAAGGTCATCGGCGAATTCGTGAATATCTTTATTGAAGAAAAAGTACCGCACGCCGTCACGTTCGGCAACCATGACTCCGAACGCAAAGGAGAAGAATACTACACACGTCAGGAACAATACGATATTTACAAAAAGATGGGCGGCGAATATTTCGTCGATTTCGACATCGCGGAACTGTCGGGCGTCGGCAGCGGCGCCATTCCGCTGTATTCTGGCGACAAGCCTGTCTTCAATCTGATTGTCATGGATTCCGGCGACTATCCGAAAGGCGGCGGATACGATGGCTGCCGCACGGATCAGATCAAATGGTACGAAGAGAACGCAGGCGTCCTGCCCTGCCTGTGGTTCCAGCATATCATCGTCTGCGAAGTCAATATGACGAACGTTCTCATCCATGTCCCGTCACGAGCCGCCAACATCCAAATTCTTGAAACAGAGGACGCTGCGGAAGGCGATGCGGACGCTTTCTTCAGCAAGCCGCTCAACAAGAACATCAAGAAACTGCCCGAAAAAGCCATGTGGTCGAAGGAACTGAAGAAATACGTCATTCCAGAAGCGAACATGGTCTGGATCAAACAGCGCAACTGCTACATGATCAAGCCTGCGGGAACTGTCTGGAACGACGATGTCAATTCCTTCGACAAGCTTGCCGAAGGCATTGGCACAGGCGAACTGAAGGAGAAGCCCTGTCCGCCGCGTTGGGGCGCCTACACGGATGCGGAGCACACGTATGAAGGCCGCACGCTCTACCAGAGCTGGCTCAAGATGGGCAATCTGAAAGGCGTTTATTTCGGCCACGACCACATGAACACGTTCGATGTGACGGACAAGAACGGCATCCGCCTCGGCTTCTGCAAGGCTGCCACCCTCCATTCCTACAACGACGGCAACCCCGGTTTCCGCATCTACGACATCTCCGCCGACGGCAGTTTCAAGACGGAAATCGTTACTGCCAAACAGCTTGGGATTATCAAGTAAAAACACACAAAGCAATTAAAAAGAGACAAACGGGACGAAAGGGACGAAAGAGACCACCGTGTCGCTTTCGTCCCGTTTTGTCGCTTTCGTCCCTTTCGTCGCTTTTGTCGCTTTTGTCCCGTTTATCTGTATTACTTGGGCCCCCTACACTTGGGCCTACTGCTTCACTTGGGTCCCCTAAACTTGGGCTTACTGCTCCACTTGGGCCCCCTACTTTAGCCAACACAGTTATTTTAGCCACCTTACTTTAGCCACGTCGCCTACTTTAGCCACGTCGCCTACTTTAGCCACGTCGCCTACTTTAGCCACTTCGCCTACTTCCCCCCCTCTACAGGGGCAGCCTCCAGTTCCAAGTTATTAATTTTGCATGTATAGCTATACGAAATATTTGATTGAGAGGAATGTCTTACTTGTCAATCAACCGAAAGATGATAGTAAACGTCTTAAGGACAAAATTCAATTTTAGAAATTATATTTGTTATATTTTTTCCTAATACAATTATTTCATACCTTTTCCTCAATAGAATTTGAAATAGTTTCAAAATATGTTATTAATTCTTTTGAGTTATTTTTTTCGTCTAGATACAATCTCGGAATACGACCATATTGATCGACAAGATTTGGATTGGCGCCAGCTTCAATCAACATTTTCAATGCAGGAAGATTGTTTTGTCTAATTGCAGTAATGATTGGAGTTCTATCACATCTGATCGCATAGTTTAAATCAGCATTAGCATTAATCAGTAATTCAAGGATATCAAGGTCGTTATTTCTAATAGCACAAGCAACACATGTGTCATCAATGTCCATATCTTCTTTTCCTGTTGAAGGATTTACTCCATACTTTAATAAAACTCGAACTTTTTCTAAATTATGAGAATATACTGCACCATAAAGTATTTCTGTTGCAATTATATTGCGTTTCCATTTAATACCCACATTTGGATCCTCGCCTGCACTTAGAAGAATTTCAAGAATTTCAAGATTTTGTACATTTTTCAAAACTTCAGGAGAATCAATGAGGTATTTGTTTAATGTTGAAGGCTCATCTAAACAATCTCTCATGTTGGCAAGTAAAATCATAAAAGATTCCGAAGAAATATCGCGCTTGCGAAGATTAAATTCTTCCTCAAAAATGTGTTTCTCCTTTTCTGAGAAAGCAGCTTTTGTCATTGTTGGATAAAATGTTTTTAGTTGTTTTAGCCATTCAAATTTTTCTTGACAATGGCAACCACTCCAGACTCTGGCAAAATGAAAAATTTCATCTGAAGGAAGATTATCAGACACTATTTTTGATAGGACTTCTATGCTTTCATTTGTGAGACAATTTAGAAATATTGTATCCTTTTTATTTCGATCAACGGGTTGCCAAATTGCACCATCATCCAATAAGGGCTGTATTGGAAGTCCGTCCTCCAATGCCATACTAATGAGCGATATACCATCGTTATTCTTAGCATTGATATCTGCACCAAATTGAAGCAATATCTTGCATAATTTCATATTATATCGTTGATACATCAGAACTGTATTGCCTCTATTATCACATGCATTAGGATCTGCCCCATATTCCAAGAATTTAAGGAGGAAGCTTGTATGCCAATGAAGCATTAAAGGTACACGTCCGTCATCATCATGAACATTGGCAAGATATGGTTTGCGTGATAAAAGTTTTTCAACATCTGGTAATGATAACAAGCCACAGACAATTTGTATATGCAAAGGAAGTGAAACACTTCGATTTCTAAAATAATCAAGAAACTTATTTCCTATTTCTCGTAAACAATCTGTATATTGCTTAGAAGTAATCCATCTTGAAGCGGAGTTCATTATTCATCTCCAACAAATACAGTGTGAACAACACAACTTGGGGAATCTATGAGAAATGCAAAGTCGATAAAGCAATAAACGTCTAATAAAAAGTCTATTTAATCTTCTTTTCACACATTATAATATATTTATCAAATAATACTCGGATATAATTCTTTCAAAATTGGAAGTATAACATCACATAATTTTTTGCTCCATTCAGCATGAAACTTAGCCATTCTTATCCAGTCTGTTTCATTGGTAACACTGACTCCTGATAATTCATATGTCATAAAAGATGCTTTTATATCGTCAGATCGTTCCCATTTTATTTTCTCTCCCAGTTTTTCTTCTATTTCGTTTTTATGATTGAAGAGATAATCAAATGCTTCTTTGTTCTTTTCCTTATCAAATTTGCCAAGATATATTTGTACACTAGCACAATCAAAATTTGCTCTACAGATTACATTGAATCCACCCACACCGAAAAAGCCAGCAATCAAATTTGAAGTCGTTGGATTAACATTACAGAAAGGCTGTCCTTCACCAAATTTTTCCTGAATATATGGCAGAGCAAATGTCCAATACTTTTTTCGAATTTCATTCCGTTCTGGAATATTTTCAGTATCTTTTGTCTCATTCTGGTCTTTTAGATAGAAAATCAAATCAGCAGGATCAGCCCCGAATAGAACAAAAAAACGTTTAAGTGTATTAAGTTTATACTGTGTGCGTGTTCCAGTCCAGATATAGATATTTGGGGCAATCTGAACTTTGTTTGTGAACTTATCAGGATTACTTGAAACATGCATAGCAAGTTCGATACTTGAATCTGATGTATATGCAAGGTTATTCAGAATAGAACTGTCTTCTGCATGCAATATTCTAAGCATTTTTGAATACATATCTGTCCAACTATCAACAAATTGTTCAGAATCTTTATATGCGAATTTGGCTATTTGACATCCACTCATATCAAAATCATCATCTAGTGTAATAGATTCAAACTGCTTTTCTTCTGGTTTGTAGTTTGTAGTAGGATAAACCCAAATTTCTTTTGCCTTAGAAACCATATATTCATTTCGTTCTTCTAGTTCCGCAAGTGTCCATTTGTCTTTTTGGGCAATAAAATTATTCATTCTGATACCACTATTTTTAAAGCCATTCTCAGCGTCTCGCTTGTAGATAAATGGATTATTGCTATAACTACTATTATATGCAGTTAACGTCAAATTTGCAATACGGTGAAGCCATGTGGTATGAATCTCACTATAGTCATTTCCAAGAGCTTCTCTCCATGAAGGTGTAATTGTTTGCGGCATGATATGCTCAATGGTATATTCACCATTTTCAATTTTGGAAAAAACATCTTTTGTTTCAAGTGTACCAAAATTTTCAAATCGTTCAAATAGATAGTTCTTAAAGTGACCTCGCATAAGATACACTTGCTTTTCAGAGAGTGCTATTGCGAACTCTTGGTCATCAGGAAATCTACCACTTTGCTTCTTTGAAGTTAATGCAAATTTCATTTTTTCAATGTAGTTATTATATGTCCCATCATAACGATGAATTTCTCTATTTAGAGTTAAAAAAACTTTATTTAGAGCATTGGTAGAAACATCACAAATATTCCTACGGAATAGATAGTTCTCAACCATTATAAAGATTTCCTGTAAATCTTTATTGCTTAGAATACCTTGCTTATGAAGATTTAGCACTTGCATAAAGAAAGGCCTTGATACTGATGTTTCCAAATAATTCAGTCTATAAATACTTGCATTGACCACGTCATCCTTGAATTGTGATTTTGTCAGAAATTCATAGAGACGGGCATAATCTAATAACTCTTTTAACAATTCTTCAATAGAAATATTCCTTTCAATAACATAAGATTTGAAAACCGGATAGATTTTATCCATAGAAGGCGTGGATTGCCTCATAACACTAAGATAATCCCTGATAAATAAGCTCACCCCATTGTTGTTATCATTGTTGTTTCCTGTACAAATTTCAATCTTACTCCAATACTTCTTGTAAAACAGTTCTTGGTTTTCGGGGTTCTGTCCCATAAGAACAAAATTACGAATTTTATCACCTTCAGTCAGATCAACGCCTGTTGAGTTAAGACTTTCAAAAATGAGTTGGGGATTGTCATCCTCTTCCACAGTAATGTTAATTACCATAAGTTTACTGATGGCATCATACAAATCATCTATAGATAATTCTTCTTTTTGAATTCTCTCATAGAAGTACAAATAATTAATCGTAATATCTGAATTTGGAATATATTCAGATGGTTCTTCATCAAATAACTTTTCAAAAGCTTCAAAATCTTTATTTACTGTTTTAAGCTTAATTCTCTTTTCCGAAGGATCATATTCATCAACAAGATATTTATTATATACCTTATCAATAAGTTTATCATCCTTTGCAATTAATTTACCTTCTTTTAATATATTATGTATTGCTAGTAAAAGCAGTGATATGGTAGTTATTCGTTGTTGTCCGTCAATAATCAAAAATTCTTCTGAAAAACCATTGTAAACACTAACAAGACTTCCAAAGAAATGCATGTTACGATTATTGACAGACAACTTTACTAAATCATCAAAGAGTTGGCGACAATTATCTATCTTCCAACTGTAATTTCTTTGATACACAGGAATGATAAAACGTTTTTCACTTCCATCAAGATATTTAATTAATTTTATTGATTTTCCATCCATAATAACTATTCTTGCAACTTTATTTATATCACGTTTTCTATTATATCATTTTATGACAATCGTCATTTAATACCTTTTGTCCAACTTACCAATCGAAGCGAAGCACATATGTCTTTCTAGCCAAGAGCTTTTGAACTTATACAGTCTATTGAAGTCATAGATTCACTTGAAATCATTACTTGCACAGCATTTATTGGTATTATCATCTATTCTTTATCATCATGCCTCATATTATTCGACATTCATTTCAAAACATACATATAATATATGCTTTTATAGAAAAATCAAGCAGTTATCCAACCATAAAGCCTTTGATGTCTCTGCCCTTAGAGCAGTGTATCTGTCTGTAGATAACATTAACACACTACAGACATGTAGCCATGGGAAACACTTTTTTTCGTTTCACAGCGTTGTTCATAAAATTCGAGCTAAAAGGATATTTCTGCCATGAGGCGGAAGTCCACTGCGTCGTTGCATGGAAAGGTGAAAATGACACAACTGAAACAGCAGTCCTCCTGCCAATCCTCCATTTTGTACATAAATAGGATTAATGAAAAGTACTAGAAAATGTGGATGTTATCGACATGCATGTCGATGAACAAGTTATAAAGAAAGAAGTGTATTAACTCCTTTCGCCATTCTATAGTATTCACTTTGCCAGCAACACACCAGTCTTGCGCGCCTTCAGCGGCATGCGCCACGTTTTCTCGCCAGTTTTCTGCAACGCGATATCGCCGTAAAGGCACATTAATTCTTTCACACCGCATTCCACAACCAGTTCCAGTTCAGTTATATCCAAATTGTTTTCATTGCGGATGGCGAACTACAATTCCAGTAATTCACAGTTAACGCCCTCACCAAGGTCTTCTCAATTCCTTTCTCTATTGGATTGTTCAGATTTTGATGGATGTTTGTTCGAAGATGTAGCGAATGTGTCCACTCTGGTCTTTCACGACATTTTGTTTTTTGTTTTGCTTTTCGAAGCCTCGTCAAGCAATGCCGCCAATTTATCACGCAGTTGCGTTTCGTCTGGCAAATACAGTTGATATTTGCTCACAAACAGGTGATTTGATATCCCTTGTGTGGCGTACTGGACAACCAAATCATCCTTGCTGGCTCCCAAAACAATTCCAACAGGCTCGGAATCGCCTTTGCTACCAACTTCCGTCTTGAAATAATTCAGATACATATTCATCTGCCCAATGTCCTGATGCTTTATCATGCCACGTTTCAAGTCGATTAGCACAAAACACTTGAGCAAATAGTTATAGAACACAAGATCAACCCTACACGGATGTTCCGTATTGAGTGGTATGCGGTATTGGCTAGCGACAAAAGAGAAACCACGTCCTAATTCAAGAAGAAAGTCACGCAAATGCTCGATAAGCGCCGCATGAAGCCGTCCTTCCTTCAATCGTTCCGCAACTGGCAGTCCGGCAAACTCAAGAACGTATGGATCACGAAGGATGTCTTCTGGCTTCTGCACACGATTGCCTTCATTTGCTAAAGCGAGAACTCCCTCTTTGTCACGAGAAAGCGCGATTCGATGGAAGAGCATGGATTGCATCTGCCTTCTAAGTTCGCGGACACTCCACTTCGAGATTTCGCATTCTTTTTGATAGAACGCAATTTCAAGTGGATCGTCTGTGCGAAGAATCTCAAGATAATGACTCCATGTCAAAAATCCAGACGTCTGGATTTTTTCAAAAAAGTCAGACGTCTGGATTTTTTGGGACATAAGATAGAACTTGCGCATGTAATGTAAGTTAGAATGTGCAAATCCTCGCCCCAACCGAAGCGATAAATCATGTGCGAGTCTCTGCATCAACCTATCACCATAAACAGCTCTATCCGAACCATTTTGTTCATACTCCACGATATATTCGCCTGTTTTCCAATAGGTCTGAAGCATGATTGTGTTCATTGCCGCCTTCAATCCAGTGCGAGCATCCTGAACAAGACTCTCAATGGCTGAAACCAATGCCTCATACGTCGGCATTGCTTGCGAAGATACGCTTTCCGGTTCTCTCCTGTCATTCACTTTATTGTTTCTTGTAGCCATATCTGCTCTTTGTCGTCAAATTGAAATGATGATCATACAGTCAACCATAATACCTACACAGCTCTACTATACTCAATCTTTTCGAATAGTCAATTTCATCTAAACTATTATTTCCATTCTTTTTTATTACAAATACTACATCATCTTGAAAAACACAATTCGTTTGCCCTCCCTATTTCGCCAGCAGCACACCGGTCTTTCGCGCCTTCAGCGGCATACGCCATGTTTTCTCGCCAGTTTTCTGCAACGCGATATCGCCATAAAGGCATGTCAGTTCATTGGCATCGCATTCCACAACCAGTTCCAGTTCAGCGATATCCTTGTTACTTTCATTGCGAATCGTGAACAGCAGTTCACGGCCGTCACGACCGTCGCCATAGCGTTCGATCATGATATTTTTCTGATTACAACGCGCCATCGTCTCAGGCTCCCAGCCAGCCTCGTTCAGACGGCGCACCAACGGCACGATGGTCTTGAAAAGCTCTCGGTCGCGTTCACACTGCCGCGTCTTGCCGAAATAACGCTTCCAATTGGCATAACCCGCCTTCTCTTCGCCACCAATCGTGCTAACGCCCGGATAGAAGCCATAGAACAGTTGATGATCGCAATACTTAAGCATCTGTTCCGCCGTCACTTCTGGAACGGGACGTGAATAGTTTCCTTCCTGCAACAAGTTGCATACTGGACGCCGATAAGCATAGAAACGTTTCATGCAACATGTGTCGTCATCCTGCACGACGGTGTCGCGCGAACCGCCGCCCCAACTGCCGACTTCACTGCCATAAATATCGACGGATGCCCCATGAAAGCGGTGCGAAATGCCGAAGACGTTGCCGAAAATCAACTTGCCTTTGCTGTGTAGCCGTTCGGCAAGCCATTTGACAAACGCGACTTGATGCTGAATGCCGTCCGCGCATGGGACGCCCGTCACGCTGTCGTATGTCAGACTTTCCGTCATGACCGCCAGATGTCCAGGGCGGACATTTAAGTAGTTGACAGCGAATGCGTAATCCAAACTGTCGAGATACACGCCGTCAACGAGATCAATATTCTTTCCAATCGTATAGTCCCAACAGAGCGATGCACGATTCGGCTTCGGAAGACGCGGATCGGAATTCGTCCGCCACCAATGGAACCATTTGTCATATTGGTCAACGGCGAACGGATGTTCGCCATCCGGCTTGACAGGCAGTGAATTCAACGCGGCATGCGCGGCGATGTGCCGCGGCGCATCAAACCATGTCTTGCCTTCCTCCGGATGCGCCGCCCAGCCTTTTAACTCCGCCAATCGTTCAGGAACCGTGATATGTTCCTCGCTACCAGTTTTTTTCGCAATCTCCTGCCGCATGCCCCACGCTTCCGTATAGGGGAATGCACGGATTCCATGAACATGGCCTTTTTCAATCTCCTCCTTGCTGCCCATCGTCGCAGGAGCCTCCCAGAAGGCCAGTCCGAAATCCTCTGGATTATCCGGCAAGGCACCCGGCCAGATCGGCCACAGCCACGTTCCCTCTTCTTTTGGCTTTGTTCTCGATGCAAACAACCTACCATAGATTTCATAAAAGCGCTTCATAGCGGAACGGAAGCCCCATTCGCCATCGAAAGTAAATATAACTAAATCCACTTCACCGTGGCCGCCGTGGCCGTCCCGCGGCAACAAACCAATCGCCGTGCTACTGACGATTCCGTTCTCATCCACGATACGGTCTTCAAAGGCTGGCTTGTCAAACGGCGTTCCCAATGCAATTTTCACACCATCTTTCTCAATGGCTGTAAATGGATACGGCGCAACACCATGACTACCAACGGATGTGGCCTGTAATGAATAGATTTTTCCTTTTTCAATTTTTTTCGAATCACGCCACAGCCGATGCCATTTGCCGCCAACACAGTCCATCGACAGTCGAAATTCAATATCCAACGCTCTCGGCTTAGGCGGGTTATGGATGTCATCAATTTCCGCATGAACCGTCCATTCACCATGTTCCCCACGTCGCCAGACGCTTTTCAGAACCAGACTACTTTCACGGCTGCGCAAAACACCCTTCACGCTACCATCCGCTTGAACCAACTGCGTCCTTTCATCGAATACCACATCGCGCGTCGTTGCGCCGCCTGTGCATGTCAATTGATATTCAGCACAATCCGCATGCAAACCACGCCATTGGCATATCGAAAAACGCAGGCCATGAACACGTTGCGGCACGGGATAAATCAATTTGACCGTCTCCCACTGGTTGCTTGTGCTCAATGATATCGGGAAACGGCAATGCGTATGGCTGAACGGCGAATAGGTCCAGCCGCCACCAGCGGGAATATCATCCGTAATATCCTTTCCGGCAGCATCATACACCTTCAAATAAACAATAAAAGTCGATTCTGGATTAGGAACACGTCCTTTGAAGGATATTTCACAAATTCCCCCCGGCATCACCGACGCAACGGTGGATGGTTGGACGCCATGACCGTAGCGTTCATTTCCGCCTACACGAACAAATGTTTCGCCATTTTCCGTCATCAACTGACAGCCAGGCTCGGGTGTTTTCCCGCCGAACATGATCGCCTCCCATTGTCGTTCGTCTTTTTGAAAATCTTCCCGCAGAATGACTTCTGCCTGCGATTTTTCAAAAATCCGTTCTTTTACGGCAAATCCGCCCGGAAGAGAGCCAGCCGCCATGCCTGCAACATGAATCTCTCCATTTTCCTTGAAATCAAGTTTCAGTTCAGCGGCATTCAACATGGCAAAACACCCTAGCAACAATAGAGATAAATTCTTCATAAATATCGAGTATTCAGAAAACTACTTTACGGTAAATGTAAACACTTCACCAAAGGTAGTTCTACCAAACGCGTTCAGCCGCAATATGAACGTCCGTTTTCCATTGATTTCCTCCGCCAAAACGACACCTTTCAGTTCAGCATCGCCAAACCGTGGCACTTTTTGACCAAGCTTGACGCGGCGCGTTCCTGACTCCAAAATCACATCGCCTTCCTTAATGTCTTTGCCGGAAGAACTTACCCATGTTGTCTCACCAAGATTGCCGACGCTTACATCGACTACGACAGGACTGTTTTTCGGAATTTCAATTTCTGCGCCGTTCATGACGCCAATCCGCGTCCCATTCGGCAACACCAATATAACCGAATTGAATTCCGCGTTCAGATATTTCGGCGGATTGAAGCCGTTGCATGGGACATTACCGATCGCCTTCAGCGGCACATCGGCGGATGTCTTGCCCGTCGCTTCGCTGACCAGCTTCAACTGTTTTTTCTGTTCGCGAGCCGCCTTGTAGGCGTCGCGTCCAGTATTAAATGCCATATACCAATAGCCACCCGCATGCGCGTCGCGATCGACAATAAACGGCACTTCTCCTTCATCATACGTACGCGCCGTCTTCATAATCGGTGCATACTTTTTCAACATCGTCGCCATCGGACGCGGCGTGCCGTCGGGATTCGCAATACCGAAATCACTGTTTTCTCCAACGCGATACCAGCCGCTCCACCACCACGGTGCCGTACCGTTCGCGCCCGAATCGATGACCATTCGATAGAACAAATCATGGTAGTCCGTGCAACCTTTCAACGCAGCATCCGAAACATCAACCGCTTGCGCATCCCAAATGCTCTTGCCGAATTCCGCCCAGATGATGGGTTTGCCGCCGGACGCAAAATGCACATAGCGTGTGATAAACGCCGCCGCATTGTAACCATTTTCATTATTTGGAATTGAATAGCCTTCCGGACAGATAAAATCCATATGCTTCACAGGCCCTGTCAACGCGAAATCATGGGCCAGTGTATTCCCCTGGCGGAAACTCATCAGCTGATTTGGCGCCAACGCCCGCATCTTACGTGTCGCGACATTCCACATCTGCGATGTAATATCATCCATAAACCGCCTGTATGCCGCCACATAGATCCGCCAGTCGCCATCCATCCGCAACTGCGCATCCGTTGGTGAAGCGATCTGCCCTTTTTCATTACGGTTCGGTTCGATGCCCCAATCCTTTATCGCATTTTCAACAGAACCGTAGCGTTCCTTCAACCATTTGTTCCAACGGACATCATAGCGTGGACGTGCTTTCGCATCAAATGCGTAATTGCCTGGCTCCCAACATAGATCGTATGCGAACAATTCCGTGAAATGGGCCAGTTCACCTTCCTTCATGGCCGCCTCCACCTTCTCGTCATTGAAGACGAACGGCGACGCAGGCTTCAGGAAGCCATTTACATACATATTGTGAGCACGGCAACGATGGAAAAAGTCAATGATGTTCCGCAGCGTATCTTCCTTCCCTGTATCGCCCAATATCTGCACGGAAAGCATGTTGATGCCGACTGATTCCATCACCGACAGATCCTTCTCTATCTGCTCTGTATCATAGAATCCAGCCACCAAGAAGCCCTGCATGTAGCGACGCCATTCCAACGCCGCGTAGTTTGATGTCCAGTAGTTTACGCCGACAGGATACCACGGCTTCCCATCCAGCATGAAATTGCCGTCCTTCACCGTGATGAAGCCCTCCTTGTTAGCACGCAACGCCTCGCGTGTCTTCGTCGCATAAACTTCATGCTCTACGCGGTCCCATTCCTTTCCATTGACCAAAAGCCGCGTCGTCACAACATATTGCGTATCGGCTTTCGGGGAAATAAATGCCTTTTTTGCGGATTTGATACCTTTTGTCGCTCTCGGCGAAAAGTGTTCCGTCTGCACGGATGCACCGTTCTTTTCTTTTACATCCATTTCCACGGCGATTTTTGTATTCGCCATGTCTTCAAAGACTTCCAGCTCGTAGCCGATATCGTCTGTCTGATCTGGAAACATGCCGAAATAGTGCGTTCCCGCACCTATTAATTCTATTGGCCGAAACGTCCGTTCCGCCAGTTGTTTCACCGTATCAAGATACGAAGCATCATCGATTTTCACAGGTTCGGCAATTGTCGCCACACGCAAACTTGTAAAATCACCGTCCAGATAATGCGTCATCCAGATAGAACTGACCGCATGAATGTCCTCTTCAACCATTATCTTGCCATCCGCCATTTTCAGCGGACGATACCGCCACGATGCTTTCTGGTTGAATCCACGGCCCTGCCAGCGGTTCATCGTGCTAAAACAGCCAGGCCGATCTTTTATTGGAAACTGTTTGTATGCAGGATAATATGTTTCCATATACGCGAAATTGACCGCTGGCGCTTCCTTACTTTTATATGGATTGACAGCCGTTCCCATATCTTTGATCCAAAATTCCAAATCCGCACCAGCGGAGCCTGGCGTATGCGTGTCAGCAAGACCAATGGATATCGTCCGCACATTTGCAAAATTCACGATATCTCCCTTTCCGCCGCGTGGCTTCGACGGCGCGCAATCATGCCAGAATCGGAAATCCGCCGCTTCCAAGCCCTGTTTCCGCCATTCTGTTGATACGGGAGCCGTTGCAATCCAACGGGATCCATCTGTCTCGACCAATTCGATGCACATGCTGCGCACATTCGGATTACCTTTCACGGAAAGACACATCAAATCATGGCCTTTCGGAAACATACCAAGGCACGGCGCGGCGTATGTCGTCCATCCCATCAGCGTATCCAATTGGTAATGAAGGCCGTTGCCGCCTTCAATCGTCATCTTCGTCTTGATGTCTTTTTCGCGCATTGACAAATTCCATGTATCCTGCGCAGGCAGTTTCAACGGTTCGCACGGCGTCTGGGCGCGTTTTTCCGCCTGTTCCGCCCGCGTCAGCCAATCACCGCCAATCTTATGGACAGGCTGTGAAAATGGACGCGGTCCCAAAAGCAGCATGCTTTTTTTTGCCGCTAGAAAATCATGGATGGCTCCAGCAGAAGCGGCGGGAACATTCTTTGGATCAGCGATCACCAGAAGATCCGCTTTCAGCAACGTCTCCTTATTGCAAAACGCATCCGCATCCAACGTCACAACCGTATGTTCCGCTGATTTCAACGCCTTTGCCAAAGCCTCAGCTTCCTTCGAATTACGCCCATAGACAGCAATCTGTTTCGCCTCCACGCAACTCCCCGCCGCCAGAATCGCCAACGCCAATATCGTCTGTTTCATTGTTTTTCCTCTTATATTGATTGATTTGTTTTCACTGTATTTTTCAACATGATTTCTTGCACAGCATTTTCTTTGCCTTATTTTACATGCTTAACATGTTTTCGCAAGCAATGAACGCCCTTCCCGCACGCAGATTCGACAATGTTTAAAAACAGCCTCTCCCTTTTATTATTAAGTTCATGCAGCATTCTCGCGAATACGCTGATATATTCCGAAGACTTCTCGCAATTCACGCCCAAGCCAACGAAGGGCATTAGCGAAGTCGTTGAAATACAAAATCATCCAGAAGTCCATAAAGCTCTTTTGTTAAAAACGACGGAAGGCGGTAACAAAGCCACGCCCAGCTGGGTGAGCCCGAACTTCGGAACAAAAATCATTGACGCCAATCCAGAAACAGTCGTTGTCGATTACTGGCTCAATCCCGTCACGCCGTCGGCCCGCTATATGCTGTTCGTGCGTGACACGCGTGGCACGCAGATGGCCTGTTCACTCTTTTCTGCGGGCAACATCATGCCCATCGACAATGGTTCATGGCTTACCCATTCGCCGTTGGAAGCAGGCCAATGGCATCATGTCCGCTATGTATTGCGTTCCATCGACCGCACTTATGATATTTATATCGATGACATGGAGACGCCACGCGTCCAGAATTGGCGTTTCCGTTATCCGAACACAACGACGCCCGCCTCCCTGTGGATTGAAGGCAGTGAAACGGAGCCCTCCGAAACGCTTCTCGCCAACGTGCAAGTCTCCGTTCCACCAAACGAAACTTTCTCCACCGATCAATGGAAAATCGCCCTTCGAAAAAACGCCAACAGCCTCCACGCCAACATCATGAAGCAACTCGCGCCGCTAAAAGGCGGACTGGACAACGCCCTTGCCACACGACGGAACACCATCATGACGAACAGCAGGCAGGCGATGGAGAAAATCACAGCGGCAACCAATTCGGATGAAACACTGATCGCGCTCCATCAACTGCAACAGATTCAGGAGGAGGCCGCCAGCCTCGCCGAAGATGCACGCAAATATCTTGCCGTCTTCGGAAAAGGAACCGTCGGCGCTAAGCTCGGACTTCTGTTTTTTCCGGAGGATTCGACCGTCAAGGCGATGCCCGGCCTTTACTTCGGCAATGACAAAAAACAAGCGGAACTTCTTCTCGCACAGGGAGAAACAGGTGGCATTCAAGCAATCGCCATCGCCATGCAAAAACAGGCGATCCGCAAGGCGGAATTGTCTGTCCGACCAAAGGACGATCTTGCCAAATCATTGAAAACCAATATTTTCTTCGAAGACGACATCGCCACACGCTTCGCGGGAAAACCTTCCGTGTCTTATCCGGACGTGCTTCGCCCAAGCGACGGCACGGAAACATTCCAGACACCGCAGACGCTTATCCGTTTCTGGATTGATGTCCAAGCGCCGCATGCGCAGTCGGGCAAGGCGGAATTCGACGTCGTCCTGAAGGCGGATGATAAAGAACTCTCCTTCCCGCTGTCCGTTACCGTCTATCCGTTCGCCTTGCCGAAAGAATTCACGCTTTCCACCGCTTTCTGCTTCACACCTTCTTGGGCGAAAGCGTTTTATGGCAAAGAAATCCCGCCAGAAAAGCGCCGCGCCTATCTGGATTTCATTCTCGACCATCGCCTCGATCCCATGAACCTCTGGAACGGCTCCAGGCTGTTCCTCTCCGAAGAGGAGACACGCTATTGTCTCGAACGCGGCATGAAAAACATCTATCTGCCTATCATCGCGGCGGACAAGAACCAGGCCAACATGGAGAAGAATCTGGAATTTATCGACCGCAACGGCTGGCGGAACCGCGTCGTCGCTTTCGGCTTCGACGAAGTTCTCTTCAACGTCCACCAATTGAAGGCCATGCAAGCCGCGTTTGACAACACAAAACAGCATTTTCCAGATATTCCGCGGCTGAACACGGCCAGAATTGACGAACGGCTTTTCGGCTATGTCGATATCTGGTGCCCGCTTTTCCAACACTACGATGAAAAGATGGCCGATTCACGCCGCAAACTCGGCGAGCAGATCTGGTGGTATCCGACGGACTATCCGCTCAAACCATGCGTCAATTTCAATCTTGATTCGCCCGGCATTGCCCCACGCGTCATTCCATGGTTGACGAAACGCCTCAATATCACAGGCCTCCTCTATTGGGGGCTGAATCGCGAATGGTTCACAAATGCCCATGAACATGAACGACTTACGGAACAGGAACGCATCAGTTTCGGCATGGAATGGATGACAGATGACGTCCGCCAGAAGATGAAGGATGGTCTCCGCTGGCCCGCCGTTCCATGGGTCCCCTATTTCCGCAGCGTCATGTCCCAAACTGCCAAGCCGAGCCCGACGAACGGCGGCGGGAATCTCATGTATCCAGGTCCCGACTGGACGCCGTGGCCTTCCATCCGCTTGAAAAACCTCCGCGACGGCTTACAGGACATCGAATATTTCCAAATTCTGGCGACTCGTCTGGCAGTCTATGAGAAGCGTCCAGACGCGGACCAAGAGCTTGTCAAACGCGCGAAAGCCGCCTTGCAAGTGCCTGATTCCGTTGTCACAAGACTGGATCATTTCGATCATTCGTCCGCCTCCATCATCGCCCACAAACGCCTTCTTGCCGAACTCATCATCGCCCTCCAGTAAATCCATGCAAAAATCCACAAAAGACAACCTCCCGTTCTACGTGTTGATGGCCATCACCTTCGTGCTTCTGACCATCGCGCGAATCTATTGCAAGCAACCATTGCTTCGCACGTTACCACTCTACATCTCATTGGTCGTCGGCTTCCTGCAGTCCCGCGTAAACCGCTATGCACCGCTCATCGGCGGTTTCAATTCGTTGCTTTACGCATACGTCTATTACTATTTCGGACTTTACGCGATGGCCGCCTATGCCCTGCTCGCATCCTGCCCCATACAGTTGATCACGTTCGTCCAATGGAACAACCGCGCCTATAAACATTCAACGGTTTTCCGCTGCATGACGACAAAACAGCGTATTTGGACAACCGTCGTCTGCGTCGCCGCATGGCTAATCACCTATTTCATTCTGAAAGCTGTTGGTTCAAGTTATCAATTGCTAGACAACACGATTATGCTCTTCGGCGTTCTGATCTCCATACTTACGATGTTTGCTTTCATCGAATACACATATCTGATCGTCGTCAGCAGCGTCATCAGCATCTACCTGCATGCTGTCATGTTAATTGATAAACCCGAACAACTTACCTATTTGATTTTCTCCATCTATTCATTGATTTGCATCACCAGAGGCTTCTTCCAAGCCCGTGCCCTCTATAAAGAGCAACAAGCCCTCGCGAAACAGCAACAACCAGTAGAATGATAAATAATTATGATATTCTAATCGTCGGTGCGGGTTCGGGCGGCATCGGCG
>JAFZIJ010000181.1 GCA_017554445.1 Victivallales bacterium
AAGTCCAAACGGCGGCGCACAACGGCGCCGCCATCCTGTCGATTCAATAATTAGTAATTTTAAGGATTTTCTCGGGGAGGAGCCCCATGCATCGCATGGGGAACCCTTCCATCTAAAAAATCATGTTCGCTCATATTGCGCTGCTCGGTTTCCAAAGAGCCGGCGGACAACTCCGCCGTTTTCGTCACGCCCATTACTTTACACCGCCTTTCCGCCTTTGCAAGCGGATCCGGCGATTTTTTTCACGGAAAGGCAACATCGAATGTTCTGAAACAGAAATTTGATTTTGCAGAAAGAACTCATCTTGTTCCCTTTCTGAAAGAAACTCCGTGAATTCTTCTGATTGCCTCCTCTTGCAGATGGTTGCCCATCCCTTGAGCGGTGACGGGTGATTAAATTACTACGGATTTCAGTCTTTTCAAGTCAATGCATGGATTTTTTTTATGTTTTTTTGTGATTTTTCCATGTTTTTGTGGGAAGAAAAACCTTTTTCCCTGTCTCCCCTTGCATTTGGGCTTTTTTCTTTCTTTAATAAATACCGACGACCTTGCCCTTACATCCCATTCCATTATAAGGGCAGTTTCTGGATTTTGATTTGAACGAACGGACATCAATCGTATATTCGGTTTCCAAATCCAAAACTGTCACGCCGCCTGTGCTTCCCACTGCCAAACTGCCAAGCGGCTGTCCAATCTTGGCACAAAACGATGCGAGAAGCTTCGCTGGGCCTGTGGTAAACAAAGCAATCAGACGGTTCAAATCCAATATGCCAGTATGATACAAATGCGTGAGACACAAGGGAACAACAGTTTCAATTCCGACGATGCCAAAAGGCGCTTTCTGCCATCCCTGCGCCTTTTCATCCTCCGTATGCGGCGCATGATCGGTAGCGATCATATCGATCGTTCCATCTTTCACTCCTTCGATCAGAGCCAAACGGTCGCTCTCTTCCCGCAAAGGCGGAGCCATTTTCGCATATGTTCCGAATGTCATGCAGGCATCGTCTGTCAGGAAAAGATGATGCGGTGTTGCTTCAGCCGTCACCTTGATGCCATCCCGTTTCGCCTGGCGGATCATTTCAACTGAACCTGCGCTACTTAGATGCTGCAGATGGATATGGCAACCAGTCTCCTTGGCCAGAATCAAATCTCGTGCCACGATCACCTCTTCAGCGGAACGCGGCTGTCCTGGCAGACCAAGTTGTTTCGCAACTTTCCCGTCATGAAGGACACCGGGCTTTGAAAGCGAAACATCTTCGCAATGGTCCACGACCGGCACGTCAGCTTCGGCGGCGGCCTGCATGATGGACCGCATCAAGCCACTTTTTTGCGGCGTGCTTCCATCATCGCTCAAGACGGGACATCCAGCTTGAACAAGTTCCCGCACATTGGTCGCAATCTCTCCCTGACGCCCTATCGTGATCGCCCCAGCCGGCAAGACGCGCACGTTCGCCTTTCGGGCGACAAGCTCCATGAATTCCGCAACACGTTCCGCCGTATCCATCGCGGGAACGGTATTCGGCATCGCCACCACCGTGGTGAAGCCACCGGCGGCGGCAGCAGCCGTTCCTGTGGCGATATCCTCCTTGTGTGTCTGCCCGGGCTCTCTCAGATGGACATGGACATCGATAAAGCCTGGCGCGATCACTTTTCCGACCATGTTCTCACGCTTCGCATTTGGAATCGTCTCCGGGGGGACAATTCGGCCATTGCAGATTCCAATGTCGCGAATCTCGTCCACGCCTTCCGACGGATCCACCACCCGTCCACCTGTCAAAACCACCTGCTCTTCCATATAAAAACTCCTATCCTAACATCTGACGCATTTTTGCGAACATATCTTCCACAACCTCCGCCGAAGCGGGCTTGATAACTTTTGACGGTGTCGTGAACTCAATCAAATCATCTGGTATTTCATCAAGAAATTTTGACGGCCGCTTGGCAACGACTTGCGCCGCCACTCTCCGACGTTCCGCATACGACAGCAAAAGCCTTTCGCGTGCACGGGTTAACGCCACATAACATAACCGTCTTTCTTCCTCCAAATTTCCTTCGTCCATCGCCGTTTGATGCGGGAAGAGGCCTTGTTCCAGACCAACTACCAGAACCGTCTGAAATTCAAGACCTTTGGACGCATGAACCGTCATCAGCGTCGCGGCCTCGCCAATCTCCTTTTTATTTTCTTGGCGGCGATCGTTCGCGTCCTGCAGATCGAATTGCTCCAGAAATTCGCCGAGAGTCGCATTCCGCCCGTGTGATTCATCGAATTCCGCAAGCGTGGAGAGGAATTCCATGACATTGTCACGCCGTTTCATTGCATCCGTGCGCGGCTTGTACATTCTCACCAAGCCGTCAATATATCCGATACCATCCAGAAGGGTTCTTGTCTTGTCGCACAAATCCCCTGGCGTCTGAAACGCGTCAGATGACTTTTTCATTTGTGCATGGAAGGAGCGAAGATTCGCCGCCGTCTCCGGCGGAATCTTATCCAGAAAATCCGTCCTTGCAAGAATTTCCATTAACGGAAGATGCATAAGCGTCTGCATTCCGCGCATAGCGTCCATCGTGGCGTCGCCGACGCCGCGTGGCGGGACATTGACGATTTGCTTAAGCGAAAGGTCATCGCGTGGATTGGCGATCACCCGCAGGAAGCTCACGGCATCTAATACCTCCTTCCGCTGGAAAAACGAATTGGCGCCAACCAAAACATACGGGACACGGCGTGACCGAAACACTTCTTCCAAGATACGGGATTGATGCCCCGCACGGAAAAGGACGGCAAAATTGCTCCACCGATTGTCGCGGACGTTATCCAGCATGTAATCCGCCGCGAATGTCGCCTCCGCGCGTTCATCTTCACAACGAACGGCGAGAATCTTTTCACCATCCCCCTGCTCCGACCACAGCGTTTTAGATTTGCGGTTCACATTTTTCGCAATCAAGGCATTCGCCGCCTTCAAAATCGTATTGGTTGAACGATAGTTCTGCTCCAGACGAATCGTTTTCGCTCCCGGAAAGAAACGTTCAAATTCCAGAATGTTTCCAAGATTCGCACCACGCCATCCGTAAATCGATTGGTCATCGTCACCGACGACGCAGATATTCGAGGCCTTGCCAGCCAGCAACGCCATGAGACGCAACTGGACGTAGTTCGTGTCTTGGTATTCATCGACCATTAAATAGCGGTAAGTGTCTTGGTAAGAGGCCAATATCTCTGGAAAATCTTCCCAAAGACGCACGACCAGACAAAGCAAATCATCAAAATCAACCAAATCCATTTGCTTCAGCCGCACTTGGTAACGACGATAAATACGCGCCACGTCTGCGGCCCTCGGCCAATCCTTCGTCTCCATGACGTCAGGGCTTTCCAGATTCGCTTTCGCAAGACTGATACGTGAAAGCCACATATACGGATCGCAGTTTTCACCAGTCAAATTCAGTTCCGTGGCAATTTCCCTGATAAGTCCCTTCTGATAGCCTTCCGTCGCAATGGAAAAACGTTTTCCATAACCAAGACGCTGGATATGCCGTTTTAGCACATTCAGGCAAAAAGCATGGAATGTGGAGACCGTCACTTCCTCCGCCTGACGGCTTGTCAACAACTCCGCAACGCGCTCCTTCATTTCCTTCGCCGCCTTGTTTGTAAACGTCACGGCGAGAATGTTCCGTGGCTCGATGCCATGACGGATCATATTCGCAATACGATGGATGATGACACGCGTCTTGCCGGATCCCGCGCCAGCCAAAAGCAAAACAGGTCCATTTAGCGTGTCCACAGCGGTTTGCTGCTGTTTGTTCAAAGCCATGATGATTCCCCCTTGTCCTTTTGATAACGATTCTTATGATTCATGCCATAATATGGCTCAATCTTCCGTGATGTCCATCAACTCCCTTCGGAGATGTTCCAACACCTCGTCCATATCCGCATCCTCCGATACGGCGAACGGTTTTCCAAAAACGAATTGTACTTTTGTGAACGGCCATGGGATCTGCATCCGATCCCAGCTTTTCAACGTCCAACGGCGTTTGGAGTTTATTGAAACCGCCATGATCGGCACGCCGCTCTTTTGCGCAAGACCGATAATGCCATGATGCGGCTGATACATGGGACCACGCGGCCCGTCAACCGTCAAGACGACTGTATGATTGGGATGCCGCAAAACTTCCAGCATTTCCAGAAACGCCTTGACGCCGCCACGGCTGGAGGAACCGCGAACGACTCCCACATCAAAAAAGCGGATAAATGTCGAAACATATTCACCGTCCCGAGAAGCGCTGATCAATACGGAGGCATTCCGCCGAAGGCGTTGCGGCGCAAGAGGCGCTGCAAATAGCAGGCGGTTATGCCAGATGGCGGCAATTCTCCCGCCAGTGCGGTTCGGATCCAAGAAGCCATGCGGATCAACCACTTCCACCCGTAACGTCCATGTCCACAGACGGACAAGGCATGCCGCCAGAAATGCAATCCATTTCGGCATGTGCCTCTTATTTTTCAATGTGAAGAACCGTCGTCTGCCTGAAGACATGATTTTTTACCGATTTTTTTTCGCCTCTTATGAAGAAAGTTTGCAATTACATATTAAAATATCCTTGCTTCCCGTTTAAACAAGAAAACTCAACAAACCGCATCCCATCATGAGCAATTCGAGCTTTGACATCTTCGTCCCCGGACGGGTCTGCCTTTTCGGCGAACATTCTGACTGGGCAGGTGCTTTCAGACGGTTCAATCCGAACATTCTGCCTGGCCAAGTCATCATCACTGGCACCAATCAAGGCATTTTTGCCAGAGTCAGACCACTACCGGATGTCTTCAAGCTGAAATCAACGCTGCCAGATGGCACGGTGCAGGAGCAGACCATTCCCATGCGTCAAGCGGATCTTCTGGCTGTCGCGAAAGAAGGCGGCTTTTTCAGCTATGCGGCTGGCGTTGCGTATCATCTGGCGTCGTTCCATAAGACAGGCGGCTTGGAAATCGATAATTACAAAACCACCATGCCGGTCAAAAAAGGCCTCAGTTCTTCAGCCGCTTTCTGCGTGCTCGTCGCACGCGCTTTCAATTTGGCATACGATTTGAAAATGAACGTCCGTGGAGAGATGGAAGCCGCTTATCAAGGAGAAATTCTCACGCCGTCACGTTGTGGCCGTATGGACCAAGGGTGCGCATACGGCCAAGGTCCCGTCATGATGACATTTGACGGCGACCAAATGGACGCCGTCCCGTTGAATGTCGCCAAGCCGTTGCATTTTCTGATTGCGGATTTGAAGGGGCAGAAAGACACCGTTCGCATTCTGGCAGATCTCACAAAGGCCTATCCTGAAGCCAGCAATGAACAAGCCCGCAAAGTGCATGAATATCTTGGTGAAATCAATCAGCAGCTCGTCAAAAAAGCAGTTCTATTGCTGAAGGCTGGCGATGCCGCCGAACTCGGCAAACTGATGACGGAAGCACAGGCGGAATTCGACAAGCATCTAATGCCCGCATGCCCCACGGAACTGACGGCCCCTAAACTCCATGCCATTCTCCAAGATGCGAAAGTCAAAGAACTTACATATGGCGGAAAAGGAATCGGCTCACAAGGAGACGGTTGTGTCCAATTCGTCGCCAAATCCATGGACGCACGTGACAAACTCACGCAATACCTAACCAATGAAATAAAGCTTGACTGTTTTCCATTGGACATATTGCCGGCCAAAACCGTCCGAAAAGCCATCATTCCGGCCGCGGGACTTGGAACACGCATGTTCCCCGCCACGAAGGCCGTCAAGAAAGAACTCTTCCCGGTCGTCACGCCTGACGGCCGTTGTAAACCAATTTTGCAGACAATCGTCGAAGAGGCCGTCGAAGCGGGGGCTGAGGAAATCGCCATCATCGTCCGTCCGGACGATGAAAAGACCATTGCGAATTTCTTCGCTCCTGTTGAGCCATCCTATTTTGCAAGACTTCCCGAATGGGCGCAGGAAGAATGCCGCCATCTGGAATCACTTGGCAAAAAGATCACGTTCATCCGTCAGACAGAACAGCTTGGATTTGGCCATGCCGTCTATTGCGCAAGACAATGGACGGACAACGAACCAGTCCTATTGATGTTAGGCGACCACCTTTATAAATCCAACACGGAAAAAAATTCCGCCACGCAGCTCATCGAGGCTTTCAACCAGTGCGGCGGACACGCCATCGTCTCGCTCTATCCGGCCCCCGGAAACATGGTCCATCATTATGGAACCGCCACAGGCAATTGGGCCAATCCCGAACATACCATCATCAAATTGACGGAATTCGCGGAGAAACCGACGCTTGAATACGCACGTGCGCATCTCGCGCTCGACAACTTCCCGCCAGACCAATTCCTATGCGTTTACGGTCAATATGTTCTGACGCCTGAACTTTTTGAAATTCTTGGCCGTCAGATTGCGAACAACGTCCGCCAAAAAGGCGAATTCCAATTGACGACGGCTTTGGACGAACTGCGCGCCACCGACGGCATGTATGGTTATATCGTCGATGGTGAACATCTCGATACCGGACAGCCGGCGGAATATCTCCTATCAATGAACCATTTTTCACAGAAGAACGTCTAAGGAAACGCGTCCATGACCTGTACTCCTGAAAACAATACAATCGTCAGCGCATGCGACAATGGTTATGCCATTGGCGTTTGGCTTCTTATCGCATCCATCCGTAAAAGCGGCATGCGCCATCCCATTCTCATTGGGGCATACAATTGGACTGATGAATGGAAAAACGACATTCTGAAGTTCCCTGGCGTGACCATTTCAGACCTACCCATCACAGACAAACGGTCTGTGACCTGCAGCAAGCCTGAAATCATGCTACAGGCTCAAACGGATGTCGTAACATGGATCGATTGCGACGGCATTGTTTCAGGCGACATGACAGACGCGTTGCAATGTCCGGACGGCATGATCAATATCCGTCCCAAAACGACTTCTGAAATTCAGGAACTATATCGGAAATCACGACTTTCCAACGAAAATCCAGACATGATTCCGTCAAAAGTCCTGAACATATGGAAAAAAGACGTCGGTGGCTTGGAAACTCCAAGATACAACCATGGCTTCGGAGCATGCTTGATTGGCCTGTCACTTCCGCGCAACCGGCCATTTTTGGAAAAATGGAAAGAGCAAATGTTCAAGGTCCTTCCGGAAGATGTTTCACTTGTGCATGATGGAAGTATCGCCTATTTCCAGACAGATGAATCCGTGCTCAATTCGCTCATGCTTTTCCATCCTGCTGCGCCCGAATTAAAACCAAACTATACGGCGGATTTGCAGGACAGGGCCCACTATATCCATTTTGGTTATAATCCCAAACCGTGGATCATGTGGAACAATTATTCGCTATGGCGCTTCGATCTCACGTTGGACATCGTTGAATGGGCTGTCGAAAACGGTTATGCCCCACATTGCGAGCTTCCTTACACTTTCAAACGCTCCAACAAAACGTTATGTACCCTTCTTGCGCCGTTCAGCAAGCCAATCGCCAAATTCCGCAAATACAAGCGGAAATGGTTCAAATAAATGCGATATTCCGAATGTCGCTCTCGCAACAGGCAATCATGACAAGACGGTCGAAACCAATCGCCACGCCCGCCGCTCCGGGGATGCCTTCACGTATCGCCGCCATAAATGGTTCGTCTATCGGATAAACCTCACGATGTTCATTTGCACGCAGTTGCGCTGTCGCTTTAAAACGGCGCAACTGTTCTTCCGGATCGACCAATTCCGTGCAGGCGTTGCCTAATTCCAAACCGGCCACATAGGCCTCCCATCGTTCCACGCGATTCGGACGGCCTTCGATCGCTTGACTTAAGCCACTGCAAGCCAACGGATATTCCGTCAGAAAAGTCGGTCGTCCATTGCCAAGATGCGGCTCCACCTTTTCACAGAGGATTTCCTCAAACTGCCCATTCGCAATGGCTTCGTCCAAATCCACCCCAGCGAATTTTCGGAAAGCATCTTCGACGGTGATCTCCTCCCATTCCGCGCCAAAATCAATGGTCTGATCACGAAAACGGCATGTCAGGCCGCCAGTCGCAACATTCATGCAATGACGCACAAGATTGACCGCATCGGCCTGAACGACACGCCAGTCCGCCCGTAGGCGATACCACTCTAGCATTTGGAATTCAGGAAGATGACGGCTTCCATATTCTCCCATGCGGAAACATGGACCGATTTGGTAGATTCTCTCATATCCAGCCGCCAGAAGGCGTTTCATATGCAGTTCAGGAGATGTCCTTAGCCATTGTTTTCCAGAAGGTTCCGCATCAATATAGTCTTCCAGGGCAGGAGCGGGCAGACGAACCGCCGTCTGCGTTTCCATAAAACCGTTCGCGTCAAAATAATCCCTAACGCCACGAAGCAATTTTGCACGGATTTCCAGATTGCGGCGCATGGTTCGCAAATGGGCAGTATCCGCCGCTTCGCCTGCCGGCGTGGAAAGCGGCTTCGCTGGACGTCGCGCTATATATATAATAGTATAGGGAGCCCGCGCCAATTCCGCCGCATGGTCCTCCCAGACAGAACTCCAATATGGAACGCGTCCTTTTAGTGAACCGCTCTGCGAAATGTCGCATTCAGGCTCCAGAATTCGCTCTAAAACCAGTCCCGTTTCACGAATCCAATCCGTCATCACGCTAATTGGATACGCGCGGCTGACGGCTTCTCCGCCGTCCGCCAATTCGCGTGTTTCAGCCATCGGCCTGAAATAATCTTTCAGCAACAAGCCATCTTCATCTTCCAAATCGACCCATTCGCCACCAGACAGCGGATGAACCGTACTGACAATCAGCATGCCGCCTGCTTTCACACGTTCCGCCAAGCCATGAATCGCCTTCCGCTGATCAGCCGCGAAAGCAATCGCATGGCAGGAATGAACCAAATCAAACTGCTCGTCGTCATCCAACGGCAACGTCTCCATGTCCGCTTGGATGAAACGGATGCCGACGTCCGAACGTTTCGCAAGACGACGTGCGAACTGCAATTGCTTCTTGGAAATATCAACGGCTGTACACTCCGCGCCATGTTTTGCGAGATAAATCGAATTCTGAGCGCCACCGCATCCAACCTCCAGGCAATCAAGCCCTTGCAGCGTTTCTGGCAGAAGCTTCAGCGTAGAATCTCCCGCAATCAGCGGCCCGTAATAAAAATCATCCGTTGAAATCACTGTCTCTGCCTGATAGGCATCCGCAATTTCATTCCAATACTGCTCGTTTTTCATGTAAACGACGTCTAGCCTTATGCTTCCAAAACCCGTAACGCCGTCTTGACATTGCCCAATGGAGCCGAAACCTGCACGCCCGCCACACGGGAACGGATATCCGCCAGTGTCTTCCGCGCGATTTCAATACCAATTTCGAGCTGTCCTTCCTTCGTATCGGAAGATTGCATCTTCTCGATGATCCAGTCTGGAACAACCACGCCGGGCACTTCGTTCTTCATGAACAACGCATTCCGCAGGGAGGACATCGGCCAAATTCCCGCAATGACAGGAAGATGCGTATCCGCAATCGCGTCAAGAAAACGTTCAAGGGAACGAATGTCGAACACAGGCTGCGTCGTCACGAAATTCGCCCCCGCCTCCACTTTCTCATGGAGACGACGGATTTCACGATCGAAATCAATGGCGTTCGGATCGGCTCCCACGCCGCAGACAGCGGCCGTCGGCGGATCGATTTTCTGTCCGCCCAAATCCACGCCTTGATTCAAATGCTTCTGCAATTTGACCAAACCAATGGAATCCGTATCGAACACGCCGGACGCGAAGCTGTAGTTTCCAAGCTTCGGCGGATCGCCCGTGATGAACAGCAGATTGTTCAATCCAACGGCCGCACAGCCAAGCAGTTGGGCCTGCATGGCGATGAGATTCATGTCGCGGCAACAGACGTGCAGGACGGCGTCGATTCCGCCTTCATTCTGGATTTTCATAGCCGTGACCAACGGCGACAGTCGCGGTGACGCACGCGGTCCATCAGGAACATTCAAGACATCAACGCCAGCGGCGGCGCAGACTTTTGCCTTCTCGATGATTGAGTCAAGATTCCAACTACGCGGCGGCGTCACTTCAACAGTCGTAATCCATTCGCCTTTCGCAAGTTTCGCGCCAAGCCGCGAACGTTCAGCCAAAGGCTTTTCTGCCGCAAGCGGCACCTGCTCCGTCGATTCGACGGTCTCGATGACAACTTGCTTCTTGCCAAGCGGTTTCACGGAATTCGCCAAATCGCGTATATGTTCAGGCGTTGTGCCACAGCAACCGCCGATGGCACGCACGCCAAGTGCCGCATAGCGAACGGCATACGTACTCATGTATTCCGGATCACACATGTAGAGCTGCCGATTATCAACCGCCTGCGGCGTTCCCGCGTTCGGTTGAACAATCACTGGCACGGTACAGACTTTGACGGCATGTTCCGCAATTTTCAGCATGGCGGACGGCCCCAATCCACAATTGAAACCGATCGCATCCGCAACCGGAAGACCGTCTTCGGCAAAAGCCGTCCTGTTTTTGATTTCCTCCGCCGTAGCGTCGCCATCAGGCATGGAATGGGACAGCACGAAAGCGACGTTCTCTCCAATCGCCGCCATCGCCTTTCGTGCCTCCAAAGCAGCCTGACGGGACGGCAATGTTTCAAAAATGATAAAATCCGCGCCAGCCTCCAGCAAGGCTTTGGCCTGACGCGACAGAACATCCACGCGTTCCGCTTCAGTCGTTCCCGTTGTCCGTAGCGGCCCAATAGAACCTGCGATGAGAATGCGCCGCCCCCAATTGCGCGAATCACGGGCCTCCATGGCGACTTTCACCGCCGCATGGTTGATATCTGCCATTTTTGGAACAAGCCCATGTTGCAGCAAGGCAATGTCATTGGCGCCGAAGGAATTGGTCGTGATGACATCCGCTCCGGCGGCCAGATATTCCGTATGGATTTCACGGACAAGCTTTGGATCCGTGATGCAAATCTCATCATAGCAACGGTTAGTGAATACATGGCGACGGTACAGTTCCGTTCCCATGGCACCGTCGAAAACAACCAGTTGCTCCTGCAGAAAATGATTCAGTTCTATGCTTAGCATGCAATACACCAGATTACGCGGTCTTCAGATACACGAAGTCAATTACTATCCATTATAATATAACTCTTGTATCGACGACCGCCATAACCCTCGTTGCAAAGAATTAGCAAAAACGCCTCATCCCACGTATCTAGGCGATTCAATCACAAACAGCACTTCACGCGCCGCGATGTTGTGTTTTGCGGCCACGAATTCAACGACTTCGTTGTCCAGATACGCCCACGCCTGGCAGACATGCAGTTTATTTTCCGCAATCCAGTCCAGAAAGTCGTTGATACTGCACAAATGGATGTTCGGCGTATCATACCAATGGTATGGCAACGATCCCGTGATAGGCATCCTTCCGCCCAAGGCAAAAGATAACCGCACGCTCCAATGCGCGAAATTCGGAAACGAAACGACTCCGTATTTCGCCACGCGAAGCATCTCTTTCAACGTCTCCAGCGGTTGCGGAAGCGTCTGTAGCGTCCGTTCCAGAACGGCATATGTAAAGCTTTGGGGTTGTACATTTTCCAAGACCTTATCAAGATCCATCAAGCAGACGGGAAGTCCCTTTTCAATGCATGTCAACGCCGCCTTGCGGTCGCATTCCACGCCTTGGCAACTCACATCCGCCAATTCAGCGATGCTCGCCAGCAACTCGCCATTTCCACAGCCCAGATCCAGCACTGTGTCACCTGATGACAACAGACGGCCAATATATTCATCTTCCCAGTGAGCAGGTGGTGATTCTATGTTTTGGTTCGCCAATGCCCGATCCAACTGATGCTGCAGCGTAATGAAATCACAATCAATGCTGTTGACGCCCAACGTGCGCAAAAACTGTTCGCTTGAACACTTCGCATCTTGATTAACAAATTCTTTCTCCATGCTTGTGTCCTCCTAACTATTTCACGCAACGCAATTTGGACTTTCCTTTCAGGAACGCCGTCAGCAGTTCGCCGACGGCTTCTTCCTCCACCAAAAAGGCGTCATGACCGTAACTTGTTTCAAGTTGGACATACGTGACAGGAATCCGGTCATGCAACAACGCACGGACGAAATCCTCTGAAGCTTCCGGTGGATAAAGCCAGTCGGACGAAAACGAAACCACCATCATTTCAGATTTGATCCGCGTGAACGCCTTCCGCAAGTCACCGTCGCCCCACTTTTCAGCGGCGTCAAAATAATCCTGCGCACGTGTCACATACAGATAACTGTTCGCGTCAAAACGCTCCACAAACGTCTCGCCTTGGTGTTCCAGATAGCTCTCGACGGCGAATTCCACATCAAATGTATGGTTGGCGTAGAAATCACGCTGGCGGCGACGCCCGAACTTCACATCCATGCCTCTGCCAGAGAGATATGTGATGTGCGCAAGCATTCTGGCGGCGGCCAGCCCCATGTCCGGATGCACACCGCCGTAATAGTTGCCGTTGTTGAAATGCGCGTCATGCATAATCGCCTGCCGCGCAACAGCATTGAATGCAAGCCCCTGCGCGGAAAGAACAGGGCTCGCCGCCAAAACAATGCATTTTTGCACACGTTCAGGATACGCCAAAGCCCATTCCAGCGATTGCTGTCCGCCAAGTGAACCGCCACATACGGCATACAACCGCTCAATGCCCAGTTCATCCAATAACATGGCCTCCATCCGAACCCAGTCGCCGACAGTTATAAATGGAAAATCCAATCCATACGGCTTGCCCGTCGCAGGATTGATGCTAGACGGCCCTGTAGAACCATAACAGCTTCCCGCCACGTTCATTCCAATGACAAAAAAGCGATTCGTGTCAAATGGTTTGCCTGGTCCGACCATCGCGTCCCACCAGCCCGGATATTTCAACCGCCATGGCCGATACGTTTCAGACGCGTCGGCATCCCATCCCGCGATATGTGCATCGCCCGTCAACGCATGAGGCAGGAAAATCGCGTTGCTTTTATCCGCGTTCAACGTGCCATACGTCTCGTATTCGACCTCCAACGGTGCCAGTGGATAGCCGCTGTCCAAAATGAACGGGACATCCGTCGTCGCCAACGTCATCCTTTTGGCATGCGTCCATCCAACCGAACGTGGACTGTCCGGCGGATCCGCTGTCGTCGTACGACTTGGACGGGGAAGTTCTTGAAATGTTACTGAATCAGTCATGTATAATGGTTTATATTCTCTATCAGAAACAATTATGAAAAATTTACGTATTTAATTTAATGTTTTTCTCTCACAATGCAAACGAAAAACATGAGTTTTTTCCATGACATTCAAAAAACAGTCCAATACGACTTCATGTGTCCATGAAAACGGTCAAACAACTGAAAAATGAAAAAATGGGTCGTCTTCATGCATGGATGTCGTTGATTTTCCAGCCAATGCGGAGATATTAAAGGAATGACGTATTCAAGAGACAGAAACAGGAGCCAAATCCGTGTCAGACACCCATAAGGAAACCGTCGTCTGCCCGCACTGTGGGCAACGCATATCGACGCAAGTCACCAACGTCATCAGACATGATGATGTCAAGGCGTTGGATGCATTGTACAAAGGAACTCTCAACCGCGTCCGTTGCGCCAAATGCGGCCACGATTTTCTCGTGGACACAACGCTTATCTACCGCGATGACGAAAATCCGTTCATCGTCTATTATGTTGATATTCCAGAAGATGCGGATTTGCACACATATGAGCGGGAAATCGACGTCATGGCGACGGAAGCGGCCATGAAGGAAAATCTGGACCGTCCAACCGTCCGTCTGACGGTTTCTCTTCCAGATTTCATCGAAAAAATCTCCCTCCGCAGGCTCGGGCTGGATGACCGCCTCATCGAATACGCCAAGCATCAACTTTTCTCCAATCTCGGAGAGGAACGCCTCAGCAGTTCCGCCCACCGCCTGCTCGTCGATTTCTCCAACAAAGACGCGGACAAACTCGCGTTCATCGTCTATGATCGCGAGACAAACCGCCCCATATCCTCCTTACACGTTCCCATGGAGGAATTTAATAATTTGGTAAAGGAGTTTTCCGTCAACGACCAGTTGATGAACGAACTCGACACCCTCTTCCCGTCCTGCTACGTCAGCGTGGACAGACTTTTTGGATAATCAGCCCATGTCAAAGAAGAAACGTCAACAACAAGAAAAACCAGAAGAACCGCTCGGTGATAATTGGACGAATCCTTTTAAGGACTTGAATATCAAGTTTGAAGAACCAGATCCGCCGCCACCACCGCCACCCAAGCCGACGTTTGAAGAGCAACATCCGACGCTCACCAAGGAAGACCGCGCCCTCATCGCCGCTTTCGGAGCGGAAGACGATGATGCGCCGTCGCTTAGCCGTGCAGACATGACGAAAAAATGGCCGTTGCTCACCATCACCCATGAACGCAAAGGCCATGGCGGCAAAACCGTCACACTCGTCAAAGGCCTCGAACGACTCACGACGCTTGAGCAGATGGAACTCTGCGACGGCATCAAGACTTCCTTGGGCATCGGCGGACGATTCATGGAAGGAACGCTCGAACTGCAGGGCGACCAACGTGAACGCGCCGCCAAGTGGTTGGAAGGGAATAAGTTCAGAACGAAAATCTGCTGACGGCATACCATGAATTCATACCATAATCATTGCAATTGGAGCGACGGCGCACACGAGATGCGCGACATGTATCGCGCCGCCCGAGAGGCCGGATTCCGCGAATTCGGCCTCAGCGACCACTATGTGAAAACGCCTTTCGGCGATAATGAAATCACCGCCTACAGCATCGACAAGTCGAAATTGGCGGAATACGTCGATGCCTGCCTGGCCTGCAAGAAGGAATTCGAGACGGACACATTCACCGTCCGCCTCGGCATGGAAGTCGATTACTTTCCAGAAAACGCCGAAGAAGTCGTTTCAGAACTTCTAAAATATCCGTTCGATTATCTGATTGGCTCCATTCATTTCTCCAATGAATTTCCCATCGACCACACGGCCGCCTGTTGGGAAGCGCTTCCGCCTGGCGGCATCGATGAAATTTGGCATGACTATTGGAAGAAAATCCGCTTTGCCGCCGAATCCGGCCTCTATTCGTTCATCGGCCATCTGGATCTTCCGAAAAAATTCTGTTTCTATCCTTCCTATGACTATACAGACGAGGCACTTGCGGCATTGAAAGCCATCAAGGCGGCAGGTATCGCCATGGAAATCAACACGGCCGGCTGGGCGAAGCCATGCAAATCCGCTTATCCGTCCAGAAACATCTTGAAAGCGGCGCATGAACTGGGCATCCCCATGCTCATTTCCGCAGACGCCCACGACACACGTCACGTGGCGCGTTTCTTCCCAGAAGCGGAAGAATGCCTCCGCGAGGCGGGATATACCGCTTTCACCTGTACATTTGAAAACATGAAAAGAAGATAGTCCCTTCATTAACAATCACTTAAAAGGAGCATTTCATGAAAGCACTACGAGTTGGTATCATTGGTTGCGGTGGTCGCGGTTGGGCGCATGCCTCAGGCTACAAAGCGGCTGGAGACCGTGTCATCCTCGCCGCCTGCGCGGACATCCACAAACCTGCGGCGCAACGTTTTAAAGACAATTTCGGCTTCAAGAAGATCTATACGGACTACCATGAAATGCTGGAAAAAGAGAAACTGGATGTCGTTTCCATGTGCCTCTGGCCCAAGCTTCACTGCCAGGCCGTTCTCGACATCGCGTCCGCCGCTTACGCCCCCCAACTTATCAACGCCGAAAAACCGATGGCTCCCACCTACGGCGAAGCCCTCAAGATGTACAATGCCTGCGAAAAACGCGGCATCAAGATGACATTCTGCCATCAGCGCCGTTACGGCGCAAGTTGGTCAACCGCCAAAAAACTGCTCGACGAAGGCGTCATCGGCAAGTTGACGCGCATGGAAATGAATACTTCCAACCTCTTCGACTGGGGCACCCATTGGTTCGACATGATGAATTTCTTCAACGACGACATCCAGGCGTCATGGGTTCTCGGCAACATCGGCTGCGCGGCGGATACCTCCGTCTTCGGCGCCCGCGTCGAAACCGCCGGACTCTCCTACATCAAATGGCCCAATGACGTCACGGGTCTCATGACCACCGGCAACGGAACCAGCACACCCTACGAAATCCGCCTCATCGGCACGGAAGGCATGATGGACATCTGGCATGGCCGCGTCAAAATCTTCGCACAGGGCAAAGATTGGGAGGACGTCGATCTGAAAGGCGTCCGCGGCGACGATACCGTCCTCCACATTCTCGCCAGTCTTGACTGGGTCCAGAACGGCATCGAATCCAAGACCTGCAGCAAGCATGCCTTGGCCGCAACGGAACTTATTTTCGCAACTTACGAGTCTTCCCGCCTCCATCAGCGCGTCATGCTCCCGCTGAAAAAAGTCAAAGACTCCCCCTTCCTTTCCATGCTCAAGACCGGCGAACTCGTCTGCCCGGATTGGCCCACGTTCGTTTCCGACGACGAAGAGGCTGAAGGCTTCAAACTCTTCTACAACGGTAAAGACACGAAGGGCCTCAAGATGAACGCCCCGCGCGCATGGACGTCCAAAGGCGGCCTTCTCTCCGCCACCAAGGAAGGCGCTTTCGTCTGGCTCGACAAGGAAATCGGTGATTTCGAACTGCGTTTCGAACGCCGCCTCGACAACCGCGCAGAAGTCGATGTCGTCTTCTGGGCCAATCCTGAAAAAGGCCCCGAAACAGGCCTCCAAATCGTCAATGCCGACGACCGGATGGAGCCCGTCAGCCCCGAAACATCCGGAGCTTTGCGGGAAATCAAAGCCCCGTTGAGCAACATCGGCGCGGGTTCCGGCTGGCAGTGGGTCCACGTCCGTTGCGAAAAAGGCAAACTGACCGTCACCGCCAACGGCAAAGTCGTGCAGGAGTGCATGTTGGCTGACTACCCGAAGGCCGCCAAACACAAGCAGAAGGGCGCTATCGGCTTCCTCCTCCGCAAGAACGCCGTTGATCTGAAGAGCATCCTCATCAACGAACTGTAAAGTAACGACGGTGTCTCGCCGTTGGGCGCAGGAGGTCCCATCGGCGTCTCGCCGTTGGGCGCAGGAGGTCCCATCGGCGTCTCGCCGTTGGGCGCAAGAAGTCCCATTGGCGTCCCGCCTGCAATGGTAACGACGGCGTCTCGCCGTTGGGCGCAAGAAGTCCCATCGGCGTCCCGCCTGCAATGGTAACGACGGCGTCCCGCCTGCAATGGTAACGACGGCGTCCCGCCTGCAATGGTAACGACGGCGTCCCGCCTGCAATGGTAACGACGGCGTCCCGCCGTCGGGTTAAAACGAATTTCCACCTTATATAATAATTATCTCACGTCTCACGCCTCTCGTCTCACGTCATTTTTTGACATGAGGCGTGAGACGTGAGTTTTTGTATCAGTTTTCGATCTGTTTATTCCAGCGTTTCTTTCCGTTTTATCGCCGATGGGCGGCCATCAGCCTATCCGTCGCTTCACGGGAAATCTTCGCCGCCATCAAACCGTCCAGACCAGTCGGCAGCAAATCAGAGCCGCCCTGCTCCAACGCATCGCGGAAATGGACATACAATGCCGCAAAATTCTTCTCCGGCGAGAAATCGTATGTGAAGACGCCTTTGTCATTGCGCATCTCGAACAGCTTCGTGCCACGATCATAGCGGATGATGCCTTTCGTGCCAATCAAATCATACGTGAACAGATTCACGGGCTGCTGGCATGTATGGCAGTATGAATAACTGATTTCAACCATCGTATGAGCACCATTCGCATGGTCCATATGCAAATACATGTGGTCTGGAGCATCATATTCATCAACCCATGCCCCCGCTTCCGACCATGAAACGACTTCGCTGCCCGTCCAGAAGCGTGCCAAATCAATCTGATGCACGCCGCAATCGACCATCGGGCCGCCTTCCAGCATGCGGCCTTTGCGGCGTTCATTCTCAACCCACTGGCCGTTTTCGTCAACGCTCCCCTTGCCGTGGCAATTCCAGATGTATATCAGCCGCAACGACTTCAGTTCACCAATCGCACCTTCACGGATCAATTCGCGAATCTTTAGCGCGGCGGGACTGAACCGATAATCAAAGCCTGTGAACAGCATGACATTCGCCTTTTCAGCCATGTCGATCATCTCGCGGCATTCCTCTTCGCTCATGCCCAACGGCTTTTCACACAAGATGTGTTTGCCGTATTGACAGGCGGAACGGACGTTCGCCAGATGGCACGGCGCAGGCGACGTGATGCTGATGGCGTCGATGCCGCTTTCGAAAAACGCCTTCTCGTCTGTGAAGCCCAACGCGATGCCATGCTTCTCCTGCATTTGCCGCAACCGCTCTGGATTTGGTTCAAACACGGCATGCAGCTCCAATCCATCCGTCGATTTCAGCACAGGAATATGTCCGTAATCCGCAACCGTTCCACATCCCATCAATCCAATCTTTTTCATAGTCCATCCTTTTATTTCATTTTTTCACAAAGAAATCCCTGCACAAAGCGCATGAAAACCGCAGCAGCTTGGCGGCCTGCCGAAGCTAATGGTCCATGGACTAGAAGTTTCCGCATGACGTTGTTTCCGCTTGCGCGAAGCATGACGAACCGCCGAGCAGACGGAGGCCTTTCCGATTTCTCCTTGATTAAAACAACATATTGTCAACAAACTCTTCAGAACTTTGGCCGACGTCTGCGAGGCATTCCGTTTCTTCCGTGTATTCAGTGGACTGAAATGAACATTCGTGTCCATTCGTGTCCATTCGTGGTTCCGTCATATTTGTTCCAGCGCAAGTAGTTTGCATTTTATGTCCAATCCCCCCGCATAGCCAGTCAAACTACCGTCGGTTCCCACGACTCGATGACACGGAATGATGATGGAAATTGGATTACGGCCGACCGCGTTTCCAACCGCTCGCGCACATGTCTTCATCCCCTCCGTTTCATTCAGCCTCCTCGTCAACTCGCCATATGTCATCGTCTCGCCATACGGAATTGTTCGCAGCAACTCCCAGACTTTCAGCCTGAACGCCGTGCCTTGAAGCAATAGCGGAAGATACTGGACCGACGGCTTCTTCCCCGCGAAATAATCGTCCAGCCAACGGGTTACATCATTGAACAACGGCAAATCCGCCCCTTTCTCCGCCATGGTCAAATCCGGGAAATACCGTTGTCCATCGACATACAGCCCTGTCAACTGGCTTCCATTGGAAACCAGCGTCAATTGTCCGACAGGGGAATCATGCCGTGTGATAATCATGCAACCTCTTGTTCTATCGTTTGTTCACAATGCCATATTGTACCACATCGAGCCATAAAATCAATTTTCCATTCCCCTGCCCCTCCGCTTTCTTCCACATCGTTCCGTCATCCCACCTAGAAAAAAAGCAAAAAATATTTGCAAAATCCGTTTTCCCATGTAATTTATTAACGTTTTCCCCAAAAAGAGAACATCAAAAATCAAATCGGAACGTAGCGCAGCCTGGTTTAGCGCGTTTGACTGGGGGTCAAAAGGTCGAGAGTTCGAATCTCTCCGTTCCGACCATCGCTTTTCCCACAGCCCATTGACGGCTTTCCCGTCAGTGGGCTTTTTCGTTTCTGCCAACCATCGTGAAATGCGGCACTTGCGCGCATTCTCCGTTTTCGTGAACTCCCCTGCGGAGAAGGGATAAAAGACCGTTTGGAGGGCTTCTCCGGCCTGTTTTCTGCCAGTTTTCTCCGTTTGAAAAGACCGTCGGCTTTTCTCCTAAATCGACATTTTCACCCTCAAAACGCTGATTTTCTCCGCTTTTTTCTTGAATAGCGACAGATGGATGTCAAGAGAAAGGCAGATATAATCTTCTCCGCTGAAGCACAGCGGGCGGTTTTGAGGTGAGGGACGGAGAAGGTTTCAAACCTCAAATACGAGATATGAGATGCGAAACGCGGTCTTTTACAAATTGGCGTCGGGGCGACGAAGAAACCTTCCGCCAGTCGAGCCAATCCCGCGCCGCGCGATTGCAAACCGCCGAAGGGAGTGTAGATTAGGGGATGGCAACAGCAATGGTAATGAAAACTAAGAGACTTATAGAAATGGATGCAAAAAAAGTTACCCAAGATTTTCTCAAAGGCAGTTTGCCAATTGTCGAATATCGCCGATTGTTTGACGAGGAGCAGGAACTTGAGGCGTTCCTGCAGAAAATCGTCGATGACATCAAAGCCTCGGGGGGCAAGATTGAACCCTACCCCTTTCCGATGGATGACGGCAGCGTGTCCCTGTCCAACGAGGGGATTGACCGCCTTCTCGCACCTGAAACCGATCCTGGATTGAAATACGGATTGCCGCCTCGATACGAATCAGTCAGGCAAATGCTGACATACGAGTGCAGGATGATAACCAACAATGTTCGAACTGCCGCAGGCGCAAGCAGTTTTTTTAATCAGGTCCTTCTCCTTTACTGGCAGATTGACAAAGAAATAAAGCCAACCAATAAATATCGTGAGGCAACCCAATTTGCGCTGGAGGTCATCCCCGCATATCTTGCTGGCGGTGAATCAGAGATGTACATTCAAGAGCATATCCTTCCCCTGTTTCCAGAAACGATGAAGAAGGCAGAACGCAAAAAAGCCGTCAAAGCCAAAATCAAGGAGGTTTTCCGCAGCGAAAAGGGCTATCCGTGCTGGGTTCAGTCATCGGAATGGCCGATTGGCAAGGATGGGACCCCAACGACTTATCTGGGAAAAGGGAAAAACTCTGGTGGTATCTACCGCTGGAGATTCAGGGACGAGTCAACTGGCGAGGTTGTCATCGTCGAACAATGCCTTTGAAACGCTTTTAATGTCACTTTTATATCATTTCCGTTGTTTCCATTGAATAGCGTTGTCTAGATATCAAGAAAAAGGCAGACAAAATCTTCTCCGCGGCAGCACAGAGAATGATTTTGAGGCGAGAGAAAAGATTGTTTCAAACCTCAAAATGCCAAAATGAGATGCGAAACGCGGTCTTTTACAAATCGGCGTCGTGGGTGCGCCGCCGAAACCTCCCGCCAGCCGCCCCGTGCCACGCGATTGCAAACAGCCGAAAGGGAGTGTAGATTAAAGAAACGACGGGACTGGCAGTAGAGAACTATCTTGAGTACCATATGGAACTAAGTTGCAAACAGCAAGGTAAAAAGTCAACTGCGAAAAGGCGCCTCGCAGTTGTTGTTCTCATATTGGCTTCAAGCTTTGCGTGTGTGATAGCCATCAATTACTACAAGTTAATCAGGGAACGCCTCAATGTTTCAATTTGCAACTCGAACCTGAAGCAATTGGCGAATGGATTGCACGTTTATCAATTAGATCTGAAGGATGGTGAAAATGAATCATCACGGCATTTCCCTTCTTTTCAGGAACTTGTTGAATACGGCTTTTTTGATAATGAGACTTTGCGGGAATTGGATTTTTGCCCGAAGACACATACAAAATACATATATGTCCAATATGAGCGGGCTGTTGCCCCTGATAGTATCGCTGCTCGCAATACCCCTGTACTGTTTGACAGCGTGATTGGTTGCCACAAACACAGAAATGCCAACCGCCTTGGGATTGGCTCTGAAAACTCTTGGACATTGATTGCCTTCGAGGCGGGGCAAGTTTCTGTTGTGGAGAACCTTACCTGCTTCAAGGACATCTATGACAAGTATGCTCCGTTTATGTCCAAAGACGATGCCGAGGTTCTACGGAAGTGCTGCGAAGCGGCAGACAACAAATAAGGATTATTCCATCCCACCTAAAACAGTCCCCGCCATTTGGCATGTCATGCCCGATGTTGCTCTGCCCGTCGATCCAAGATATAACTGAGGAGCATTTCAATGCTGTCTTTTACAAATCGGCGTTGGGACCATTGTAGTTCGACAAGAAACCTTCCGCCAGTCGAGCCCATCCCGCGCCACGCGATTGCAAACAGGCGAAGGGAGTGTAGATTAGCGGATGGACAGAAAACGTAATGGTAATGTTCCTGGCCAATAACTCGACAATCAAAAAGAGAATGCTTATGATGAGAAAGAAACATTCCACCTTTTTGCGCAGAACTTGCATATATGCTGTTTTGCTTTGCATTTGTTTGTGTGGCTGTATCTCAGAAAAAACAGACCTCACAAATCCATATCGCTTTCCCCATTTGGCCGATGAACAAGAAGTGACCGGCAGCGGCTCCCTCATTACAGAAAAGTATAAGGGAAAAGTAATGTATTATTGTGAACAACTCTATTCTGAGGACAAATCAATCTTAGTGTCAACTATGTATTGTGGTTATGGAACAGAGCGTCCTATGGTCAAGGTTCGAATCTATGCTGAACATAAAAATGTGGAGCATAAAGAATGGGGCTATTCGTATTTTCAGGAAGAATATGTGAGCTTTCGGCAGGAATGCATCACTTTCAACAGTCCTATGATTCTAATGTTGGAGACAATAGGCAAGAATGGCGAATTGGCAAGAAGTGGATACATTAGCCAATGGGAATCCGCGGAATTCTATGAAAAGTTCACTGCGGAGCATAATATCATTCATCGCTCGATTCCTGAAGAAACAATCATAAAGCAGGTCCTTCCCAGAAATGTTTTGCCTGACGAATGAATCATTTGTTTTTTGCAAAGATCAGGTGAGTGACGAAAAGCCAATAGCGAGCATCTAATCAACTGGATACCATGAAGCCCCTCCTACGTAAACTCTTCTTCTGGGATGCGCCCGCGCAGGGCGCGTTCTTCGGGCTGACATTGCTGCCCACATTAGTGTGGTTCGCGTTTTCGTTCTGGTGCGGGATAATGGTCTTCAATTATGCCACAATCCTAAACGATGCAGTCTGCCTCGCCTTGTTTTTCACCTCGCTTGCCATCCTGGCATATATAGGTTTTCTACTGGGCAGGATGCTGGTTGTCGCCTGCCTGAAAACGAGGTTCCGATGGTGTCGGCTTGGAGTGGCGCTGTTTTTTCTTGCGCTGTCACTGGGGTATGCGGTCCTTTGTTGTTTCCATAGATTCCAAGACGGGAACGACTGGAAATGGGTGGCAAGCGCGATGCTATTCGTCCATTGCATCATATTGCTTTTTCCGATCATCTTCACCTCCTGGGAGGCCTTTTTGGGAGCGCTCTCCTGTTTTGGGGGCTTCAATGCATTCTGGACGTTGTTCGCGTTCGCATACGAACCATTCCGTTCAGGAGGGTTGCGTGAGATGAGTTTGACGCATTGGATACGCGAGCTCATTCCGTTCATTGATGCATTCCATCAGTGGTTCAGGTTGGACAAGCCCGCTGGTTGCGTCTGCTTCGTGTTAGTGGTGATTCTTCTTCAGACAACGGGATATCTCCTCTTCGGAAGCCTGTTGGCTGACTACGCGAAGATTCCTCTCCGTAAGTTGTTTAGTCGCAAAACACGGTGCGTTTTGGGCATCGTTGCGGGAAGTTATGTCGTCTTTTTATCCCTTGCCATTTGGGAGAATGCATCTTACCATCGCGCCATTAAGGAGTTAGAGACGCATTTCGGACATCCGCTGACCGCTGCGGAACTTGAAAGACAGTTCTATGCGGACCGTCCCGCCAATCCCGAGTTCTGGAAACAATTGGAGACAGTCCTTAATGAGTATTATGAATCGCAAACCGAAGAGGAACGGGAACTTTTAGACCATCTGGACGCGATTATTCCCGAAGACATCCACATACGATGCAAAAAACGCTTCCTTGAGAATACTGCACGTCGAAAACTGGAGCAGATGCTCACCAGTCCCATTCCACCGCCGAAACGCAATTATGCGGACGATCAAATGCTTGCAGGAACGTTAACTCCAGAATTGAGCACATTTCGTGAACTTGCCAAGATGGGAAGGCAGCGCATCATCTACGCCTTGGAGGATGGCGATTTTGGCACGGTATCCGCCGCCCTTGACACAATGGATGCCTGCCGTGAAGATCCATGGAAAGATCATCTGTCTGTTTCGTATCTTGTGGGAATTGCCGTGGAGACCTTCCGTTTGAAGGCAATGGAGAAAATTCTGGCGTCTGGCCTGCCAACGGACGAGTGGCTGAAGGCACAGTCTGCAAAATTGGTTGAAATTGAACGTCAGGTTGAGGAACGGGAAGAGCATTTTGTATATGGCGAGGCGGTCAGTTGTCTCAATGTATTTCATTGGATGGCATACTATGCTGGAGCGCAAGACGTCCACCGTGGTTTGCATTTCCATTCTCTGCGCTTCTTTTTCCCGCAGGGATGGTGGCTGGCTGCCAATGAAGTCCAGGGGATGGCGAATGCATTGCGCGTCCATAGTTTTTCTGAAATGCCAGACAAAAGAACTGGCTATGCCGTTGTCGATATGATGTTGCCTGGTTGCTTTAACATATCTGTGAGAAAAAAGAGCATCATCGCCTCTTGCCGCATCATGCGTGCCCTCATTCAGGCGGAACTGCACAAACGGCGCACGGGCGAATATCCCGACAGCCTTGATGACCTGCCGCTGGATCCATTTTCCGGGGAGCCGCTCCAGTATAGGAAGGGAGCGTGCCAAGTGGTGGAGGAGGTCTATCAAAAGAAAGAGGAAGAGTATGTCAATGAAGATACAAACGAGTTGTACAATGTCTCCGAAATCGATTTTAAGGAACGGGAACGGGAAGTGGATGCCGTCCAAGTCTGGAGCGTCGGACCCAATTGCATCAACGACGGAGGTGCCCCAGGTGAAAAACGAAATGACGACATCCGTTTAATCATCCCGATGAAGTAGGTGCAACGACTTTCGAGGCAGGACGTTGCCCACTCGCGAAAGTCGTGTCTCTATGCCCATTCTCCGCGTAGATGGCGCATTCATGCCGTTCAAAGCCGAAACGACCTTTTCAGCCGTTGTTCGAGGTCGCCGCTCTCCCGACGTCTGGCTTTCGAAAAGGTCGTGGGTTCGCGATTGGAGAACGCGGAGAATGGTTCTAAATCGTCCCTCCTTATTCGACCATTTTAAGGCCGTAATTCAAGTAAGTTACGGCTAATTTTTGTCTTCTTTTTCACCTTACCATTTTCCTCCTATTTCCGCCCGTTAGGTATAAATCCGATGGGTGAAAACAGACAAAGTACAAGCAAAGTACATGAAAACCACAATGAACAAATAGCGGAATCTTCTCTGCGCCGCTTACGGATTCACCCTCGTGCTTGAGCCAAAGGCCTTTTGCCAGCCAATAGTTCAAGTTCTGACAATTCTGGCAGGTCAAATGGATGGGAAACGCGACCTTTCCTATTGAAAAACAAGCACGTTTTTTAGAAAAAGTGGTATGTTTTTCTATCAGGATTGATTTGACAGGATATCACGAATTGTGTTAGCAAAGTCACAATGTAAAGGCATATCGCCCTTGTCCTGATTCTGAAGCATTTGCTCAATGCACTCCTGCGTCAGAGGAAACGGGATATCCCCTTTTGAATACTGCGGGAAGAGGGTCTCTCTGAAGAGCATGATATACTGCTCCGAATGGAGAGGCGTCTTGAGATGACCGCTGCTTCGGCAGACTTCCAGCCATCTGGCAAGTTCGTCCTCAGCAAGGTGCGTTACCAGAAAGTCCTCGAAGTTCTGCCTAGAAAAGCAAAAGGAAGGTATACCCCCGCCTTTTCGCGAATAGGCATCCATGCACTGACGCTCGTTTCTGGCATAGATGTCCCAATCCACCCAGATTTGAATGTCCGTCCGCGGATTGTCCCTGCGCGCATTCCTATATGCAGCAATGACATTGGAGAAGAACCCCGTACCGACGCAGACGGGCTGTAGCGTCGCCGATATCTCCAATTCCCGGAAAAGCCTGTTCAGCTCCTGGATATACGCGACCTCGGATTCCCCTTCGCATACAATGATGAGAAAACGGTTCTGTGGAAACGCCATTATGATGCCCTCCTCACAGATACGGGAACGGGATACCCGCGAAGCGTCCTTCCAGATATTGCCTTCGGAAATTGGTCACGTTGCGGACACCTTCGAAATCGCAGAGGCGCTTCAGCACCGAGCCGTGCTTCAGGTTCTTGTTCACGATGCCGACCTCGGAAACCCGAAGCTGCTCCCTGTCCAGAAGATCCGTGTTGTGTGCGCTGAACACCAGTTGCGCGTTGGCGGTGTTGTATCTCTTCTCCTTGAAGAGCCTTATGATTTCCGCTACCAGCAGAGAATGGAGCGATGAATCGATTTCGTCTATCACCAGCGTCTTGCCCGAATGAAGGGCGGCGAGGCAGACCCCAAGGAGACCAAAGGCTGCGCGCGTTCCCATCGACTCGTCCACAAGGCTGAACTGAACCTCCTCGCCAGCCTCGTCCTTGTGGAATGTGCGAATCGCCTCGGCGATGTCGGACGTTGCCTTCCCTAGTTCGGGATGGTATTCCATTCGAAGAATCCCGAGGTCCAGTTTGCGAAGCATTGTGTCGATTTCAGTGAAGGCGGTTTGAACATCCGCATCACCGCCAAGCGAATCGATGAGCATCCTCAAGCCATCCCGTCCCGAAAATGCATTGTTTTCAAAGACATCCAATTGAGAAGTCAGCGCCTTGTGGACAACCGCAGCGGTCGTGTTCAGTCCCGCGTAGTTCTGCGCGATGCGCGAGAGGATGCAGCCAGTGTGCAGCCCGTCCTGGTTCAAACACTCCACCTTGTAGATGTCCAAAAGCCTCTCCCTCTCATAGAACCTCTTCTGAAGCCCGTCAAAGGACAGTTTCTTCCCGTCCTGCGAGAAGACCACCTTGCCATTGGCCTCCAGGCGCTCTGCCCGAATTTCAGTTGCGTCATAACCGACGGAATAATGAAACACTCCGATGTTCCGCAAGGCTCCCTTAACCGCAAGGACAGTTTGCCCAAGTCCATTATGGAGTCTATTGGGCATATAAAGCGTTGGCGAATATCCGCCAACGAGGAGTTTCTTCAGTATACCGAGCGCCTGAATGACATTGGATTTTCCTGAGGCGTTCGCACCGAACAGCCCAAGAACTGGCACTGCGCGGCAACCCTTGATTTCCAAGAACGGCACGGTAGTCCATTCCTGATGGCCGTTGGGAGCCTTCGCCTCCCCGTAGTTCAGTGGCAGAGCCAGTTCGACGATGGACCTGAAGTTCTTTATGGACACAAAATTAAGCATATATTCTTCTATTGTTGCTATTTTCTTTGCATATGTCCATAACATAAGCAGATTTTCTGTTTATACAAGCAATTTCGCATAATTTCAGGAGATTGTCCGTGTTATGTCTTTCGAAATCTCAAGGAAGTCATCAATGGCAACAGGAACTTTACCTTCAAACCTTCTGTTTTACCCCTTAAATTTTGGTTACATTTTACCGTATTTTAAGAGTAAAAACTTAATGGGATGCAGAGTTGGCTGAATTTTTCTGATGCAAACGGCGAAAAAACTCAATGAAAGCAACGGCATCTGGATTGCCAAAGGTGCGCAGAGCGCCTGTCTACCTGGAAACTCGTTTGAAATGTTAGAGAAACTTCATCCATTTCCTATAGACTAGAACATACCGAAATGTCACTGGCGATGCCCGCAAGACCGTAACGAGTGGCGTCATTTTTCTGTCTGGAACAGTCCCGGAATCTGCATCTGTGAAGTAATTCTATATCCGATGGACTTGTAGCCCGCCATGCGACGCTTGAACATCCTTGCTGTCATTGGAATCTTCAAATCAGCATAGTCATAGATGACCACCTCCGTCTTCCTGTCATACAACCGATGAAGACGTCCAGCATATTGAGCCAATGTTCCGCGCCAAGAGATGGGCATTGTCAAAAAAAGTGTATCCAATCGAGGATCGTCAAAGCCTTCTCCAAGAAATTTGCCAGTTGCCAGCAGAAGGCGTGATTCATCTGGTGAAACACTGGTAAACGCATTCTGGATTTCAGCGAGTGCCTTTCGCCGCATCCCTCCTTGCATCACAAAGAGATTTGGCACATTGCTGAACTGTTCCGCCAACCAGACAAGATGCTCCTTGCGCTCGGTAATGACCACGGGACTACGGCCTTCTTTAAGTACCGTTCGCACGTCATCGATAATCATCTTGTTGCGCACTTCGTCCTTGATAAGCAGTTCATAAATATCGTGGATAGAAGGTTTCATCTGATTTGCATCATCTATCGGCGGCAATTGCAGGCCTGTCTCCCTAACCATCACCCGATGGTCAAACGGACGTTCCATTGCTTTTTGTTTGTCGTTTACCCGATAGCGAATCGGTCCGCATTGCATGAAGATGATGGGATGATGCCCATCCTTTCTGGTCAGAGTGGCAGATAGTCCGAGAACATACCTGCATTTGCACTGTCGAATCACAGTTTCAAACGTGAATGCTGACAGATGATGGCATTCATCCACAACCACCATTCCATAATTACCGACGATGTCGTCCACTACACCATCGTGAATAAGACTCTGAATAGAAGCAATATCAATAATATTGCTTGGCCTCTTTCTCCCCCCACCGATGGTTCCTATTTGCATCTTGTCCAGGCCAAGGAATGTCTGGAGACGACATCTCCACTGTTCCAACAACTGAACTCTGTGAACAAGAACAAGCGTATTGACAGAACGTTGTGCAACCAAGTAGATAGCCACAACTGTCTTGCCGAATGCTGTAGAAGCGGAAAGGACTCCGAGATCGTTTGCCAGAAGCGCAGTGGCCGCCTTCTCCTGCTCTTCCCGCAATTTGCCCTGAAAGGCAAATTCCTGAGCCACACCGTAGTTGCGTCTATCGTTGACCGAATACGGAATTTGGTTGTCCAGAAGAAGATGTGTCAAGTCCTCTGCGCATCCTCTTGGTAGTCCGATATGTTCTGGAAAATCCTCCGCACAACAAATAATGCGTGGTTTGTCATAGACGGGCATTCGCATCGCCTGGCAACGGTAGAATTCAGGATTTTGGAAAGCAGCCAAACGAAGCAAAGCAGTCCGTAATTTGGGAGTGAGTTGGGCCTTGGTAAAGTATATCTCATTGTCAATGACAATTTCAAGAGGTTGCTGAAGTCCAGCAGCAAGATTCTGTGACTTTCGTTTGCGCGACGGAGGCTGTTCCCACGGCTTCTCTTCCTCCTCCAGTTCAGGCATTTTCACTGCGGTGACACGTCCTGAATCCACAGCCATTCTTGCCAGTTCCTCCACTGCAGCAGAAGTCATTGGCGAAATACCCGCCAGGTAATCCCACTGGTCTGGATATGGTTGAAAAGAGTCATCAACAAAAACGCTGTTTCCTGCCCTTCTTGCTTTCGCCTGTAATGGCAAGGCAATTAAGTTGCCAAGACCACCTGATGGCATCGTGTCCTGATTTGGGAAAAAACGGTCGTATGATTCAAATCCAAGTTCGGGGCGTGTCTCCATTGTCTCTGTCAACAGAAAACTCCCCATCTGCCTTGCAATGTGCGCTGAAACTAGCTCCGTGAAGAAAATCCAGACATGAGCACCATTTCCAGACCGTGAGCGCTCCACGGCGACGGGAACACTATGTTTTTGGCAAGTATCAATGAATGCCTTCGCATCCTCCACATAATTCTTCTTGTCAAAATCGACCGCCAGAAAATGACAGTGTTCATTCTCAAGCATCGGATAGACGCCGATAATGAAGTCATTTCCACGTTTGTCCACTCCACGCAGATGCATTTCAATGACTTCGTCCGTGACAGGCAGGAACACACGATAGGGACATTCAGAGCATTTTGTCTTCGGCTTATTGCAAAGGCCATGCCGCCACTCGTTTGCGCAGGCTGGTTGATATCCTGAACGTCCAGTCTTTTTGCTTTCAAAACGTTTGGCATAGACATCCTCCCGTCCTTTGAAGAGCCGTCTGAAAATGGCAATCTTCTCCCGTGGCGAATAGATGGAACTGGCTGTTTTCAACACAGGTTGGATGATGTTCGCTCTCCGTTGCCGTTCCATTTGGAGTTGCCAGATCCGCTCCTGAATAGACTGCTGTTCCAGCAACAGTTCAGATAGGCGGTTCTGCAACAGGCTCAATTCACTGTCAAGGGAATTCATCATTGCCTGTCCCTTAAAGTCATTTGCGACGCCCACTTCAAAAAACGGTTGTAGGCTTCTTCCAGGTTCGTCTCGTATGGTGCATCCACGCTCCGCGCGTGAACCATCGCCTTGAGGGCCGCCCTGACATCGGGATACACACCAATTCCCGTGAAGCCCAGCATCGCCGCCCCCAACAAGGAGGCTTCGGAATTCTCCGGAATGAACTTTTGCTGGCGGAACAAGCCACATGCACAGCGGCGCACGGATGCCTCGCGGCAGACCAACGCCTGCAACACCACATTCTTCCGCTTCCATGTGAGTTCTTCAAGCAAATCTGCGCATTGCCGTAAGGGACATAATACTCCGAAAACCGCTGCGGCGCAAAGTTCTGGAAGCGTATTGGTTGCATTCAGGCCACACCACGCGCCCGCCGGCCGATAGTCCATCGACGGTGCGCCACGCCCCAGAATATATGGCAGAAACACAGGAGAATTTTCATGGATGCCCTCCTGCTCCGCCATGCGGAAAAATTGCTCCATCGGCAATTGATGAAGATTCGCAAACCATTCCAACGCAAAGCCTCCGGCAGGAACAGAGCCCAGATAAAGTTCACGTGTCGGATCAGCATGGGCAAAAACAAAAAGCCGTCCCGCAATTTTCTTTCCGTCCCCCGGCGCACCGGTGGCAAGCAGTTGTCCTGCCGTCCCTAGTGTCAAGGAGATCGTCTCGTCGTCAACGCCGCTTCCCAATGCCGCGCTGGCCAAATCACCGCATCCAATGACAACGGGTGTTCCCATTTTAAGTCCCGTCATAGAAGCCGCTTCCGGCGTCACTCTTCCGCAGACGGAACTGCTGGAAATGATATAGGGCATCTTTTCCACATCCAGTCCAAGTTCTTGAAAGAATGCGCCATCCCACTGCTGCGTGGACAGATCCATTCCAAGCACGCCCGAAGCATCCGTCGGCTCCGTCACCATCTCGCCAGTCAGGCGATATGCGATGAACTCCTTGCTTTGCAGGAACTTCACGCTTCGACGATAGAGTTCAGGCTCTTTCCGCTTCATTTGCAAGATCTTCGGCAACGTGAAGACGGGAATGGAGCTGTTTCCATACTTTTCCAGAAGCAACTTTCCGTAACGCTCATTCAATTCGTCGGACTCCCGTTGCGCATGGTTGTCGCTCCACAAACGCGCGGGCGCAACGGGCTTCCCCGTCGCATCGACGCCCAAAAGCGCATGCATATTGCCCGTCAGCGCAACAGCTTCCACATCACCCCCTGCCCTAGTTGTCACCGTCTGAAGCAACTTGCAGACAACGGCAAACCATTCATCGGCATCCTGCGTATCAGGCGACTCTGTCCTCTTCAACCGCAGGCTTTCCAAGCCGCTCATCGTCCCTTTTTCATCAAACAACGCGCACTTCACACGGCTCGTGCCAATGTCTATGGAGATGATTTTTGTCATATTATCGATTACTTATTAAATAGTGCGATGGTGTTGATTATTCCAGTATCCTCTTCATTGCAGAAGTGCCTGATGTTCTGCCATTGTCGCACGCAACTTGTTGGGATCGAGACTCTTCGGTGAGCATTTATGATCCATGCACAACACGGCGGCGAATCCAGCCGCCTGCCCAGTGATGAAACAGCCCGGAATGACGCGTATTGAGGCGAAGACATAACGGTCGCAACTGATGCAACGTCCACAAACCAAGAGATTTCCAGTATGTCGTGGAATCAGCGAACGGTATGGTATGCCGTAGCTTTCGCCTGTCTTGTAGCCTTCGCCACGGAAACAACGTTTATGCTCTTCAAGCATTTCGCGCGTCGGATGCGCAGGATGGATGTCGGCGGGGAAGTTGTAGCGGCCGATTTCATCCGCAAATGAACGCCGCGCAAGATAATCCTCCCGACACAGCACATACTCGCCGAGAATACGGCGCGTCTCGCGGACGCCCAGCATGGAACCGCTGGCCACAATGCAGGCGTGTTCGAATCCCGCGATGTGTTTCTGGTAGAAATTCTCGTATTCGACCAACTGGCGGCGCGCGGTAACGAGCGCCTGCGAAACGGACCGTTCATCCATCACATCGACGTCGAAGACATGCCCGATGTTGGCGCCCGCGAGCTGCGATGTCAATCGCGTCATGCCAGTATGATGCCAATCCGGCATGCTCAATTCACCAGAATCGAAAGCGGCCGACAGTTTTTCCAGCATGTTTTCGTCGTTATGACTGAATGCGCCGCCTGCACGGTAAGCTTCCCAGTCGAATCCTGTCCAAAGGGAGCACAACGTCGGCGGCATGGTCTCCCCCGATTCACCGCCAACGACATATTCGCAACCAGCCGCCACCGCCAATGCGCCGTCGCCACTTGCATCAATGAATATTTCAGCCTCCACCGCGAAGTTTCCGGAAATCGATTGGAAGCAGGCGGAACGGATGCTCCCATTTTCGCAGTCGGCCGCAAAGAAATGACAGCCATACAAGACGTCGACTCCCGCCTCGCCAAGCATTCCATCGAAAACACGTTTGACATGTTCCGCTTCCAGCGGTCCACGCGTACCAAGCCGTTGCAGAAAATCTTCGCCAAAGCCCTTCATCAAAATCCGTTTGCCGTCGGAATACGGCATCAGGACGGGAACCCGTGCCGCCGTGCTCAAACCACCTGGAAACGTGTTTGCATCCAGCAGAATCACCTTTTTCCCAAAACGGGCGGCACTCACGGCCGCCGCAATGCCGGCAGGCCCTGCGCCAAGCACGCATATATCCGCATGATATTTGACTGGAATTTCGAGAGAGAGATGAATGGAGGAAGACATAGGAGTAATTGGTATGATTGGAACACTATTGGCTTCACTTGGTTGAGTAGAAGTTACAGATTGTAAATCAAATGGTGATTAATATAATCACCGACAATGTCACTGCAATCCACCGATTCATACACAATGACTATATTCACTTGGCAAGTGATGTTCTGCCTCAGCAGACATTTCTGCACTTGGTAAGTGCAGATTTGTATAAAAGCTGTGACATCTTCTTTTTCCAAATCGGCAATTGCCAATTGCCAATTTTTCCCAACCAGACAATCGGCAATTGCAATAATCCGTCACGAAGTTCCTCCCATTCCTCAAAAAATGTCCTCATATACTTGATACTTCTTGCAGAGAAGCTGAAGAAGTTCCCTAATCACTTCCTTGTCCAAGGAAATACAACTTCCTGCAACTCAATATCATCGAAGAGACAGCCCTTGTCCATGCCAGTCGGATCTGTGAAGCCCAGAACGCCAACGTAAACATTGATTGTGGCGATGTTATGTCCTTTTGGCACAGTGATATAGAAAGTGGCACGCTTCCATCCGTCGGCATCGTCTTCTGTGAAGGCGATGGAGCGCTGCCCCCAGAGGCCCACATCTGGATTGTCTCGAAAGAAATAACTGAGCACTGGCGTGGCGAAACGACTCTCATTCTTGCATCGCGCGCGAAGGATGAACTGCTGATCCGCCTTGATGCCTGAAACCGCCTGTGCAATGCCGCCGTTCGTGACATTGACAAGCCGCAGCCTGCCGTTGTCGTTGCTGAAAGTTCCTTTTGGCGTATCTTCCGCCTGCCATGTGGCCCAGAACTTGACGATGCCGTTTTTCTGATTCGCGCCGTCATCAGCAGGCTCCAGACCGCCGTTCTTCAGAAGATTCGTGCCACTGGCATATTTGTCCATCCAAACACGCATGTTCCGTCCAGCCTCGATGGCCTCCACGCAATGCGGCAGGAGGTCTCCCCAGAATGGATAGTTTGATTTGAAGATACCAGGCCAGAAATTGCCTTTTTCGCACCAAAACCATACGTATTCGTCCGAATAATCAAGGGCATGGCCGACGTTCGTGGCGAGCAGTTGCGTCGGATTGTCGGATTTCGCAAACAGATCATATCGACCAGGCTTGTCCCGTTTCACATAGCTGTCCAAATAGAAAGAGATGCCCATGGATGTAATCTTCCAGAACTTCTCATGGTTGGTCTTGTCAATCCATGAGTCGGCAAAGCGATGGTATCGACCCGTGATTTTGGCATAATCCTCTTCCGACGCGGCATGATACCCTGCCCCTTCGTTTCCATCGACGATGGTCATCGTGTCGGATGCCCCGTCATAGACGCCATTGAAAAAGGCGATCATCAGCCCTGTTTTGGAATTTTCAAGCAGTTCAGGATGTTCCGCCATGAGAGTCGATGTGCATTGCGACGTCCACATGAACGTGAACAGCGTGACATCCGGAAACTGCCGGTTGATTTCTTCAATCCACTCCTTACCACGGCGACGGACTTGTCGGGCGGTCTCCTCAAAGGAATGGCCGAGATTGGGACGATACATGAATGGTAGTTTGGTCAACGCATACGGTTCGATGTCGAGACAGAGGCCTGCAAAGCCCGATTCCTTCGCGGCCCATGCTAACATGCCAAAATTGTTGAGCGTCCGCTTCCATGCGTCGTCATCAAACCAATCGCCATTAAAGGGTGACGAATTGAGAACAAAGAAATTGTGCTTCAATCGAGTCTCCTGAAAACGGCGGAACATCGGGATCAGTTCGCTAAAATCCTCCTTCGTAAGCAGATAGGGTGAACCGACGTGATGCAGCGGATGGGAGTCGAACGTTTTGCCGTCCCGCGTGAGTTTGATGACCGGATTGATTCCGATGCCATCGAACGGACAGGTGGCATCCAGCTTCGCAAGATCTTCTTCGACAATCTGTTCGGGCGTCGACGGCGACACGAAGCCGAAATGGATGATTTTCTTCTGGCCCGACGGCACACGTCTGGAAAATGCGTCGTGCGAAAGGAGAAGGACGGCGAACGCCAATAGAAGATATTGCTGAAAGTGCTTCATATCGAATCTTTTATTTGATTTGTGTTTTATTGCCTCATGCATCCACCGCCATTTGGTTCGGACAGTGGACAAATGAAACGGATTCCTGTTTTGACGATTCACAACATGACAGAGCGGCTATCGCCCTGTCGCTATACCTTTCATAATATAGACAGGATGATGAGCAGTGCAATCGGATGGTTACTGTATTTGTAATGAATAGCCAACACAATTATTCGAAAACGACTCTTGTCCAATTGAAATATCAATGCTTTCTTTACCATCTGAAGACTCACAATACTAATAGATATTTTTTGAGCAAACAGACTTTTTCTGTATAATTACTCCATGAAATCAATGTCGCATTTGTAATTCACATGGCACGTGCTATATTTTTCACTAATAAATATGTGTATGCCTTTTGAACGGTCTTCTTGCAAGTAAGTTTAAAAACGGCATCTTGTCTGCCGAATCAACTGTCGATGCCCCGGACATCAAGAAGTTTGGTTCAAAAATCAAAATCCAGAAGGCCAGCATTCCAACAAACAAGAAGGGATGGAAGTCGTACCATGGAACGATTTTACTATGGGAAATCTATAAAGACATTCTTAGAAGAGGATGTTAATAGCATACTTGGTGCTTTGAGTGACTCTGAAAGTTTTGATACGGCTAGAGAGCAAAAGAACGCTTGGCTTGATGAGATAAGATTACTCAAAGCAATACTCCAAGGACATGATGGATTCGTTTTCTTTGAATATTCCATACCACGTCTAGGCAAAAGAGCAGATGTTATTCTTCTCATAAATAATGTTGTTCTTTGCTTGGAATTTAAAGTTGGAGCAGAACATTTTGATTCAGCAGACAAAGAGCAGGTTTGGGATTACGCTTTGGATCTTAAGAACTTTCATGAACCTAGTCGTGATTTGCCTATTGCCCCAATATTGGTAGCCACTGATGCCCCTGATGAACCTTTTGAACTTAGAACATGTAATTATGATGAGAAGGTTTACGTACCACTACAAGCCAATGCAACGACATTGATAAATGCCATCGAAATTGTTCTTGAGAATGTACCTATATCATCAATAGACGGTATGGCTTGGGCTCGTGGTAGATATTCACCTACACCAACAATTATTCAGGCTGCTAGCGCCTTGTATGCAAATCATAATGTTGAAGACATAACTCGTTGTGATGCTGGAGAAAATCTTAAAACGACCACAGACTTTATTCTGAAGGTGATTGAGGATGCAAAATTACACCATGAAAAGAGCATTTGTTTTGTGACAGGCGTCCCCGGAGCTGGAAAAACGCTTGTCGGACTAAATGTTGCCATGAAACAATTTGAGAAAAAAGAACCAGCCGTATACTTAAGTGGTAATGGACCATTGGTTGATGTTCTTACTGAAGCCCTTGCTCGGGACAAAGTAAAACAAGAGAAAGCTGCCGGCAAACAATACACGTTGACAACGGCACGACGCGAAGTGAAAAGTTTCATCCAAATCATACACCATTATCGGGATAATGCATTGGCTAAGTTGAAAATGCCAATTCGAGATAACAAATTAGAAATTGATCCCAATAAACAACAAAAACATAAAGAAGATGGATATTCAGAAGTTGAACACGTGGCAATTTTTGATGAAGCTCAACGACTTTGGGATCAACCACATCTATCTGCATGGCTTGCTCGAAAAAAAGGCATTCAGAATTTTCCTATGTCTGAAAGCGAATTCTTGATTTGGTCACTCAATTTACGGCCTGATTGGGCAGTGGTCATTTGTCTTGTAGGTGGCGGACAAGAAATTAATTCAGGCGAAGCTGGTATCGCAGAACCTATCCGTGCTGCTAATGAGAATTTTCCAAACTGGAACGTATTCATATCCCCGCAGTTAACAGCTAAAGAATATGCAGAGGGACAAGTTGATGTGCTACTTGAAAAGAATCTCAAAGTTCAGAAGGATGTTTCCTTGCACCTTGCAACAAGCATGCGTAGCTTCCGGGCAGAAAACCTTTCCAACTTTGTAGGGCAATTATTAGATCGAGATTCAACGGCGGCTAAATCAACCTATGCCGAATTCTGTGCAAATTATCCCATTATGTTGACACGTGATCTTTCCAAAGCAAAAGCTTGGCTAAGGAAAATATCTGGAGGTTCTGAAAGATATGGTATGATTTGTTCATCACAAGCATTCCGCTTGCGTCCTCTAGCCATTGACGTACGTGCAAAACCCAATATTGTTGATTGGTTCTTAGATGATATAACTGACATTCGTAGTTCTCTCTTTTTAGAGGATGTCGCAACAGAATTTGACATTCAAGGCCTTGAACTTGATTGGTCATGTCTCATTTGGGACGGCGACTTTCAATATGCTTCTGACAAATGGGTTCAAAAAGATTTTTCAGGTGGCAAATGGAAGAATATTAATTCACCTGAACATAGATCTTTTCAGGTTAACGCCTATCGTGTTCTACTGACTCGTGCACGAAAAGGTATGATTATTTGTGTGCCCGAAGGCGATAAAGGACATCCACCAGATGACACCCGTCGCCCTGAATTCTATGATGCAACTTTCAATTATCTTAAGTCATTAGGACTAAAAGAGATTTAATTGATGTATATTTGCATAAAAACCACTTATTGAGAAATACCGTAATATAAATAATTAAAGCATCTCTTTACAATAATTAAATGGAATATATCTTGTATGAATTGCATATCCCCCAAAAAACAAGAAGCAATTATTAATGAACTTCTAATCTGGATAAAATCATTCTCTTGGGAAGAAAATGACAGTCAAACAGACGCAGAAATGGAATTAACTATTAGTGGGCATGCAGGTTCACATATAGAAGAAAAAATAGATATAACAGAAATCAACACTGGAATTATCAAACAAGTAGTTTTATATAAAGCTGAACAATTCATAGATGTTCATGTCATAGAAGAGTTGGATTGGCAAATTATTGATTCTATAGATGAAAGCGGTAGTTTGCAAAAAACTATTCATATCTATGCAGGAATTCATCTGGCAGAGTCTGGCTTTCCTTTTGATGGTATTGATGAGTCAGAAGATGGTATTGATGAGTCAGAAGATGGTATTGATGAGTCAGAAGATGGTATTGATGAGTCAGAAGTAGATATATAGGGGCGACTAATGGAAAATTATGGGAAAAAATGGACACATGACGAAGTTGTATTAGCACTTGGATTATATTTTCAAATTCCATTTGGTAAAATTCACAGTCATTCTCCTGAAATCGTGAAATTAGCAAGTTTGATGAATCGTTCGCCTGCATCCCTTTCCATGAAGATGGGAAACTTCGGGCGCCTTGATCCAACATTAGCCAAGAGAGGCGTCGGCGGTTTGAAGAATGGAGCAAAAATTGATGAAGAAGTATGGAATGAATTCATCGGACGTCGCGATGATTTAGCGACTCGTTATCATGAATTGCTTTTGTCTCTATCAGGCAAAGATACAATTGATGATGATGTAATGATTAAAACACCTCCAGGTTTGGTTGGTATGGGATTATCACATTACAGAATCAACCAAACTTTTTTTAGGCATTCTGTACTTTCTGCCTATCAATACACATGCTGTATTACAGGACTAACAGAACCTAAGTTGCTCATTGCCAGTCATGTTAAGCCATGGGCAAAATGCGATGATGGAAATGAACGAACAGATACATCTAACGGGCTCTGTTTGAATGCACTTCACGATAGGGCTTTTGACAAAGGAATGATAACTCTTGATGAGCAATTGAAGGTTATAATATCAACCTCTCTAAAAGATGCTGTACCACATAAGGTATTTATGGATTATTTCTTAAGATATGAAGGTCAAAAAATAACCTTGCCTCACAGAGGTCATCCTGCAGAGACATTTCTTTCTTATCACCGAAACAAAATATTTCTAGGATAGCAATAATAATATTATTTTACCTCAACAATATTTTCACTAAAAAAATGTATAAGGTAATAAAATGGACAATAATTGTACATTTTATGCATTGACAATGGATGAGTATAATGGAGATGCATCATCATTGAGTTGTTATAACACAACCGATTATACTCCCATGTCAAAATGCCTGGGTCTTATATCCATTAACAATGATTATGTCAGCATAGATGATGTTGGTTTTAAAACAAAAAATGAGTTGACCAAGGCCTATCCAGATATAACACTTTCTAACAAAAATCAGTTTTCAAAACGTTTAACGAAGTCAAGAGGAATCAAGCAATTTTATGTTCTTTATCTTGATTCAGATGAACATTTTGAAAATGGAGGTATCAATGTTAAGTCCGATGGCAAAGATTTTATGTATTGCGTGTTAGAACTCTATGATAATTGGGCAGAAGTATTGGATTGGGGCTATTCAAGCCTTGAGCAACTTCTTTCGTCCTGGAATACTGAAGAATTTATAAACGTAGGGAAAGGGAAACAATGGAATAATTAAACATACAATAAAGGAATACCTAAGTAAAACACCCATAGTCGAGAGTAGGATAACACCCATGGTCGAGAGTAGGATAACACCCATAGTCGATGGCGGATAACACCCCAAGTCGATGGCAAAAACACCCATAGTCGATGACTGAAACACCCATAGTCGATGGCGGAAACACCCATAGTCGATGGCGGAAACACCCATAGTCGATGGCGGAAACACCCATAGTCGATGACGGAAACACCCATAGTCGATGGCGGAAACACCCCAAGTCGAGGCAAGAAACACCCCAAGTCGAGGCAGAAAACACCCCAAGTCGAGGCAGAAAACACCCCAAGTCGAGGCAGAAAACACCCCAAGTCGAGGCAGAAAACACCCCAAGTCGATGTAC
>JAFZIJ010000182.1 GCA_017554445.1 Victivallales bacterium
CCGCTGCCGTTCGCCAAACTGACCGTGCCAAAAGCCGAACTCATCGACGACAGCCCGCTCGAAGTGGAGGAAATGGAAACAAAACAGACGACGGAAATCAAGCGGGAAGATGTTCCCTCCCGCGCACAAACCGCTCGTGACACATCGGCCGCGTCGTCCGACTATCCGGACAATCTCATAAAAGGCATCACCGCTCCGGATACCAAGCTCAACGTCAATCTGCAGTTTGACGCGAGCACCATTGACGAAGTCGTCGCGGCTTTCGCCCATGAAGATCTCCTGAACTTCAGCTTCCTGGTGGATCCGAATGTCCGTGGAGCCATCACGATGTCCGTCGTCGCTGAACTCACGGCCCGCGAAGCATGGGAAACCTTCGAGCATATCCTTTGGCTTTCAGGCGCTTACGCATCCAAGAATCCAGGCTTCATCCACATTCTCCCCTTCGAGAAGATGCCGAAGGAACGCCGCATCTACGCCGATCATGACAAGCAGCCGAACGTCGAAGTCATCATCCTGAATCTCAAATACAAGAAGAGCACGGATATGATCAACTACCTCCGTCCGTTCATGACGGACGGCGCGGTCGCCACCGATGTGGCGGACTCCAATTCCGTCATCATCGTGGAAGCTCCCGCCAACGTCAACAAGCTGATGGAACTCGTCAAACGGCTGGATGTCAAGGGCGAAAGCGAATGGCCCGTCAAATGCTACATCTGCCGGAATGTCGATCCGGACGTTCTCGCCGAAGAGCTCAACACGCTTCTGCCCGTTCTCGGCTTCCCGATCGCCGCGGCGAACACCCCCTCCGGCGGCGCCATCAAAATCACCTCCATCCCGCGTCTGAAGTCCATCGTCATCTCCGCGTCCATGCAGGAAGTTCTTGACGAAATCGGCACATGGATCAAATCGCTCGACCGCGAAGACGCGGAAGACAAAGAAGAAATCTATTTCTATAATGTAAAGCACGCCACGGTTGACAGCCTCTCGGCGGCTCTCGATACCTTCTTCCTGACGACGACCACCAGCAATTCGTCCTCTTCTACCAACCGTTCCACATCCTCCCGTACATCCGCCTCATCCGGCAGCCGGACAAACAGCACCTCTTCCCGTAACCGCACGACGACCTACAACCGCAACCGCAACACCACCTCCACGCAAGGCAATGCCAATAACAACAACCGTCCGGGCATGACAACCAACAACACGTCGCAGACCAGCCGGACGAACGCCGCCAACCGCACGACCACTTCCGGTTCAGTCTCCACATCAGGCTCCGTCAGCATCACGCAGAACGTCTTCGATACGGATGTAACCGTCTATACGGACGATGAAAGCAACCGCATCACGGTCAAAACCACCCCCCGTGCGTGGAACATGATCAAAGTCTTCCTCGCCCGTCAGGACGTCCCGCCCAAACAGGTCGCCATCCAGGCCATCATCACGGAAATCACCCTTTCAAAAGACACTGAATACGGCCTCTCCTACGCCATCAACAAGATGGTTGACGGCGGGCAGGATTCCCTGTCGGGCGCGTATTCCGGCGCGGGCGCCATTCCTGAAGCACTGACCGGCTGGTCCAGCGGCGGTCTCGGAATCCTCTTCCGCGACAATGCCAGCGACCCGCTGGCCTACATCAAAGCCATCGCCGGAACCGCCAACACGAAGATTCTCTCCGAGCCGCAAGTCGTCGCCCGCTCTGGTGCAAAGGCCGAACTACAGGTTGGTACATCTGTTCCAGTCGCCACGGAATCGACATCCTATACGTCCAGCTCCGGCAACTTCTCCACGAACTACGAATATGTTGAAACTGGTGTCATCATGGAAGTGACGCCTTACATCACGGCCGGCAATGACGTCCGTATCGAAATCGAGCAGGAAGTCTCCTCCGCCATCGCGCAAACGGACACGGCCGTCGCCTCCAACGTTCCGCCGTCCATCGACAAGAAGAAAATGTCCACGGAACTTGTCGTTCCGGACAACACGACGCTCCTCATGGGCGGCATGATCCAGACGCAGGATCGCGAAAGCCACACCGGCATTCCGCTCCTCATGAACATCCCCTATCTAGGCGCCATCTTCCGCACCAATTCGAAGGAAAAAGTCCGCACGGAACTTCTCCTGCTGCTCACCGTCAACGTCATCGACAGCAAGAATCCCCAAGAGGAACTCATCCGCAAATATCGCGCCTCCCTTGAGGAAATCGAACATCGCCGCGCCACCGAAACCCTCTATTAAGCTATTCGCCTGGAGGAATTTCCGATATGCCTGACAACGACAACCAAATCCTATTGGCCGGCAACGACCTCGCAAAGGCCGTCAAATCAGCCATCGCGCAGGAACTCAAGCTGGCCGACAATATCGACGCCCCCGGCGGCACCGCCGTCGCGGACTGGGAGCTCGTCTCCTCCAACAAGCTGGACGAGAAAAAGCTCATCGCCATTTATTCCCAAGTGTCGGGCATTCCGGCATTGGACGAACAGGAAACACGTGATCTGATTCCATTTCCGGACGTTTCCTACGACTTTCTGAATTCGCAGGACTGCCTGCCTGTCACATGGACGGATGATACGGCGGTCATCGCCATCACATCCCCCTATCCCGCCGCCAACCTCCGCCACCTCTGGCAGTCCATCTACAACAGCAAGGCGACGTTCCTTATCGCACGCCGCGCCTTCATTGAACGATTCATTACCTCTCTTTATGACAAGCAGGACGAAAACGAAGGCAACCTCTTCGATTCAGACTCCGAACAGGCCCTGCGCGACCTCGCCAAAGAAGCCCCGATCGTCCGCCTCGTTTCCGATATCTTCAATCGTGCGCAGGAAATGGGCGCCTCCGATATCCATATCGAACCGACCGAAACGGAAGTCGCCGTCCGATTCCGCATCGACGGTCTTCTGCAGACCGTCCTCCGTCCGCCGAAAAACCAATACGCCGCCATTGCATCGCGTATCAAGTTGCTCGCAGGCATGAACATCGCGGAACGCCGCCTCCCGCAGGACGGACGAATCGAACTGAACACGCCCGGCAATCCGCTGGACATCCGTGTCTCCACCGTCCCCTGCATGCATGGCGAAAGTATCGTCCTCCGTCTGCTGCAAAAAGACCAAGGCGTTTTCGATCTTGATAAAGTAGGTCTTCTGGACGATACGCGAAAAGAGCTTGAATCGCTCTTCAACATGCCGCACGGCATGATTCTCGTCGTCGGCCCGACTGGTTCCGGTAAATCCACGACGCTTTACTGCATCATGCGCATCCTCAACGCCGACTACCGCAAGATCATCACCATCGAAGATCCTGTCGAATACCAGCTGGACGGATTGACCCAGATCCATGTCAAAGCCTCCATCGGCCTGACGTTCGCCAACGGCCTCCGAGCCATCGTCCGACAGGACCCGGACGTCATTCTCGTCGGTGAAATTCGTGACCGTGAAACGGCGGAAATCGCCATCCAGGCGGCACTTACAGGTCACTTGGTCCTTTCGACACTCTATACGAACGACGCGGCCGGCGCCATTTCGCGACTCATCGAAATGGGCGTGGACGCCTTCCTGATCTCCTCCGCGCTGCTTGGCGTCGCCTCCCAGCGGCTTGTCCGCAGGATCTGCCCGGAATGCAAAGGCACGGGACGGCAGGCGGAAGATCCCTCCAAACGATGCCGCAACTGCCGTGGCACAGGCTATAAAGGACGTATCGCCATCTTCGAGCTGATGATCATCAATGATGAACTCCGCCACGCCATCAACAACCATGAAGACACCACCGTCATCACAAATATCGCCAAAAAGCACGGCATGCGCACATTGAAGGAGGACGGCGACCTCAAGGTCAAGCTACAGCTCACGACAGATTCCGAAGTCACGCGTGTCTGCAAACTCGATATCGCGGCGGTCTGATTCCTTTACCTTTAATTATATTAAAAAACATGGCATCCGGCGGCTCAACCGAATTTCGGTTAGGCCGCCGTCAACTTTCATGGTGTTTTTTCATTCCATGGAAGTATGAAAACTTGTAATTTCCGTTCCATCATCTATAGTAAATACAAAATTGTTTTTCATTTTTCTCAAACAAACATAAAAAAAGGAAACCATCTCATGCTGAAGAAACTCCTCCTGACCTCCCTCATCTGCGGTCTCTGCTTCACCTCTCTCATGGCTCAGGATGCCGATGAGAAAAAAGAAGACAAGCTGCTCCCCCTGATCACCATGGAACAGGCGTTCGCCAAGGCTCTCCAGACCCGTAACGTCCTCGCCCAGTACATCAACAAGGAAAACGCCAAGCTGGAAAATGCCACGACATCCGAAAAAGAAGAAATCACCAAGAATGTCACGGCTGCTCGTCAGCGTCTTGCTGAAATCAACACCTACATGGATGTCATCTATGGTCTCGGTGGCCGCCGCGCTTACGAGTACAACCGCGTCACCTCCGAAATCTATCTCCGCGTCGGTACTGTTTCCGAAGTCTTCACGCGTGCCATCGCCACCCGTGACGCTCTTGCCAAGCAGATCACCGAACTGAAGAAGGCCATCGAAGACGAAACGGATGCTGACAAGAAGAAGAACCTGGAAGCCGCCCAGACGAACGCCGTCAACCGCTACGCCCTCGTCGTCAACGCCCTCTACAACATCTTCCAGGTCCATCCCGCCCGTCACTATCACTTTGACGCCGCCACCCGCACCCTCTTCCTCAAGACCAATGACGAAGAAGTCAAGAAACTGCAGGAGCAGCTCAAGGAAGCCAAAGAAAAAGCCGAGAAGTAAGGCATTGATTCTTCTTGGAATTATTTGAAAATGAAAAGCCTTGGCCTAATCGCCAAGGCTTTTTTAGTAATCCCAACCAACAAAAAGGAGACACTTTCATGCAATACCTGAAAAAAGAACTCGCCGTCCAGTCCTACTGCCTCCGCAATTTCAAACCACTCGGCATCCCCGCCGTCGCCAAAAAGCTTCTTGAAACCGGCATGACCTACATCGGAATCGGAACGCCGGAAAAACAGGAGGAATTCCAGTCCGTCATCGACCAGTTCGCGGATTTCGGCGTGACCATCGCCGACAATTTCGCCCCCGCCTTCGATGGAAACGAAGCCGTGATGCGAAAAGGTTTTGAATTCTCCAAGTTACTCGGCCACAACACGATGACCTGCAATTTCAATCTGACGAAGAACATCGTCCAGACCTTTGAACTCGCCGAAAAACTGGCAACGGAATACGACATCCGCCTCGCCATCCACAACCACGGCTGCTGGCATTGGCTCGGTTCACAGACAATGCTAGATTTCATCTTCCAGAACACGTCCGAACGCATCGGCCTCTGTCTCGACACCGCCTGGGCGCAGGATGCCAATTTGAACGCCGTCGAAGCCGTCAAACGCTGGCCCAAACGCATCTTCTCCGTCCATCTGAAGGACTTCGAATACCATAAGGACAAGACGCATCACGACGTCGTCATCGGCAAAGGCTTCATCGACCTGCCCGGCCTCATCGCCGCCTTGAAAGCCATCAACTTCCACGGCTACATGGCCATCGAATACGAAGGCGAACCGGAGAATCCGATTCCTGCGCTGATCGCCGGAAAAGAAGAAGTCTTCAAGCTGATCTGAACCAAATGGCAAGGGAGGGTCGCACTCCAGTGCGACCGTTTGCGCAACGCGCAAACGGTCATTTACGTAATAAACAATCTCTTGACATGTGGCATCTGCGATGCCGCGGTCCCGCAGGAGCGGGTCCCTCCCAAAATCCAGACGATTTTCAACAATAAAAACTAGCATATTCATGACAAGATTGTACATTATATGACAATCTTGTCATTATTTCATTATTACCATCCTTTTCCTTATATATAATAGACCATGTCCGCACAAATCGCCGTTCTTGTCATCCAGATTGGAATCATCCTTCTGATCGCGCGTCTTTTTGGCATGCTTGCCGCCAAAATGAAAATTCCATCCGTCATGGGAGAATTGCTGGCGGGCATCCTCATCGGGCCATACTGCCTGGGCGGAATGCCGCTGCCGATCAAATGCTTTGGCAACGGCATCTTTCCGATCATCGGGGCACAGACTATTCCGTTGGACCCCAAACTTTACGGCATCGCGATCATTGGTTCCATTATCCTGCTGTTCATCTCTGGCCTTGAAACGGATGTGCGGACATTCTTCAAATACTCCGTCGTCGGAACAATCGTCGGCATCGGCGGCATCGTTTGTTCGTTTGTCTGCGGCGCGGCAGTCGGCATGTTCGTGTTGGGATGGGAATTCATGGATCCGCGTTGTCTGTTTTTAGGCATCCTGTGTACAGCGACATCCGTCGGCATTTCTGCGCGAATTCTTTCCGAACACCGTGCCATGAGTTCTCCGGAAGGCGTTACGATTATGGCGGCGGCCGTCATCGACGACGTGCTCGGCATTGTCTGCCTAGCCATTGTCGTCGGTATCGCAAACGTCGAATTGACAGGCACGAAGATGGCGTGGGGCCCCATCCTGTGGATCACCGTCAAATCCTTTGGCATCTGGCTGGGCGTGACTGCCATCGGTCTGCTCATTTCACGGAAAATCGCGGATTTTCTGAAGTTCTTCAAATCCGCTAAAGTCTTTTCCGTCTTGGCATTTGGCTTCGCATTGATGCTCGCAGGACTTTTCGAGCAGGCGGGTCTGGCGATGATCGTCGGCGCGTTCGTCATGGGACTTTCCCTCTCGAAGACGGACATCTCCTTCAAAATCCGTTCGTCCCTTGATCCTCTCTATAACTTCTTCGTTCCCATATTCTTCGTCGTCATGGGCATGCTGGTGGACATCCGTGTTCTGAAGGATCCGGAAGTGCTGAAAGTCGGTCTTATCTTCTCCTTCATGGCGATTGTCGGCAAAGTCGTGGGGTGCTTCTTCCCCGCGTTGCTCATGAATTTCAATTCAGTCGGTGCGTTGCGCGTCGGCGTCGGCATGGTTCCGCGTTGTGAAGTCGTGCTGATCATTGCGGGTATCGCCGCCACGACCATGATGAAAAATCCTGAATTTGAAGAACTTGAGAAACAGCCGGATGCCATCGTCCAGATGATGTCGCAACCGACGCCTATCCCGCGTGAAGTGCCGATCTTCAACAGCAAGCTCTTCGGCATCGCCATCATCATGCCGCTCATCACGGCGCTACTCGCGCCGCCGCTCCTCAGCATGACGCTCGCCATCAAGAAGAAAGGCGTCCGAAAGGAAGTGAAGGACGACAACGACACGCTTACCACCTACACATTCCCTTCGGAATCCATCAAATTATTCGTGCTCAACGAGTTGATTGAACTTCTGGACAACGAAGGCTACATGCATTCAAGCTATTCCAAAGGCATCAACATTATCCAGTTCCGACGTGAGGACATCAGCTTCTCGCTTCAGATCAACGGCACGGAATTCATCTTCACATCCGCTCCATCGGAAGTCCCGCTCATCAAAACATGCATCTACGAAAGCGTCGTCGAACTCCACCAAGTGCTGTCCGATCTGAAGAATCTCACGAAACCGGAAATTCTGAAAGACGACTTGTTCGGCGAAAAGCCAGAGGAGCAGCCAGCCGCAACGCAACCGATAAAGGCTTCCGTATCAATGGATTCCATCCTCACGGAGCAGAACATTGTCGTCAATTTGAAAAACAATACGAAGGAAGGCATCTTCCGTGAGCTTCTAGATGTCATCAAACGGAATAATCCGTCGGTTGATACTACCGTCTGCTTCCAGAATCTTCTTGAGCGTGAAGCGGTCATCAGCACATATGCAGGCGATTCCATCGCCATGCCGCATGCGCGAACGACGGGAACGAACATCTTCATCGCCGCCATGGGCCTCAAGCCCGCAGGCGTCAACTATGACGAAGGTGAAGACCATGTCGCGAAGATTTTCATTCTCAGCCTCTGCCCGAAAGACGAATCCGGCCCATATCTTGAATTCATAACCCGCGTCGCACAAGTTCTTTCCGATACAGGAAAACGCGAAAATCTTGTCTCTGCGAAGACGCCGGAAGAAGCCCGCAAAATCATGGTAAGCTAATTTCCGCTTCGCGGAAAGCCTAAAGCCTAAAGTAGCAGGCTTACTAGATTTCTAGAATCACACAAACGGTGCAAAAGATGCATCGCCGTTGCCTTTCACGGCGACGCCTTCCATTTCCACCAGCCAGCCTGGGCGGCATACCGCGCCATGCACCATGATACGCGGCAAATCAACTGGAAGGCATTTTGAAAGAACGTCTTCCACAATCGCCGCATCCGCCGGATCCCGCAGATAAACGACCGCCAATTTCAAACCCTTCAACGCCGCGTCATAATTGGACAGCAACGCGTTTATATTCTCCAACATACGCTCCGCCTGCCGTCCGACATCGCCCGGATGCACAATTTGTCCATTTTTGTCAATGCTGGCCGTTCCGGAAACATAATATTTTGAACGATCGCCAAACGTCAATCGCGTCGCACGTTCGAATGTGACGCCGTATTCATGCGTCGGATTCAGATGATCGAGAGCGGACATATACGTCACTTGTTCGCGCCGATGGCCGAACAACGCCACGGAATCCATCCTAACGAGACGGTCGAACGGATCGCTTTTCCCTTCGATTCCCGTACTGGCGATGAAATGAGTGTCCGCCGTCAAACCGTTGCGCGCAAAATGTTCACGCCGTGCGACGACCAGCCCCGCGTAATTGTTGTCGATGTCACGGCAGTAGATCCACGTCCGTTGCATGTTCGCTTCCAGCGTACCGCCTGCGGCCGTTAATTTCCGATCAGCCACCGCGAACTCCTCCGCCATCTGGTCATAACTGCCTTTACCCTCCAGTTTCGGCGTATGGAAGTACATGAGCCTGTAGTTTTTAAGGTTGACGATCACCGTCGCTTCATCCGCTCCCGCATAGGAAATATCTCCGTCAGACAGCGCATAAGCCTCCAACGAGACGCGACTTCCGTTTGTCGGAGCCTGCCCGATGACGGAATACAGACATTTTCCGCCGGACATCACATCGTCAATAACGCTTTTCTGGTTGACGACATCACTGACATGGAATTTGATCCATACAGGCTTCGCGCCGTCCAATTCGTCATCCAGCTTTTGGAGCAACGCCTCCGTCTCTTCGCGGAAATCGTTGTGGCGCAATCCTTCCAACGCCACAAAAATTTCCGCAACGCCTTGATTGCTCGTAAAAACCGACTTCATCTATCGAACTATATCCTTCATTATTTTGTTATCCGCATCCTCCTGCGGAGCTAAAAGCAAATACAGGAATCATGATTCTGGAACGACTGATTTTTCTGGAATGACTGTATTGGTTGATGTCGTTCTATATCCAGAACATCCAGAACATCCAGAACATCCAGAACATCCAGAATATCCAGAATATCAATCACATAAGCCATAAGCCATAAGCCATAGGCCATAAGCCATAAGCCATCAACTACGCCATCGGCGGCTCTACTCTTCGCCTTCCAGAACGCGGCGGACGCGTTCACGGAACTCCGCCCAGCGGTTGTCGTCCAGAATGCGATGCGGACACCACTTGCGCGTCCAGTCATAATGCATCCGCAATGCATCCAGTGGCAGATTGTTGACCTTCAGCAAATACGCAGCTAATTTCACGGCATTAGCCTCCGATCGCAAATACAAGTCGTATTTCTCTCCCTTGCAAAGGCTTCGGCAGATTTCCACGCCGATGCTCTTCATGTTGCCATCGCCGCGGCCATCGCCGGCATGCCATGCATGCTGGTCATGACGCATGATCTGGATGGCTTCTTTTTCATCAACGGCGTAATGGAAAGAAATATAGGCTTTATCCTTCCGGCGGTTCAGATAATCACGTTCATTCTGCGCCGTCGCCACGTTGGCCGTGTTATGGATAGTGATGTATTTCAGATCCGGCATCGGACCAGGCAGCTTGTACTGCTTGTTGTAGTCGGAGGCCTGCATCAGATCCGCACGGATTTTCAGTCCTTTGTAGTAGCCGAAGCTCTTATCCGGCATGTCCGGACGGGCCGCACGATGTATGCATCCGCATCCCAACATCACACAAGCCGCACATGCAATCAACAAACTTTTCTTCATGTTCTTTTGTTTCCTTTCTATTTTTCTCCAGTGGCTAATTTTATCAAAACTTCCTGCACGTCAGGAATGAAAAGATTGCCAAGATGGCCGCCGCGCGGGAAGATGACCGCACGGTCGCCGAAGGTCGCCTCTATCCAAGCCATGTTTTCAGGCGTTATCAGGAAGTCGTTTCGATTATGCATCACGAAGACGTTGTCCGCTGCCTTCAGAGCATCCTCCAAATGCGTCAGCCGCTCCTGTTCGCCGAGCGCCGCCGCGTCCTCTCCTTCCTTTACTAATATCTTGTTCACGAAATCATCATACGATACATCCAAAGCGCGATGTTTCAAGACGGACAGGTCAGCTGTCTTCGAATAGCGTACCAATGCCGCCGGAGCGAACTCCTCGCGGCTAGCGACCAACAAATTAACCAACGCCAGACGGATGTTCAGTCCGACGATGAACCGCGATTCGTCCAACGTCAAATTTGGTGGCGCACCGCTGATTGTCTTGCTCTCAATAAGTCCTGCCACCTTCCGTAACGCCTCCTTGACGTGCAGCTCCCGCGTCTCCTCCGGCCACGTCATCGGAATGTCGAACCACGAATCGATCATCCGCAATGCATGCCATGGATCGACAGGCGGATTGATGGCGACGTAACGGTTGAACGGACAGGCCGATTCACGCCGTTGTGTACGCGCCCCCAGATGGAGCGTGTTGATGGCACCCAATGACAGTCCCACAACCACCGTCTCCTGAGGACCTTCCAATTTCTGCGGAAAGCGCCGTTCCACATCCGCTTTCACCAATCCCATCGCCATTTCCAGTTCGATGCAATCCACGCTCGGGCGGCCCGGCAGCCATGTACTTCCCGTATGCAGGAAATAATCAGGCGAATAGGTGTTCGAAACGGAAACGACTGTCCAGCCGCGCGTCACGAACAGCTCCGCCAACGCCGCCATTTCGGCTGATTCACGCCATGCGCCGATGCCCGGCAACAGGAAAATCAACCGCCCGTCGCGCTTCTTCGGAAGCCAGACCGTATATGGCAATCTGTCTTTTGCTCCGGACAGCTTCACGCTACCGTGGACGCCATTCCAAGCGATCCGTTCGTTGCGCGCCTTCAGAAAAATGTACCCCATCGATTCCTCGTATTCCTGTGGGCCATCCGACGTGCTGCTCGCGAAATCTGTAATCAATGCGTCACGATAGCACAGATACGCCGCACGCGTCAATTCGTAGGTCTCATAACGCGTCGAGAAGTACTCATTGATCATGTTCGACATGTTCAATGCTTCATTCGCACCGACGCCGCACTTCACTAAGATGGAATATTCTCCAAACAAATAATTTGCGATGTCAAATGGAAATCCCAGAAGCATACCGACGCCGTCACGGCCGCTGCATGGCCCCAAAAACGGAAGATGCAGATAGAACCACGGCCCGCTTCCATAATGGCCGAACGTCTGACCGAAGTCCTCCTTCATCGGCATAATGCCCCACGCGGAGGCTTGGTCCCGTATGCCGAGAATGCCGACCGTCGTGTTGATGCCGAAACGTTTCGTCTCATTCCATGCGCCGTCGAACTTCCCCTGCAAACAGTTGTTCACAAGACTCAACGGAAATTGGAGGTTGTCCGCGAAATTGCCGATGCCTTCGCGAACGAATTTCGGAACGATCAACGTGTAATATTTTCCTACGGGACGGACTAAATATTCCACGCATCCCGCGTTGAAACCTTCCATGCAGCGGTTGAAGCCTTCCAGCGGATCCGCCGCAGGTTGCGCATAATAATCCTTTACAGGATGGACAGGCTCGTCGCCAAACAGCCCGAAGGCCAAAAACAATATGCAAACAGCCAACAAACAGGCATTGATTCGCATTTTCATTTCAAATCCTTTGCGCATGGGAATCGCACATTTGCCACAACAGATTATATTTATTGAAAAGCCCCGCCATCGCGCATGGCGGCGGTCATCCTACAAAGTCTAATCTCAAAACAGCATTTTTCAACACATGGCAACAGAAAATCACAATATTCATGACATCGTCGATAAAATGGCCGCACTGAAGGCCGAACTCGCCAAAGTCATTGTCGGCCAGCAGGATGTCATCGACCAAATCATCATCACGCTTCTGGCGGGCGGCCATGCGCTGCTCACAGGCGTGCCCGGCCTTGGCAAAACGCTGCTCGTCAAATCCGTCGCGCAGCTCTTCTCGCTGTCGTTCAAACGAATTCAGTTCACGCCTGATTTGATGCCGGCGGACATTTTCGGAACGGAAGTACTGCAGGAGGATCCCACCACGGGAACCCGCGCTTTCAAATTCATCCAAGGGCCTGTTTTCGCGAACATCGTTTTGGCGGACGAAATCAACCGCACGCCGCCGAAAACGCAGGCCGCCCTGCTGGAGGCCATGGGCGAATACCATGTCACCTCCGCCGGAAAGACCATTGATTTGGAACGGCCATTTTTCGTGCTCGCGACGCAGAATCCCATCGAACTTGAAGGCACGTATCCGCTGCCGGAAGCACAGCTGGACCGCTTCCTGCTCAACATCGTGCTCAATTATCTCCCTGTCGATGACGAAGTGAAAATGGTTCGCGAAACAACGTCGCCCGAAGCGGTTACGTTGTCGCCCATCCTCAACGGCGACGATATCGTCGCCTTCCAGAAACTTGTCCGCGAAGTACCCGTTTCCGACAATGTCGTCTCCTACGCCGTCCGTCTCGCCGCCGCCACGCGGCCGAACACGCCAAACGCCGCGCCGCGCGTCAACGAACTTGTCAAATGGGGCGCGGGCTCCCGTGCGTCACAGGCCTTAATCCTTGCAGGAAAGGCACGTGCGTTGTTGGATGGCCGCCGCAACGTCGCTTGCGAAGACGTCCGCGCATTGGCGATTCCCGTCTTCCGCCACCGCGTCATCACGAACTTCCGCGCGGAAGCGGAAAACATTTCGACGGAAGCACTTCTGAAGGAAATCATCGCGTCCATTCAGGAATAAGCCATGAACGTTCACGAATTTTTCTCCGCCATTGGCGAATATTACGCCGCAGGATTTTTTCTCGGCCCGAACGAGTCTTATCTGCAACGCTCTGCGAACGCCTTTGTATTCCATTTTGCCAGGGCACCTCTACTGCCGTACAATGGCACTAAGCTCTATCCAGTCGGAGCCGGAAGTATCTACAATCCAGACAATAAGCAGGTCTATTACTTCTTCTATCCGCATACCCACGCCGTCCGTCATGCCGCAGGAAAAGACGCGTTTCAACAGTTGATGGACAAAGCGGCGGAAGCCAACATCCCCTGCACAGGGCAGTTGCGCAACGCCATTCAACGCGCCACACAGGACGATGCTTTCCGTGTCACTTTCCTCCGCGGCTGGACGCATGCCGTCATCAATTACGAACGCATTCTCACGGAAGGACTTGGCGCTTACGAAAAACGGATTCGGAAAAACCTCTCCGAACACGACGAATTCAATTTCTATCCACCTCTATTAAAAACACTTGAAGGCATCCGCTTCTACATCGCCCGTTGCGAGGCAATGCTCCGCGAAAACAATGCCGGCAAGCTGGCGGATGTCTTCCGCAAGATGGCTTCCGAACCCGCCTCCGACCTGTATGAAGCGTTCGTCTACTACAATTTCTTCTGGTTCGTCGACGACCGCGATTCCGGCGGCCGCATGGACGCCGTGCTCGAAAAATTCCCCCGCAACGGTCTTTCTGACGACGACATCGTCGCCCTCTTCCGCGAAACATGGATCAGCTACAACGAAAACGGCGCATGGCACGCCACCTTCTCGCCGCATCTTCCATGGCTGAAACATGCCATGAAAGCGCAGGTCGGTCTCGCCCGGCCAGGCTCGTCCGTTCTCATCGACGACGAGACGCCAGATGACGCATGGAACGTCATCTTCGATTCGTGGCTCAACGGCAACACGAATCCTTCCCTCTACTTCAAACCAAACTACTACAAGAACTTAAGCACCATCTGGAACGTCAGGAAAGTTGACTACGACGGGCTCTCCTTCGGCGGTTGCACGGAGCTCATGATCATGGGCAAATCCAACGTCGGATCCACGGACGGCGACCTCCATGCTCTCGAAATTCTCACCACCACGCCGTTCTGCGATGGCTCCTTTGACGATTTTAACAATCGCTTCATGCTGAACATCCGCGAAAAGGCGTGGCAAGTCATCCGCCGCTGTGAAGCCGGCCACGAAATGGCGGCGCTCTACCAGCCGAATCTCATCCGCACGCTCTTCATGGAGGATTGCATCGACAACATGGGCGAATTCAACGCCTACGGTCCGCGTTACAACAGCGGCCTCATCGGCATTCTTGGTCTCACAAACACCGTCAATGCATTGGTCGTCATCCGCCGCGCCTATCAAGGCAAGGCACCTTTCACGAAGGAGCAGCTTGCCCAAGCCCTGGAAGACGATTTCCAAGGCCATGATACGCTTCTCGCGCAAATTCTCGCCATGCCTAAGTTCGGCAATGACAACGCCGAAGCGGATTCGCTAGCCAAACAGGTCATTCACAACATCGCGGATGCCGTCCTTTCGCAATCACGGCCGCATCGAACCTACATTCCGTTCATCAATCTCTTTACAACATACGCCTACAAAGGCGCGTATGTCGCCGCGTCGGCGGACGGCCGCCATGCGGGCGCCCCGCTGGGCGATTCCTTCGGCGCCGTGCAAGGCACGGATACCTGTGGACCAACCGCGCTCATCAATTCCGTCACGACTCCCGATCAGTCCGAATATCTTGGCACGCCAGTCTTCAACATGCGCCTCAATCGCGACATGATCGCCACGCCGGAGAACCGCCAACGCACAAAATCACTCATCATGAGCTATTTCCATCGCGGCGGATTGCAGATACAGGTCTCTGTTCTCGATGCTGAAACGCTTCGCAAAGCATACGAAAATCCACAGGATTATCCGAATGTCATGGTCCGAATCGGCGGCTATTCCGAATACTTCAACCGCTTGTCGAAAGCTGTGCAATTGGAAGTCATCAAACGGACGGAACATACTCTTTCATAGAGCTAAAAGCTTAGAGCTAAAAGCTTAAAGCAAATTCAAATTCTTGATGACATACAGGGACTAAGGGGACTAAAAGGACTAAAGGGACAAGCGGCGGTCTTTGCTTTAAGCTTTAAGCTTTCTGCTTTCAGCTTGCTTTTTGGCCTATACGTTATATATTAATAACGCATTTCATCAATAGGCAATGCCGAACGAGCTCTGATCTCTTCTGGAAAGGCGGGTTTGCCCCGCCTTTTTTGTCAATTGAACAGGGCCTGGCATGGCTATTATCAAAATCTTAGACCGTTTTTAACGAGGAAGCATAAGCCATGAAGAAAAGTGAACTGATGAACAGCCTTGAACAGCTCGAACGCGACCGCGGGATCGACCGCGAGACGCTGCTCGAAGCCATTGAGGAATCCCTGCTCACCGCCGCCCGCAAGGCCGCCGTCGCGAGCCGCGAAGTCAGCGTCAAAGTCAACCGCCAGACCGGTGACATTCAATGCTGGGCCAAGCTCCTCATCGTCGATAAAGTGGAGCATCCGGAAGATGAAATCGCCCTCAAGAAGGTGCAGGAAAAATATCCGGAGCGCAACTACACCACCGCGAATCTCGGTGAAGAGATCGAATGGGAAGTCAAGTCGGAAGAATTCGGCCGCATCGCCGCGCAGAACGCCAAGCAGATCATCGTCCAGAAACTCCGCCAGGCGGAGAAGAAGAACATCTGCGAGTCGTACAGAGATCAAGTCAATACGCTGATCACCGGTGAAGTCCGCCGCATCGACCGCAATGAAATCGACATCATCTTTGACCAGGCCGAAGGTGCCATGCGCCATGGCGACAAGATTCCCGGAGAGGAATATGAAATCGGTGACGTGGTCGTCGCCCTCCTCACGGAAATCAACGTGGACAAGCCCGGCCCGACGCTGTTCGTCTCCCGCGCATGCCCGGAGTTCGTCCTCCGGCTGTTCGAGCGGGAAGTTTCCGAAATTTCCGAAGGCCTCGTGCAGATCAAGGCGATCGC
>JAFZIJ010000183.1 GCA_017554445.1 Victivallales bacterium
ATCCTTACGAAGCCCCAAATAATATGCATCCCGTGCATGTTGATCCGCATGGAATTTCAAAGCTTCGTTCTTGATTGTTTCCGAAACTGTCATCTGTTCTGCCGCTGTTTTTTGAAAAGGAATGTTTTCCATCAGTCGTTCAGCCTCCTTCTTCGCCGCCTCATAGTTCTCCACGGCAATTCCGGGATCTTCGGCTCCAGCAGCAACCGCAAGCTTCAGATAGTTTTCAAACGCGTCAAACTGCTTGCCAAGTTCCGCATCACTATCGTTTCTCAACGTACGGACTTTCTCCGTCAAAGCATCTACTTCCACTTTCAAATTAACACGACGTTCCCGTAGCCACTTTTCATCTTCCGCATGTTGTTTGCGCGAAGCCAATTCCTCTGTGGCCTTCTTCTCCGATTCCGCGCGAAGCTCTTCGTCCGTCTTTTCAGCGACATCCGAACGCGATGTACCCACATAGCGATGATAAGCCATTCCGACTGCAACCAAACCGATGATGACGACCAGAACAGCGGCGACCTTTCCTAAATGAGACGCCGAATTTTCGCTGCCTTTCAAATCCACTTTCTCGCCGCCCAATGCCCGAATGAAATCCATGCATGACGCGTACCGTTCAGATGGCGTCTTCGCAAGTCCGTGGGACAACGCAAGATTCGCATACGAAGCAACACCTTTTATCCAAGACGGATTCTCCTTCAAAACCATTTCTCGGAGGACGGCAGCATCGTTGTCGTCAAAGGGTACATGGCCCGACAGCATTTCATAGGCCGTCGCCGCCAAGGCATACTGGTCGGACGACGCGCCTTGAGCCAGTCCCTGCCATTGTTCAGGCGATTTATACTGCCGTGTTCCAGACTGGCTTGTAACGGCCGTCGATACACGAGACATGCTCGACTGTATCTGCGCCGCCAGACCAAAATCCAAAACCTTCACCGTGCCGTCCGCCTGAACCATGATGTTGGACGGCTTAATGTCGCGATGCATGATCTTCCGCTGATGCGCATAATCCAGAGCTTCTGCAACTTGCCGCAATATCGCCATCGTCTCCTTCAGCGGCACTTTTCCGTCGGGATGCGTACGCTGCATCCACATCTTCAGTTGTTCGCCATCGACGAATTCCATGACCAGATAGTAATCACCCGTCGCGGGATCCATATCCAGCGTACGGCATGCCGCGATGTTCGGATGGAAAAGGCCCGACACAAGCTTGTAGTTTTCACGGACTTCCTCCATCTCCGCAGGGCTATGCGACAGTTCTGGCGGCAGCGCCTTCACCGCCACCTCCGTGCCGCTTGTCCTGTCCAGACAGCGATACACGACTCCCATGCCGCCCTGTCCAAGCTCCGACAGCACTTCGTAGCGGCCAAGCAGCATGAAACCGACCTGCGGGCGGCGACGCAACGGCGTCACGTCGTCACGTATCGTCGCCTCTGATTCTGAAAGGCTTATGCCTTGGCTTTGGATTGTCTTGTCCGAATCTTCGCTCATGGATTTGGCTTCCTAAAGTTTCTCCACCTTGGCATCCTTTAGACGACGTGTTTTGCGACTGAAGTTGAGTCCAATGAGCCAAATCGGCAAATTGCGACTACGATATGGCTCATCATAGCCCTTTTTCTTCACCTGTTCCAAAGCCTCTTCGGCACTTTCATCCACCTTCAGTTCAAAAATAAACACACCGCACGGATGGACGGCCACGATATCCGCCTGACCGTTCGACTGACGATCTTCCGCCGTGCACCGCATGCCCTGCGACCACAATAGGATCAACAGATTCCGCTCGAAAGAGAACTCGTGCACACTTTTTTCCTTCGCTCCATACGGGAGGCTTGCATACAAGGACTTTAAACCTGTGAAAAACTCAACCCATTCGCCATCCAGCAGATATGCGCCTATTTCTGAAACCCATGTGGTATCCTGCTCGGCGGCGACAGCCGTCATGAGCGTCGCCAGATCCTGCCGAACCTCCTCGTCAGGGACACGGAGCGTGAACATCCCCGTATTACTATCGTAATTATCTATAGTAAGATAGCCTGCCTGATAGAGCATCGGCACGGTCTTAAGATTACGAAGATCCGTGACGTCGAAGTCCCGCTCACGCACTTTCTTGACACCGTCCATATCAATGGATAGGAAGTCTTTCCGCTTCAAGTAGTTCATGAGCATGGATGCTTTTCCCGTCGATGACCAGCACGATTGGAAAGTCACTTCCGGCGAGGCAAGATTTACGCCGATGGACACGGGATTGTAAACTGTTTCCACAACTCCCTTGCCCAAACGGTAGCCATTGAACCAGAACTTCAGTTCCTCGCGGTATTCGTCATACGGCTTCTTCATCATCTTCGCATGTGCGCGCATGTGATTTCCGAAATACTGTTCCAGTTCGGTCTCCGTATAGCCGAGCATCGTCGCATATGCATCTTTCATTGAAAGATCCGTCGGGTTGGACAAGGCGGAGAATACTGACATCTTCGTGAATTTCGACACCCCTGTGACCATCAGAAAACGGATCTTCCCCGTGCGGTCTTTCATCTGGCTATAGAAGTCCGCCAGAATTCCCCGAACCTTTTCCGCGTCATCCGGTTTGTCCAAAAGACGCGCCACTGGCGCGTCGTATTCATCGATCAGAATCACGATGCCTTTCCCATCATTTTTGGCGGATAGCTCGTCAATGGCCTGTCCGAAATTTGCGGCGGGGGGATATTGCAGATCGTACGATCCCCCTGCCTCGGTGATGCCTTTTCTGGCTTCGACAAGCAAAAGCGGCTTGAACTCATCGATATCCGAAGTGGCGGCATTGATGAAGTTGAAATGGATCACCGGGTACTTTTCCCATGTCCAGTTCGTCTTTGAGATGGCGAGCCCGTCGAAAAGCTCTTTCCGCCCTAGAAAGATAGCCTTCAATGTGCTGATCATCAAGGACTTGCCGAAACGACGCGGACGCGACAGGAAAAACCGTCGCGCATCCTGTCTTGTAATCAGATCATGGAAATAGGCCGTCTTGTCAACATAGACACATCCACCTTCCCGAATTTCGGGAAAGTCACTGGAATCCGTTAATATTGGCTGTAGTTTTTTCATAATCTGTAATTAAAAAATGCATCATGCTTTTTTACTGGATTTTAAGCTTAATTGCTTTAGGAATCAAATCTTAAGCTTTTGCTTTCAGCTTAGGCATTCGACTTTTGGCTTTATAGATACATTATATATATTCCATTTCTTTGCAAACCATTTCAATTATTTTTCATAGAAAACATATCATCCATAAATCTTTGTTTTTCCACCTCACTCACTCTTCATAGTAATTTTTCAAATTTGTTTCGATGGTAACTTGTAACGCGGATAACATCACCGCCCCAAGGCAGCTCTAGCCCAGGAGCCAACGCATCTACACTACCGTCAGGCAGACGACAGAAGAAGCCACCATTTCGGTGATAGACTACCACTCCCCCACGTTCATCCACCATACCAACGCCACCCAGATCACAACATTCCCATACAAGAATGAAACATTCTGGCACCTTGTCTAGACGACGGAGCGTTACAGCGCGGACAGGGGCGGCTGTGCAACCGTCGCAGAACGAATAGCCACAGGATGAGCCGCATTTCTGGATGGTCATGTCCAACTTGAAATTACCCATCTTCAGTACGGCCTGCTCCTGCAGACGAATGCCGCCCGCACCACTTGCTTCAGGAAGCTTGCCATCCACAAATGTCCCATTTGTGCTTAAATCAATAAGATTCACAGCATCGCCGCACCAGTGGAACTGAGCCTGACGCTTGCTCGTATGGCGGTTGAAATCGTCTTTATCGCTTTGCGTGTTCACCCAATCGACCAATGCGAAATCATTCATATCCCACTTTCGACCGATCGAAACATCCACCTTGCCGCATAGATGGTACCTTCTGCCACGCCATTCGATCGTCAGCATGTCACACACGTAGGATGACATGAAGACCATCACGTTGTCGGGAACGCGTCCGATTTCCACAACGCGATAAGCCGTGAATTGCGGAGCTTCTGCATTGGCACGTTCCAGCAATTCGTCGCCATTATGGCAGATTCCCTCCAAACTGTGGATGCCTGAAAGATCGTTCACACTACCACTTTCTGCCTGAAGATTCATGACAATCGACTGTACGGACTGGCCACGCGCATAGATTTTCGAACGCACATCCATGCGACAGCACTTCTTCCCTTCGTCTGTATCGAATAGGAAGAAGATTTTCAACAACGCAAGTCCGTTGATTTTCTCATTCTCCAGATAGAGGCTAACGGAAAGTTCCGATTCACCGCCGACAGACAATTCATCACATGGCACACGTTTCAATTGTGTCTTCTCCCCGATGACTGTCATGAGGCATATCTGCATGTTCCGCACAGACGAATCAGTGATTTTCACCTTTAAATCCAACAACATCTGTCCGCCTGCCAAAAGGAAACGATTCGTCGCATACCAAACACTGAAATAACGACAGGAAGCTGTATCCTGTACTGCATTGCCAGTCAGTATTCCATCCGCCATCACTTCCAGATTGAAGGGATGGCGAGCAACGGCTGCCTTACCGCCCAGAAAATGCGGCTCTGATGCTGATGTGGCTTTGTCAGATGACGGCATGGAAATCTCGGCATCGATATCTGTCAGTGAATTTTCTTGCGCATCAAGTTGCTCCGTTGTTGACATTTTCGCCACGGGAGTTTTGTCAACCGTTAGGCTCTTCCCGCAGAAATCACAGAAGCCGCCTGGATCATCACCCAGCTCTTCATGGCAATAGGGGCATTTCATGGAAAGAGTCTCCAATTATTTGATGACTTGTGTCGTATTCGAAGAATTCGCCTTGGACAATGCCTCAACGGACTTTTCATGTAACCGCTCCAAGCGATCCATGTTCTCCTTCGCTGTCTCCTGTTCCGAACGGCGCCATTCCTCAAGAAGCGCTATTTTGTCAGCTGACATGTTTTTCAAAGCCTCGCCGGCAGCGGCATCACCTTGAGCCGCCGCATCCGCCAGCAATTGCATGGGATCCATGCCTTGATGGAGCAAATCACGATTAGCCTTCATAAGATAGTGCATTTCAGCAGGAGTTTTTGCCATAGAGATGCGCGTTAGAATATCCAACGATTTCAGCATGTCAGCGCGAGCCTGGTCATGAGCCTCTTCTACATGTTTCTGCTTATCCTTAAAATCCAATTTCTTATTCGCTAATTCCAAGGCCGCCTCAGCTTGCAGCTTCTGTATTTCAATTTCGACACGTTCGTATTCCAATGCTGTGTTCTGTTCTGCAAGTCGCTGCCGCAGGAGTTCCGCGTGTTCTGCCTGACGCCGCTCCAGTTCGCCGTCCTTCTGGATTTTCTTTAGCTCTTCATCATGCGCGGCATCCAACTTCTCTAGTTCATGGAAATCTGTCTGTTCTTTTTTGGCCTTCTGGTAACGCAGTTCCAAATCGGCAATCGCGCGGTCGCGGTTGAAAGCCTCCCTGATACGTGCGATTTCGTCCAACCGCATAACATGTTTCATGTCTTTTTCAAGCGCTAATTGTTTCAGGTAATCGTCCAAATTGTCCGCTCCCAACGCCTTGCGCTTTTGAGCGTCCGATGTCAGTTCCTCTAAACGAAGCTGTATCTCCAATTCTCGGCGATGCGTCTCAACGTCACCGGAAATCTCTCGCAAGCGATCATACACACCACCGTGGAAATCAACATCAGCCAGACGGACAAAACAAAGCCCCACTGCCTTCAACTTCTCCTTTAGATGCTCACGTACGCGATCCTCCAATTCATTACGTAACCTCGCGTCTTTAAACAACTCGTCAATACGGTGTTCATTGCACATATCCTGCGCCACAATCTCCAGCTCATCCAGCAATAGATTCCGTGCAATGACATCGTACCGAACAGACACATTGATCTCTTCCTTATTTATATAGTCATGGCTGGACATGACATTTGCAAGAAAATTCTCTGCACATGACGGATCGAACCGCACGAACACGCGACACCCCAGATTCAAGTCCAGATCATCCTTGCTCCGCAAGCCGTACGCCATGACAGGATAGGCAATCTCTGCCATATCGACCATCACTAACACTTTGCGGTCACCGCTCTTCGCATAGTCATCCAAATCTGCCAATTCTTCTGCTGGATAACGTCCAGGCGGCAACACATCCTCCACCTTCCCGTTGCGGATCAGAATCGCGCACTGTCCTTCTTCTATGACCAGCCCACGACTGAACATAGCCGCCACATCATTCAGTTCAAAACGCTGTGCGAAAACATCGTCGCCTTTCCGCCATGAGCCATTATCAAGACAGATACGTGCTGATAAATTCTGCCTATGTCCGCACTGCGGGCATACTTCTGCAGTTGCATCAATCCACTTGCCACATGAGCCGCAACGCCACCAAGCATTCGCCGCAGGACTGCCACATTCACGGCAGAAACGCGCAAAAAGCCTCACCCGTGCACCGCAACGACGCGCCTTTGGATTATGCTTCGCCGCCTCCAAAAACGCACCAGTTAACGCCCTGCCGTTATTGTCCACGTAAGCCATGCATCTATTACTGAAAAAATTGTCCAACATTGTTTGTATCCTCGCTTAGCCTTTACCGTTTTCCTTAACTGATTCCTGCGCATGAACTTCGCACCGTTTCGCATGGACAATCTCCACGCAGTTCCTGCAAATTGGCAAGCCGCATACTTCACACGCCCCTGTGATCGACAGGGAGCTGACATAGCTCCGTCCACAAACAGAGCACACGACTGGTGACGGCATACCGCCTTCCTCAGGCGATTTCACACGCGACTTCGCCAAATATGCCTCTAAATCCTCCCCCGTCACACGATACATTTTGCCAACACGCAACGCTCCCAATTCTCCCGTCCGCACAAGTTTATAAATCAACTGGTACGTCACCCCCAGTAAATCTGCTACTTCCTCCAGCGAATAGAATTTATTTTTCTCTATCATGTTTTTTGTCTCCGCGCTGATAGTACTTTTCCCATCGGCGACGCGATGAACCACCTTCGTCCAGCGAATCGTCCTCCGTTCTGCCAGATGAACCACCGTTGTAGTCACGATACCATAGACGGTCACTCAAATCAAGCCGTTCGCGATTTTCCTCCTCCAAGCGACTTTCCGCCGCCTGTTCAGCGACTTCCAGATGATTATACCCCTTGTAAAATGGTTTCGACATGTTAACTGGCTGTGGCATATCAACTGGCTTCCGCTCTACAGGCACTTCCACCAACTTCTCTACATATACCGTCTGGATATGAATGATTTCCGTTAAACCGTCCTCTATTGTATTTGACAAGGTTGTATTCGGCGAGGTAACCTGTGAGGGAGCCAATGCTACAGACATTTCTACTGAAAGACGAGCCTTCTCATCCGCCAATTGTTTCAGCCCGCGTCGTACAATCATCAGCACTACCATCCATCCTAAGACTCCAAGTACAAGATATTTATCAACAGATGTGATAAATTTCAACTCCCAAGAACTATTCCAGACAGCATGTAGCACCATCGCGCACGCCAAGCAACCCACAAAACGAATATCCACCAACATTATAGGCTTGAATTTCTTGTCACTCTTCACCATCCATAGGCCGCCTGCTACAATGCCCGTCCATACTATATGGCAAAATGGAGCGAGAAGGCCACGCAATGCAATATTGCCCAGCATCACACCATCAACATTCGCCGCAAACAACGTATATATCTCTCCAAGTACCTGCATGATATTTACTTGCGCTCCAGACATGGTATTCAGGCCAGTCACGATTTTGTCTGCATTCGCCAACGTCGCATGGATGATGCCACTAACTAATAAAGTCAAAGCATAACCAGCAGACTCGTATGCTGCGAAGCCTGCTCCAACAGCCGCCCCGAACAACAATCCATTTAATATATAAGGATAACGCTTGCTTCGAATCAGAATCAGCACTGCCACTAGTTTGCCGATTTCCTCCGCCATGCCCGAGACGGACGCTCCCATCCAGCCCCGTGCCGCCATTGACGTCAATTGGAACATGAATAATGAAAAGACCACGGCCAACGCCCCGCCAAGAGCCATCATTCGTCCTGCCAAAAAGACTGACACATTCCGTCGAGCATTCAGTTCGAAGAAGAAAACCACCATGCATAACGGCACTACCGCCGTTCCTACGATGATCAGTCCAGGCAATACGTTCACTGCATGAAAGCGGTTCCAACAATATAAAAATATAAGGTATGTAATTAGCGCCAATCCAAACATCCTTGCAAACAACCATGGGCGCGGACAGCCCGTATCCACCTGCTCCAGCGAGGGGATGTTACCAATGCTACCGCTAGCCCAGCGTTTTTCCAAATCTAGCTCTTCATGACGCAGAAACACATCATGCATCAGGCCAGACCAGAAGCCAAGTCCTAACTTTTCCGTATTATCATCCATCATTCTGCTCCTTCTTTCAGAACAAAATCATATATTTATAAGACATCATAAATAATTTAGAATAATTAAATCAAAATACAAGCAAAATAAATTAAAAATATTTAAATTTTATTATTTATAAACAAATATAAACAAATATAATTTTGACAGATGCTACCATATAGACAGAATGAGTTTTTGGGATTTTCCTCTCATCTTCTTTTCAACTCATTGCACCGCAGTTAGTTTAATCTGTCATACATAAAAATTATATTATAATATTGAAGTAGACAACATGGGAAAACTCAACATCGCCATGAAGTAGCTGATGAACGACTATGACTTTTGAGCGGACGCATTCAACTTCAGACGGGCAAATGACCATAAGCTTGATCCGTTCAGTCTAAGGGAGATGGATCCATCCACTTTCTTGACGGAACGCACA
>JAFZIJ010000184.1 GCA_017554445.1 Victivallales bacterium
CCGCCAGATTCAGCTTGAACAGCATCCGAAGGCGGAGGCGGATGTCGCGGTGGCGGCGGCCTCCATTTTGGCGCGAGCGGAATTCGTCCAGCGGATGAAGGCTTTGGGCGAACAGGCGGGCATGCCATTGCCGAAAGGCGCGAGCGTGGAAGTTTTGAAAACGGCCAAATTGCTTGTGCAACAGCTTGGCGCGGAGGCATTGCCGAAATTTTCCAAGATGCATTTCAAGACCGCCGCCGAAGTGCTGGGGATTAAAGAAGAAGAGGATCACGCTCCGGCGTGATTGGAAGCCTGGATATGGCACGATGCGAAAATGCCTTTGATGCAATGCATGAAATTCCGATGTATTTCATAGGAGTAAAGATGATGAATAGAAATATCTCAGTGATCAAAAGGATGTCAGTATGCATACTTTCGTCTCTTTTGTTTTGCCTGACGGTTCTGGCCAGCGAAGGCGATATGGTGACGGTGACAGGGGGCTTCAGAGGACAGGACGGAATCGTCCTGTATCCGGGGTGGAATCTCGTGGCGGCTCTCGGCGATTTGTCCGTGGATGACAATGCCTTGCTGTTCAATGAATTGAATCCGTTTGTGTTGGACAGTAATTCGATGGGATACGTGCGTAAATTGTTGCCGTTGTCGTCGGGCGAACCGCTGTGGATATACAGCAATGGTCGGCGGAGTGTCAAGTTCGTGCATGAGGAGTCAGACAGCGTGGCGGCCGGTTTGACGAACAATGACGGCTGGCAGTTGGTCGGTGTCGGCGGCAGGGATGATATCAAGCTGAATCATGTATTGTCAGCGTGGCAGTGGGGGAATGGCCGGTGGAAGCCGTTGAAAGTCAACGACGGAAAGGTGTTGCTGAAAGCAGGGAGAGGGTACTTTATCTACCGGGAGGCAAATGAATCAGACGGCCTGCCTGATGATTGGAAAATCCGCTATTTCAAGACGACGGATGTTCGTGCCGAAGATGATGCTGATGGCGACAGCCTGACGAATCTGGAGGAATATCGATATGGAACAGATCCTACGAGCAAGGATATTTTTGATATCCAAGTCATCAATGGTGAAGCAGACATGGAGAAAGCATGGTTGGGAGACAGGGTGACGATTTATGCGGATGATCTTTCTGAAGAAGACATGTTGTTCGACAAGTGGGTTTCCGATGATATGGAATTGGAAGATGCAACGTCTCCTGTCGCGACATTCTCCATGCCGGCGAAGAATGTGACTGTGACGGCTACATATGTTCCCAAGCCAAAACCGGATATCTCGGGAGCGGATGTCCTCTCTGCTTTAGACAATCCGAGTGGTGTGGAGTTTTTGAAATTCGAGTATGCCGAGGCAAGCAAGACGAAACACACGGAAGATGGAGAAATCCGGTACGAATATGATTTCGACGACAAAGGCAACATCATATATAATGTGAAAAGTTCTGGCACCACTTCGTCAAAATGGAAGCTGCAGACGAAATTTCAGCAAAAAACGTTGGTGCAGAACGGGACGAGTTGCTTGGTGTGCGGCGGCATCGAGAACGACTGTTCGTCACGGATATACCTGCGTGTCAATGGAGCGGGAAAATTCAGCTTGCGGGTAAAGACTTCGACGGGGTTCGGTGACATGCTTTCCATATGGGTTGACGGAGAGGAAAAGCAGAGCTATGATGGCTGGGAGTGCGATTACATACCAGGTACGGACGACTGGCAGGTCTTCGAAGTGGTGATTCCGCCTGGCGTGGCTACGGCTGGCTCCCTGGCTGGAACGTATTACCATGAAATCATGCTGAGTTTTACGAAGGATGGTGACGATGGCGATGACGACGGGCATCCTGTAAAGCCCGACGAATCGGATTATAACGGTGATACGGAACGGTATGAGGCGGACTTGGCGGAATACAATGCGCAGCTTCAATACTTCAATGATTGTGTGTGGATTGATGCGGAGATGATTCCATGCCAGTGGGTTGATGGCGAAATCAGCCAATGGGCGACGGTCTGGTTGCCATATGATTCCATGATGTATGCCGTCGTCGATTTGTCTGGCGGGATGGATGCGGAGAGTTATCCTGTGCGCTTCACGAATACTCCACCGAATCTGGAAAATGATATATGCCGCACAACGGAACTGTGGTTGAGATGGATTCCAAAAGGAACATTCATCATGGGATCGCCGAAGGATGAATTGTGGCGTAATAGCGATGAAACGCAACATGAAGTGACTTTAACTCAGGACTACTACATTGGTGTGTTCGAATGTACGCAGAAGCAATGGGAACTGGTCATGGGACGCAATCCGTCTGACTACAAAGGAGATTGCCGTCCAGTGGATAATGTTTCCTACGATATGATTCGAGGTACGGGAGCGCAGGCTGGCTCAGGCTGGCCGAAGTATGGACACGCCGTGGATGCGACATCCTTCATGGGCAGGTTACAGGAGAAGACGGGGCTGACATTTGATCTGCCCACGGAGGCCCAATGGGAGTACGCTTGTCGCGCTGGCACGGCTACTGCCTTTAATTCAGGGAATAGCCTGACTTCGACATCATTGTATGATGCCATCATGGACGAAACGGGACGGTACTATGGTAATCAATCGAAAGGTAAAGGCGGCTACACATCGAAGCATACAAAAGTTGGCAGTTACCTCGCAAACGACTGGGGGCTTTACGATATGCATGGAAACGTCTATGAATGGTGTCTGGATTGGTTTTCAAGCATAGGAACGGCGGCGAAGACAGATCCCGTTGGCTCAACTACGGGATCTTACCGCATGATACGCGGCGGCAGCTGGGGCGACGACGCGTCTTATTGCCGTTCGGCATACAGAAGCGCATACTATCCGTCGGATGGCAGTTACTACTTCGGCTTTCGTGTCCTCTGTCAGCCATAACCGCCTTCGGCGGAGCTAACAAGCTTAAAGCTTAAAGCAAATACAAAAGGTTTCTTTGAAATCGACAAGGCCGACAATCAGAAAGGGCTATCGGCCTCGTCGATTGGAGGACAACCGGAAATGGTGTGGCGGAGGCGTCATGCCTTCGCATCCGACGGCGAGGACGCACGCGGGACCACCCTCCCGCAGGCAGGACGCCGCGCGGGACCTCCTTACGGCTTGATGACATGCTTCAGGCCGCCTATGGTCAGATGGATTTCGGGATTATCGCGTTTGTAGTCTGGCGGGAGTTCGATGGCGATGTCGCGTGTCTTACGGCCTTCGGGCGCATACTCGATGCAACTGACGAAACGGGCCGAACGGCCATGACGGCGGATGACGACCATCGGGCAGGGCGTTGGCGGATTGTTTGCAAGGCCTTCTCCGAAAAACAGTTCTGTGTCCGGGGCGGCGTTCATGACAAACCGCGCGGTCGTGCCTTGATTTTCGATATTGACAGCCCAGCCGTCGTTCGTTTTTGCATATTTCAGTTTTTGAATATGCTGATAACCGTCTGCGCCGCCTGCTGGATGCGGCGGATCCGTCAGTTCCGCCTGAAGCGACGGCGTCCATGTTCCGAAATTATGGAACAGCAGGTCGATGTCATGCTCGGCTTCTGATTCGACGTCGAAGATGTCGAACAAAACACCGTCGCAGAGGCCGACCGTGCGATGAAGGAGGACACCGTTGTAGGCCTTGTCGCTTTCCCCTTGGGCGATGCAGAATTCGTCGTTCTCCTTGAAAAGGAGCAACTTACCTGTGGTGGCGGCTTGTGACTTGCCGTCGATGGCGACCGTGTAGTGCGCGACGGTTTGGCGATACCATGCGTTCTGCATGGGCGCAGCGTAGGCGAGACGGCCCGGATCGGGAGCTTGAAGCTTTCCGGCCATATGGACGTTGAGGGCGAGCTTGTCCTGATGGCCGTGGCCACCGCCATGCGGACCGTAGTCGAAATGAACGTAGGCGGACGGTCTGCCGTCGCTGTAGTTCTGCCGCATGACCATGGCACCGATACCATTGAAATCACGGCTCTTAAGGGAAAGAACATCGATTTTCGGCAATTCGTCCACTCCGAAGAAGAAGGCGCGTTCGCCCTTCCGTTGGCTGAAGGCGGCGATGGAGGCGTATTCAGGCTTGCCGATGCGGCTGTAGGCCCATTCGTAGTAGCTGTTCATGTTGCGGAGTTGCATGACGTCGCCGTCGTTGATGGCGGGGAAGGTCAGTTCAGGCGTGACATAGTAGAGCGGCGCGTCGAAGAGGGAGACGAAGGCGGGATTTTGCGTGTAGTCGAGCCCCGAATGGAGCGCGGCTTCGATTGTAAGTAACAATGCATCAAGAGAATAGAAATGATAGGAGGCGGTTCCTTCGAACCAGAAGCCGTCCTTCAGAATGCTGTTTTTGAATTGGAACAGCATGCCGCTTTTGCCGAAAAGGGCATGCTGGATGAGCGACTGATCGCCAATGGCGAAACCGATGGCGGCGACGCCTGCGTTATGCCATGTCTGCCAGTTACTGATGCCTGCGTCATTGCGTAGAATGGTGGTGGCGATTTCGCGGAACAGCTTGTCTTCGATGGCCTTATGATCGTCTGCCGAGAAGCATGGGCTGTTATAGACGAGATCGTAGCCCCACGCCATGTGGATGACGGAGACGGCTTCATCCAGCGTCTGGGCGAGCATGCGACCGCCTGAACGCGTCGGGAAGTTGTAGATGTTATGATATTGGAATTTCGGATACTGCTCCACGTAGGCGAGCAGATATTCGCGGGCTTTTTCGGCATAGGCCTCCTTGCCGGAGAAGGCATATGCGATGCCTAACGTCTTCACTTTGTTCCAGTTGCCTTCATGGACACGCCCCGCGACGACTTGATCATATGGCCAGCCTGTATAGACGGCGTTGCAGCGCGGGCATTGATGCTTGCCATCGACATGGCGCAGACCGACGCCGCATTTCTTGCAAACATAGTGATGCGGCCATTGGCCTTCCATCGACGGCACGTTCAACGGTTCTGTGAGCAGCCGTTCGCCGAATCTGATATAGGAATCGCGTGTTTCCTTCGCCCAAGGAAGCCTTTCCGCGCGGTCGTTGAGGCGTTTGATGTCATCCGCTGTTGCGAAGAGACGCGGGTGGGGCGGAAGCGCAAGCGGCTGGGTGACAATCAGTTCCTGCGTTGTGACACTGTCCGCGGGATTGTCTGTCATCGCTTGAATCTGCACAGTGGAACTTTGCATGGGCTTGAATGTTTTTCCGTCTGGCAGCCGCAGGCGAATGCGACGGGACGCTTCCGAATTGGCGGCGAGCGGGAACGGTTTGTCCGGCAGGCCGTCGATCAGAAGGCCGTCTGGATTGCTGAGGATTTGTACAGAAACTTCACGCGGCGTTTCGTCGTCGTTTTTGAATGTAAGCGTGGCGTCCATGGCGAGAGACGGTTCAGTGACGGTTTGCTTGTCCGTCACGTTAAAATGCAACGACGACGATGACACGAGACGAATGTCGGCGAAATAGTAGAGCGAGGAGGAAAGCGGCTGATGCCCCCAACCGGTCGAATGGACGCGGAGGGCGAATACATGGTTCCAGCCGAGCGGTTTACGGGATATTCCGATGTCCTCCGTGGTGGAGAGATGGAAATGCTTCCAGCCTTCCCAATTGACCGTGAGATGGTAGTAAAAATAATCGCCGCCTTCTGATTTCGGGTCTTCTGAATCGAAATAAATGGTCAGCCCTTGGTCGTTCTTTTGGGCGGAATACATCCAGAAATCAAAATGTGTATAGCCTGAAAGGTCTTCAGGCATTTTCGGCGCGAAAAGCGTCGGATTTTTCGGAAGATCTTTCCAGCAGGCAACTTGCGTGTTTGGAGAGAGACCTGGCGGAAGCGGAACGGGGCATGGGCCGTTGACGACCTGCATGCCGCCCCAAGGCGTCTTTTGGAAGTTTCCCAAGTCGAGAGTTTTGGCGGAAATGGTGGCGATGTTCATGGCAAGAAGCAGAAGGAATGGGTTGATGCGCATGGCTTTCCTTTTCGCGTTGTTGATGATGGAAAGGAATGCGTTCCAAATGGCTTGGAACGATTGATGGAAAATAATCTAGCCCTCCTGCCATGAAAATGCAATTGGTAAATGACGTGAATCTGGCGGTGGATGTTGAAAATGGACAGTTGTTGGAGTATAATTAAGATGTGTCATTATCCATACCATAATAAAAAGAAAATATGAAGGAAAAGATCATGAAACGGTCGATTTGGACGATATTGCTTTTGTTGGTCATTGTGGCATGTGAATCGCATGGGCAGGAATGGCGTCTGCGTGGCGGCGATCTGGATGTGTTCATTCGCGGCCAGAATGGCGAGATTCTTGTGACGGACAACCGTACAGGCAAGACGTGGCGGCAACCGCCGCAGGAAAGCACGATTGTCCAGCCTGAGGCTGTAAAGCCCGTGGCGGCAGGCGATTGGGAAAGCCTCATGAAAAACGGCCTGAAATGGCGGATCGATTCGAAAATGACGACGAAGGACGGCCGGGCGGTTTTGGATGATCGCGACTGCTCCGCGACGGCGTGGATTGGCTGGAATCCGCAGGGATTGATGTTTCAGGTTGATGTGCAGGATGATACGTTCCTGCCCGCTGCTTTGGAACGCCCCGAATGGTGGTTTCGTGACAGCGTGGAATTTTGGGTGAATGACACGCAGTATGCCGTGCGTCCCGTCGCCGGCAAGTCGCCGTTGTGGATTCATGCCGGCGGTGCAAAGGTCGATGCGGAGGCCGAAACAACGACTGTCAGCGGCGGTTATCGGATTCGTGTGCAGTTCCCGCTAAATTGCCAGTTGGGCGGCAATGTCCGTTTCGCCGTCGGCGTCAATGACGCCGACAGTGAAAAAGGACGCGAAGGGCAATTGTATTATCCGAGAGGCTGGGTTCATTCGCAGGCGGATACGTTCGCGCTGTTGACGATGACAGCCGAAGACGGTGTGATTCCAGAAAAAACGGCTGAGGAACAAGCTGTCATCCATGACTTTACGCTATGGGAAGGCGCTGTCGGTGCGAGCTGGAAGGAATGTTTGCCGGAACAGCCTGAACGCATCGTCAGCTGCTGGATTGAAAACGGCGACGAACTGCATTTTTCCGAAGCGCTCATCGGCGGCGATGATGTGAATGGAGCGGAGATGAAAAAGAACGCCATCGCGCGCAACGGCTTCATTCTGGCGACGGCGAATGCGGCGTTGGTCGTGGCGGATTATTCCGACGGCCATATCTATCCGCTTGATCAGGAGCCTTTCCTGAAGAGAACGTTGGAAGCACAGCAATTGGACATTCCGTTCATCGGCATCATTGATGGTCCGAAAGGCCGCGGCTATTCATTGATTCTCGACCAGCCGGACGATGCCGTGATCAAGATGAATCGCGTGGAGGACAACAATACGGTGACGCATGTTCCGCAATTGATTTGGAGGCCGCGTGCGGGTGGCGTGTTCGGCGGTGAACGTCGCGAGTACCGTTTCCATTTCATCAACGCAGGCGGCTATGTGAAACTTGCGAAGCGTTGGCGGGACATTTACCGTCAGAAAGGCTATCTGGTCAGCCTGTACGAAAAGGTGCGGGCCAATCCGAACGTTGACAAACTGATCGGTGCCGCGAACATCTGGGGCGGAAATCTGGATGATTTCGCCCGCAAGGCCTATTCGGAAGGCATCAAGAAACTGTTGATCAATGGCGCGCCGAACGCCGCCGTGATGCAGGCCATGAACGATATGGGGTATCTGACAGGACGTTACGACAACTACACGGACATCATGCCGTTGAATGAAGGCGAAACGGTCAAGAATGATCGCGGCCGCGTTCCGGAAGACTGCACGCAGCTTGCGAATGGTGAGCGGATGAAAGCCTGGCTGACGTTTGACAAGAAGAAACAGTACATGAAGCGCTGCCCCGCCTTGTGGGTGGAGACGGCCAAACTCACGATCCCGCCGGATTTGAGCAAAAATCCCTACAATGCGCGTTTCATTGATGTGACGACGGCGGAAGGCCTTTATGAATGCTATGATCCGGAACATCCGCTGGACAGGACGATGAAACGGATTTGCGGCGAAGAGCTTCTGAAATATGTCGCGCGCGATTTGAATCTCGTGACAGGCGGTGAACATGGCCGTTGGTGGGCCGTTCGAGACCTCCATTATCTGGAAGGCATGATGTCCGGCGGGGCTTATTCGTGGCCGGCTGGTCATCTGCTCCGTCCGAAGACGAAGGAGGACAATCTGTGGAATCCGGACAAGCCGTACGATCCGGCGGACATGAACAGCGGCTTCAACCGCTACATGAAATATGGCCTTGGCGGTGACACGCGCATCCCGTTGTGGGAACTGGTTTTCCATGACTGCATCGTGACGACGTGGTATTGGGGCGATTCCGTCGACTATCTCTATAAAGCTGCGCCAGAGACGATTGCGCGGAAGGCTGCATTCAACGTCCTCTATGGCACGATGCCCATGTATTGGATCGGCCGTGGCGAGACGTGGGAGAAAGACCATGAGTTGTTCCTGCAGACGTATTTCCAGACGACGAAGATGCATGAGACGGTCGGCTACCATGAAATGACTTCTCATGACTATCTCAGTTCAGATCGTCTCGTCCAACGGACGGAATTCGCGGACGGCACGGCGGTGGTGGCGAATCTGGGTACAGAAGACCGCACGGTGACGGTGGGATCGCGCCGCCTTGTGCTGCCCCCTGATGGTTTTGTCGTTTCCAGCACGAAACTGACGGACTATCGCGTCGTTGAAGGTGATTATGTGGTCAATGCCGTCGAGACGGATGATTTGCTCTATGTTCGCCGCACGCCTTTGAAAGACGGCGCGGAAAGCGTCCAGCAGATTTGGAAGACTGGTGACTGGACCGCGATGGCGCGGCTGAAGGGCAACGTGTTGACGATTACGGCGAATTGGATTACGCGTTCTTTCGCGGATGGATACACTGTCTATCAGCTGGATGAGCAGGGGGGGCGCATGAAGCATGTGAACGTCGCCGTTTCATTGACCGAAGGCGCAGGGCAGATGACGTTCCCAGAGGAAGGCCATTATGAAATCCTTTGGGGGACGGCCATCCAGGCTAGTGATTTGGCGGTGAGTCTGAAGAGTATCATGCCGGCTGGCGTCTGGACGGGCCGCACGCTGGGCACATGCGAAGTCTTGGTGGAGAACTACGGAACGATGACAGCCTCTGGCAAACTGACGATGTACGCCGATGCGGTGAAGCCCAACCGCAAGCTCGCCGAAATAGAGTTCAAGAAGCTGGCAGGAGGCGAAAAGCTGCCTATCACGATGAAGGTGGATCCTCTCCGCATGGGGGGTGAACATACGCTGATTTTCGTCGCGAAGGGCGACAAGCCTGAATTGCTTGAGACGAACAACATCCTTCGCGTACGGCAGGAGGTGGCGTTGCCGCTGAACCGTTATCCGTTGCACAAAACGTTCACATTGGATACAGGCGACAGCCCACGCGTTTTGGAGCCTGTCTCCATGTCATTGGATTTGAAGGATGTCTATCATAACGGCGAAGGCATGCTCCATCCGGAAGACGTCCATCTGCTTCAAAAACGCGCGGATGGCAACTGGACGCAGGTGAAATACGCGCAATTCGATCCAGACGAAGGCTTCGACGGCAAAACGAAGCTGATGGGGCGGCTGGACTTTTCATTCGATGCTCCTGCGAATACGAAGGTTGAATTCATGATCGTTGCGCGTCAGGGCAAGGAGGCTGGATATGCGCCGTTCGGGATGGATTTGATGGTTGGGCCGGAGGAAGGCGAACTGGTGTATTATGGCGAGACATATTCGGTCGCTTTCCGTAACGGAACCATCATGGACTGGGCACCCGGCCGTCGCTATAACGGCGGAAAGGATTTCATGGGGTGCCTGTTGGTGTCCTCCGGCGAGACTGGCTGGGCTCGTGAAGAACAAGCCCAACTGGAGCGTTTCGAAATCGTCCGCAGCGGTTCGGCTGTGACGGAAATATTTGTCAGCAAAGTTCTTAAGACTGGGAATCGCTATCAGAAACGCTATTTCCTGTATCCGGGCCGACTGGTCGTTTTGGCCAGTTTGGAACGCGAGCAGGGCGGTCTCTATTCGCGCGGATTCTACAGCCGTGAGGCGGATTATCTGGACGACAAAGGCTTCAAGGCGCATATGGGCGACGGCAAGCAAGCCGCTGGCATCTACGGCGCGAACAAGAATCCGAAGTGGTTCGCATTGAAGGGCGAAGACTGGTCGCGGACATGCGTCGCCGTGGATGACGACATGTTCCAGACGATTGCATTCTGGGATGGCGACGGCGAGAATCTAGGCCAGCTGGGCTTCTATTCGAACAAGTTCCAAGGCCTTAAGTACACATACTTTGTGCATGGCGGCGAGAATGACTTCCGCTTTGCGGAAGAAGATTTCCAGCAGGCCCGGACGCCTGTGAAGTTGCTGAAATGATTTTCTAAGAAAGCCTAAGAATTTCACTATGAAGCAGATACAAAATGATTTCTGGCTGGTGGAAGTGGCGGACGATGCGTCAAGCATCGTCCTGACGGATCGCAAATATGGCGGCGTCTGGAAGACGATGAATCCGTTCCACATGTCATACGGTAACTTCTACGCGTACAACCTCTTGGAACGCTGCCGGACGACGGTTGAAAGCGCAGACGGAGTCTTGTCGATTTGTCTGGACAATATGAAATTCTATGGCCGTTTTCCGTCGAATCCATATAACAAACCGGAGCCGTCTCCAGATTTGACGTATCGCTTCGAATTCCGTTTGAAAGACGATGAAGTCGTTTTCACAATGCTGCCGATTGATGGGATGGATGAAGAGGAACAGCGGCTGACGGTTCTTGCGGATTTGATGGCGATGGATTCCAATGAGAAGGGATCTGCTTTGCTTCCATGTGGTTATGGCTCCTTGTACCGTTTCCCGCGAACGGATTCGTTCAGCGTCCAATACGGATACGGCAGAGGTTATACGACGATGATGGTCAACGGTCTCTTCCGTGAAAATGGCGCGGGGCTTGGCTGCTATTCGGACTATCCATGGGATTTGTTCACCATGTTCATGGTCAATCAACGAAAAGGGCGCAGTGGCTTCGATTTCATGTTCGAAAGCGAGGCGAATGTCGGCAACGAACCGCACGATTTGCATTTCAGGGCATTCACCGCCGGGGAAGGCTACAATGAATTGGCGAAATGGTATCGCGGCGTGGTGAAACGCCATGGGCAGTTCAAAAGCTATGCGCAGAAGATTGCGGAATATCCTGAGGCGGAGAAACTTGTGGGAACTGTTGTTTGGAAGCACAATGTCTATTCGACGGAAACATCACCAAAGCCGCACAGCTACAGCCTCTATATTCCACGGCCCGACGGCAACCAATATGAAGGCCTCCCGAACGACTGGACGGCGAAGGAAGTGTTCGATACGGCTAAGGCGGCTGGCTTCGACCGCGTCTGCGTCTATAACACGGGCTGGAACCGTTTCGGCTATGACAGCGGCTATCCGACGCGTCTTCCGCCAAATCCCGAACGTGGTACGCCTGAACAGTTTACCGCCATGGCGGAATATGCGAGAAATCTGTCGGACGGATATATTTACTCCGTGCATGACAATTATATTGACGTCTATCGGAACAGTCTGGAGGACTTTTGGCCGGACGTCATTCGGATGATTGACGGCGGCTATCTGCGCGGCGGCATCTGGCGTGGGGGCAGGGCGCGTGTGCTTTGCACGAAACAGGCCTTGAAATTCGCGCAACGCGACATGCCGCAGATGGTGGAAATGCTTGGCCGCGGCAGCATTTACATTGATGTATATGGCTGTTCAGGGCTGAACCGCTGTTTCCATCCCGACCATCCGATGTCGCGTCATGATGACGTGCTTGAACGCCGTAAGTTGTTTAAATACATCGTTTCGCAGTTTGGTTCGATGGCGACGGAAGGCGGTCCGGCTGATTTTGTCGCGGACATCGCGAGCATGGGGGCGTTTGCAGGCTATGCCGTGTCTGCGCATGGGGCAGGCAACGAACCGCCTGTTCCCGTGCCGTTCTGGCAACTGGTCTTCCATGATTCGATTCTTTCTTATTCAAGCGAAGCTGCGTATGGCCCGTCGGGAAAGGAATATATCACATATTCCTTCCTGTACGGCATGTTGCCGACTGGTTTCGATGAAGAAAGCTTGCGACTTTCGAAGGAACTGCGGCAGGCATTCACCAGCGAAATGATTCGCCATGAAATCGGCGACGATGTGATGGTCGAAGAACGGTCTGGTGGCGGCATGGGTGTCATCAAAGGTACTGTGAAAACGACATTTGCGGACGGCACAACCGTCATCGCGCATTTCAACGGCCCGCAAAGTTCTTATGAAGTGGTGAAATAAGAAGTTTTTCAAGGAGAGCAAATTAAGCATATAAATGTTGTATTTATTCAATAAAAATAGATAACATTTTTAGTTGTATAAGGAGGCGGAAGATGTTGGGAATGTCAAATAACAATTATTTATTCAAGATCTTCAAGAATAAAATATTTATTTTTATTATATGTTTGTTCTTGATTATTCTTGTGTTCGCCATTTGCTATCTAAAGAATATATATACGGCAATGCATCTTTCCAATGACATCGGGAAGACGCTGCCAGCGAAATTTACTTTTACCAATCATATTTTATCCCATGATGAATTATCTGAGATGTTAAATACAGTTTCTGAAAATGAAACTCTTAAGATGTTTGGGAAAAACAGACCAGAGATATCTTCGGGTGATAATGGCATTGAGAATCATATATATTCATATTTTTATAATCCCAATATAATCAAAAAATTTAAATCAGAAACACCGAATAATTATGGGATTGGTTTTGTACTTGTTTTTCAAAATTCGATATTATTTAAAGCAATTGAATTCAGAAAATCAATACCGAAGGCTTATTATGAATGTGATGTTTTTCGCTCTATGTTTGTTGAAAAACTCTCTATGGATTCAATTGTAGAAGCACTTGGTGAACCAGAAGAAATACAATATGAAAAAGGAAAAATTACCTATCAATATCGTTATCGAAAAACTTCAGATTTGCTGTTTTCTTCTGGTCATATTTCCGTAAATATAAAAGTAATCTCTTCCCAAGACATAATAGATGATGTAAGTTATGAAATTTGTGACTTGCTTGTGGAGGAGCATAATGGAAGACTTTTCTTAAAACAAGTATCTCAAATTTGCCACTGCTTGGGTAAGCAAGTTTTAAATGACATTAGTTATGAGCCCCAAAAAGAGATTTTATTTCCTTTGGAGCAATATGGAATTCGTTCCATGGATCAATTAAAGAAAAAAGCAAAAGATTTAATAATCATATGTGAACAACCGCTTGTAATATCATTTAAACCATAATGATAAGATGTGAACAATGCAAAACAAAATTATAATTCTCCTTTCCTTACTTTGTATTTACTGTTTAACAGGGTGTACGACGGTAGTATCAACGAGAGGGAAAGCTTTGTGGGTAACGAATAAAGTTCTGACAATTGGGTATCGATTTGAACATGGAAATGCCGCCGGCGACGATAGAAAATTGACATCTTTTTTGCATATAGGAGTCCCCTTATGGTTTGATGCGTCAGGACAAATGCAATCCTGTTTGTCATTCTCACCGCTCCTTATGGCGAGTGAGAAACTTTATGGTTTGCAATTTGCACCAATTGCAGGAACAGAACAAGGAAAAGGTGTGCAGTGCGCTTTGATTGGAGGCGCGAATTCATTTGATGGCTTATCACTATCCCCAATATCATTAGTGTACAAAGGAAATTGCATACAAGTTGGCTTGTTGTCAACTGGTGGCATTGGGAAAGGGATGGGGGGGACTTTCGGACAAATCTCAGTTGTAAACCTTACTGGTGGCAGATGTCCATGTTTTCAACTAGGACTCTTCAATGGTGGAGACATGCATTTCCTCAATAATAAAAGAAACAATTTCTTTCAAGTTGGCCTTTGGAATTCTAGTAGAGTCTTTGTCTTTGATGAATATCAATATAAAGAAATTGGGGATGAAAGAAAGAATGGAGGAGACTGTATTAGGCTATTATCCACAAAGACCCAATGCGGTCTTGTAAATGTAACAGATGATTACCATACTTCAGATTCCATAGTTACAGGTAATCAATTAGGTATAGTCAATTTAGGTTATAGACTAACACGCAATCGTCATAATTTTCAATGTGGGCTAATTAATTACACCGATTCTGATAATGCAAATCTGATACAGGTTGGTTTGGTAAATATTAAGAACCACAGACTTATGTTGTTTTTTAATAGGTAGTTAATATCATATGCGGAGTCAATGTTATTCCCAAAGACTTCTGTTTTATGGCTTTTCCAGATTATTGAACTTTGCAAGTTGATGGATTCTAGCCAAATCCAATTTGGTTAATTTGCTGATTTCTTCTGGAGGATAGTTGGATGTCAGCATATTGACGGTGATGCTTTCGCTTTTTTCCGCTTCTCCTTTCACGAATCCTTTTCGTTCTCCTTCTTCCCGACACTGTTTCTTTTTGTTCTCGAAGTGATCTTCACCATACGATACGAGCATCCAGTCGTACTGATCGATTTCCTTTTCAACTGTCTGAGTCATTTCCATTCCAAATGTCTCCTTTAGCAATATATATGTAGTTATGGCGTGAGGGGGGATTATGTGGAATTTAACGGACATGAATTGCCCTTCAGGCACTTCGTCACTGGCAGGCTTGTCCATCGCATATTAGAAAATGAACTGCTTTGTTTTATGGCTTTTCCAGATTGTTTTCTTTTGCTAGTTGGAGGATTCTCGGAATATCCAATCCTGTCACCTTGCTGATTTTTTCCAGAGGATAATTGTCTTCCAGCAACTTGAGGGCGATACTTTCGCTTTTCTTTTTTTCTCCTTCTTCCCGGCACTGTTTCTTTTCCCTCTCAAATTGCTTGCGTCCATATGAGTCGAGCATCAAGTCATACTTGTCAATCTCTTTCTCAATAACCTTCGTCATTTCCATTCCAAATACCTCCTTTAACTTTGATTTTCTTTGTTCCGCTGACAATGCCAGTGTCGTCAGAGTCCAGACGAAGCCACATATGTCCCGCTGTTTCGGCCCTTTTGCTCTGCCTGTATTCACGAAGGTCAAACGGAGCCTGTCGTAGGCGTCCGTCGATGGAAGGAACTTACCTGTCGGCAAATTCTTCCCTGACATTCTGAACTGCAGAACCGTTCCCTGCCTCGCCACGGGCGCGGCAGGACATATCCAGACGGAGTTCACCTTCAAAGCATTTTCAAACTTCGGATAGGTATAAAATTCATCATATTCCATATAATATATGCCAGATACATATAACATACCTCTTCCAATACACCTGTCAAGCAAACGACTGTCGTTTTGTATCTCGATGTTGAGAATCTGTGGCTTCCAGTTGCCGCGCAAGCGCTTGGGCGGGTTGATCATGAACAAAAGGTCGCAATTCATCATATAGCCGTTCGGAAGGGGCCGCTTCGTCATCAGCGTTCTGGCGATTTCAGGGTTGCATTGGCCAGATGTGTCTATGAAGCTGTCGATGCATTCCTCCTCGATGAGTTCAAGGGGGAACAGCGTGTATTCTGGAATGCATGCTTTCACAACGCGGGCGACGACGCTCTTCAGTGAAAAGAGTCCGTTCGCCCATTTGTCGTATTGGAGCTCTCCGTTGCCATTGTCGATCATCTCCGAGAGTCTATTAGGTATTTCCTCCATGGACAGTCTCCTGTTCATTTATAAATGGTATTATTATTCATATTCTGGCGTTTTTAATGCTATAGATGTGTTTATAAAAATGTCAAATACAATATGAATAGATAATAAAAGAAACGATATATATATTAAAAATCAATTAAGAAAGAGTATTTCTTAAATATTCATAATAATTCCTATGACTTTTTATGATTCTTTATGACTTTTGATGACTTTTTTACATTATACATTCGTCTGAAGGATGAACTGTGGCAATTGTAAATTCCTTCTTTTGATGCTTCCTGTCATTGGCATGTGACGAAAGTGGCGTGGATGATTCGAACGCGCTGACAACCGCATAGTGGCTTTCTGAGAAATTTTACTGAGATTGTGCTTGGGCAATCATTCTTTTTTTGGCTGTTGGAGTGACTTTTTACGCTAAGTGGATATATATTATAATTAGAGTAAAAAGATTTCACGGCAAATCGCATTGACAGAGACAAGCATGAGCGATCAAATTGATACAACGAAACAGGCGGCTTCAAGTGTGCGTTATCTGCGTTATCGCATTGAAGGGCAGGCGGTAACGGATTTTCGCATCACAGAATACCCATGTACGATCGGACGGGGCGACAATTGTGACATTGTAATTCCAGACGGTTCCGTGTCCAGCCTGCATGCCGAATTGACCGTCGATCAAGACGGCATGGTTCAATTGGATGACAAAGGCAGCACGAACGGCATCTACTATCAGCTGAAGCGAACAGCGCATCTAACGGTCGATAAACGACTTGAATTGATTTTCGGTCGTGTGCACGTCGTCATCGCATTGACGGGGGCGGGGCTGGACGGCGAAGAGGCAGAGGTGGCCGCGCAACCGAAGCCGCATCAGACACAGGCGGTTCCCATGCCTGAACCGACAACGCCCACGCTGGTCGTGCCCGTCGCGCCGCCCGAACCGACAACTCCAAAAGCACCCAAGACGTTGTCCATCAGCGGTCTGCCGATTACGGCGATGGAAAATTCGCCGGCGGCGACGATTTCGCGAATCGCAGGAAGCGGACGGCAGGGCATCGTCTGCCCGCATTGCTGGCATCGGTTTGATGTCGATGAATTTCTGTTCATCGCGCGTCATCAGAGTCTGATTGGCGATCCTGTGCTGGGTGCGGATGCGGCGTTGCGTTTCCTGCCGTCTCGTTTCACGCCGGAAGGCAACGCCGTCGATGCGGCGGGCATGAGTTGTCCAGACATGGCCTGCCCGCGCTGCCATCTGCGGATTCCGCAGGCGGCGAGCGAAATGCCGCCGCTGTTTTTGTCAATCGTCGGTGCGACGGCCAGCGGCAAGTCGTATTTTCTGACGAGCATGACGTGGGAGTTGCGTAACACGCTGGCCAGCAACTTCGCGATTTCCTTTACGGACACGGATGCCGTCAACAACCAGATACTGAACGACTTCGAAGAGACGGTCTTCCTCCATTCGAACGCGGACGAAATCGTCTCGTTGCGCAAGACGGAACTGCAAGGCGAATTGTACAACCAAGTCCTGTTGGACAATATGTTGATCAATCTGCCGAAACCGTTCATGTTCACCGTGACGCCGGCAGAGCATCATCCTCGCTACGAACAAGTTAGAGATAGCATGAGCCGCACGTTGGTGTTGTACGACAACGCAGGTGAACATTTCGAACCGGGCATGGATTCCGTTGACAATCCGACGACGAAACATCTGATCCATTCGGACACGATTTTCTTCCTGTTCGATCCGACGAAAGACGTTCGTTTTCGCAAGATGCTGGCAGGCAGCACGGATCCGCAGATGGCGGCGACGGCGCGCGTCCAACGGCAGGAAATCATTCTGACGGAAATGATCAACCGCATCAAGAAATATTCCGGCATGCGGAGCGTGAAGAAATCCGCGAAAACATTGCTGCTGGTGGTTTCAAAATTCGATGTCTGGAAGCATCTTCTGGACATGGAAGTTCCGAAAGAGCCGTGGGTTTGGGAACCGGACTACAATACATGCGTGTTGGACGTCGATCTCGTCAAGAATGTGTCGTTTGCTGTTCGTCAGTTGTTGTTACAGTATTGTCCTGAAGTGGTTGCGACGGCGGAATCGTTCGCTGGCGAAGTCCTGTACATGCCGAACAGTGCGTTGGGGCACAGCCCCGAACTGAATCCGGAGACGGGCATGATCGGCATTCGTCCAGCCGACGTGGCGCCATTCTGGGTGACGGTTCCGATGCTGTATTTCTTCTACGAACGCGGCTTCATTCCGCCTGTTCCCGAACAGAAACGTGTCCGCCACGAAGATACGCCTGTGAGTTGCAAACTCATGGGGGACGCCTATTTCGTGACATTGCCCGGACGGACGATGCCGTTGCAGATTCCCGTGTCGTTCGCAGGCTATCAACTGCGCTGCCCGGGCACGGACATGTGGTTCACGGTGCCGCCGCTGGAAAGGAAATAGCGGAGGGCAGACATGGCTTACGAATTGATCTATACATCTGCGGAACGCGGACTTAGGCCTGGTACACGCGGCTACTGCACGGTGGCCTATACACAAGGCATGATGCCGCAGACCGTCCAATTGATGGAGGCTTTGAGCGCATACAAAAGCATGTATGGCGCGCAGGAGGCGGCGGCGATGACGGAGCCTGTGTCGTGGTCGCATTACAAAATGACGCTTCTCGGACATGCGTCCAGCGTGCTGTCGCGCGTTAGTCCGACGGGCGTCGATCATACGAATCGTTCGAATAAATTGGCGCATCACATTCTCGTGCAGTCACGTGAGCGTCCTGCTGGCGGCCCGCTGTGGGTGTCGTCGCAGGATGGCATGTTCATTGAGCAATGGGAGGGGACGCCGCGTCTGCTCAACACGCCGAAAACGCTGCCGTCTGGAGACGAAACGGATTTCACATGCCGGCATTGGGCGGAACTGACGGGAGATGCAGGAAACGCGGGCGTGTTGGCGTCGCATTATCATGCGTCGCCGGACGCTCCTGTTTTTCTGGCCTACGAGCCTGGCATGAATGTGTTCGGGCTGTTGCGGGAAGCGATGGCGCTATTGACGCCTGAAGAGCGTTGGAATGTGACGTATAACACGTATTTCACGAGTCTTCCGGCTGGTGCGACATGCGTGTGGCGCTGCTGCATCGCGGATTCGGAAGCCTTACGCGAAGGGCGCCGCAATCCGAAGGCGACGGTGATGGATTTGACGAAACCGCTGCCGGAGCCGCTGACGGGAAACGACTATGTGCGCCGTGCACGCGCGGGAGAAGGCCCGGCGGTCGCCGTGGCGCCGCCGGAACCCTCCAAGCCGAAATTCAAGCTGATGGTCCCCCGGGAGATCAATCAGCTGAACATGAAGCCGCGCAAACTGTAGTAAAAGAAAACCATTCAAATATACCAACGGAGCAAAACCATGACTCCAGAACAACAGCTGGTACAGCAAATCATCCAGGTCATCAATTCCAACCAATTGGAAGGCAACGTCTTGCTGACGGATTATTCGGAGCAGTTCGCGGAAATGTGCCGCCTGGCGAACGAACGCCTTATTCGATGCAACGACTATTTGGACAAAGGCATGCGGTCGGAGGCCATCTACGAGGCGCATACGCAACCGGACTTGTTGCAATTGGCGGAACTGCTGTCGTCTGATGAATTGAAACGGTGGCGGAATGTCTGCGTCGATTTGGAACTCACGCCGTTCCAGCCGCTTAACGAACAGATCATCGCGCGTCTGAAGAAGGAGGAGAGCCAGGAGGACAACCTGTCGCCGTTGCTGAAGGAATACCGCCGCTACGTTTATCAGAGCGACCATGAGAACTGCATCCGCGTGCTGCGTGAAATCCGTGAGAAGGATCCGACGAATCCTGCATGGAAGACGAATCTGGAGCCGTTGGAGACGGCGACGTTGGATGCGTGGGTGCAGCAGGCGGAGTCCGCATTGGCGGCCATGGATTTGCAACGCTTAAAAGTGATTTTCAACGAGTTGAACCATCCGTTCCGCGTCGTGCCGCCGCCGGAAGATCTGATGAAACGGTTGCGCGTGGCGTTGATGTCCGAACGTTCGGGCGATTTGAAGGAGGACGGCGAAAAATTGCTTGGCAAGTTGCGCAAGGCGATGTCGGCGAAGGATTCGGACGAAATCGAGGCGCAAATCAAGAAATGCGAAGATCTTGCGACAGATGAGGCTTTTTTGAACAAGCCGTCCAATTGGGAAGCGACGTTGAAAGAGGCGAAGGAGCTTTTGGAGACGCTTGCCCGCCGTCGTGCGAAGCAGGCTGATTTCAATAAGGCGCTCTCTGGATTACGCGACACGTTGGAAGGCGGGCGTGCCTCAGAGATGGAGCTGCGCCACGAATGGGAGCGTGTGCAGGCATGGGAGATGCCGATTCCGGACTTGCTACGGAAGCAGGTTGAGGAGACGCTGGATGCGAAGCGGGAGGCGCGTATGCGCCGTACGAAGCTGATCGCCTACGCCACAATGGCCGGAATCGTCTGTATCGTGGCATTGGTGCTGTTCATGGTATGGGGACAAAACCGTCGCCATCGCCGTAACACGCAGTTGGAGGAAATGCAGGCCTTGTACGAAGGTAGCAAGATTGACGAATTGGAGAAATACATGGAGCAAGTGAAGGAGAATGATTCGTCGTTCTTCAAGTCGCCTGAAGTCAGCAGTTTGTATGGAAAGTTGCAGCAGAACAAAGAGAAATACAACCAGATGGCGGCGACGTTCAAGAATCGCCGTGACGATCTGGAGACGATCCGCAAAGGCGGCTATCATGCTGAAAATGAACAGATTGAACGGCTGTTAAAGGAAGGGCAAGAAAATGCGACGTCCAGTGGTGATTCTGACTGGCTCCGTTCTTGGCGGAACGGCTGGGAGGCGTGGGCGCAACGTCAGGCGAGTGCGGCGGATGGACAGTTGGAACGTGCGGTGCAGCAAATCGACACAGCTCTTCTGAGCATGAAGGAAATCGCGTTGGATGAAGAGCGAGAGAAACTTGCGAGTTTGAAAGACGCGTGGGAAAAGGCGCAACCGTATGAAATTCGCGCCAGCGAAGATGTCCGTAAGCAGTTCGTGGCCGTCAAGGAGAAATTGGACGCGCGGATTCTTGATTTCAACAAACGCGACGGCGACGCGAAGGCGGCCGCCACGGCAAAGGAAGCCGCGGACAAGGCGATGACGGATAAATTGGCTGCATTGCGTCGAGACATTCCGCGCGCGTTGCCGGATTTCACGCGCTATGAACAACTTCTAAAGGAGTTCGTGGCCATCGGCGAAGGACAGCCGGAATTCTCTGATTACCAAATCATTCTGAAGCAGTTCGGTATTTATCCGAAGGCTAGTTTGCTGTCGAAATTCAACCTGCCGTCGCTAGTTCCGGGCAGTGACGGGGAGAAGCGGTTGCAGGCATTGTTGCAAGGCGACGCCGTCAGCGACGGCTCTGTTTGGAAGACGGATCTGGAGCGTGCCAACGAGCTGATCAACGCGACGAAGAGTTTGCGCCGCAAGCTGATGGGACTGCTTTCCGGCAATCAGGATGAATTACAGATCTACATCATGAAATTCCGCCGAAAAGGCGAAAACCGCTGGCAGACGCTGTATTCGCCCGAACCGATCATGTCCAAGACAACGGACGGTGTCACCCAGTATTGGGGGACAATCTATTGGTCGGAAAACGGCAATGAATTACCGCATCTCGTCCATACGGGCAAGGTGTTTCCGGACAAGTTGACGACCACGGACTATGAGTTTGAAAAACGTGCTCGGGAGGAGGACAATCTTGCGCCGCATACGCGTTTTTTGCGCAAGCTGATTGCGGAGGCGAACGAGGCTTCAGATTTGGATGTCCATCTGCTGAAGGGACTTATGGAACTGCGTGGTTCGCTTGAAATCGACATGGTGCCGTCCGCTTGGCTGGCGAAGCGTCTTGTTTATTTCCTTAACGAAAACTGCCAGGAGGAACTCCCAGAAAGTGCAAAGTGGGTGGATGTCGTGAAGGCGGTGAACACGGATGTGCCGTGGATGAATCGCGACCATCCCGCCACGAAGGAGGCGGCGCGGCAGATCGCGGAGATGTGGGTGAATCTTCCGGATTTCACGCCGTTCATCAAGCGTCTGGAAGCGAATCGCGCGATGCTTTGTCTTGCGTTAAGTGCTGGCGTTCAGTGCGTTGGCTCGTTGCAACGGGATGCGCATGGCGCATTGCAGATGATTTCGAGCGGCAAGACTGGCGGCGAATTGTGGATTCTGCGGGCGTCCGCCTCGCAGACGGTGCCGTTCTTCTTGGTCTTGAGCGATGACGGCAAGACATTGAATCCCGATGTCATGAGGCAGGACTGTTTTGCGGGGCAGCCTGTGTTTTCGCCGATGCGTGGTCACGAGGCGAAGGAAGTTCTTCTCCGCCAGAATCTTCCAGATAAAATCAAAGAGACGATGGAATGGCCGCATTCGTGGCCGGATAATGTTGAATGACGGTTAAAAATGCCGTTAAATGAATAACTGTTTGAAGGATAATATGATGTCAAAATCTCCCTTGTTGAATGATGTGAAGGCCGTCTTTCTGGATATGGATGGCACGATATACCATGGCGGGACGTTGTATCCGACGACCATGCCGTTTTTGGATTTTCTGAAATCGCGGAAGATTCCGTATGCGTTCTGCTCCAACAATTCATCGTACAGCAAAGATGAATATGTGGCGCGGTTGGCGAAATACGGCATCAAGACGTCGAAGGAGAATTTCTACACGTCCGTTGATTTTCTCGTCGATACGTTGCGTGCGGAGCATCCGGAATGGAAGCGTCTGTACCTGCTCGGCGTTCCCGCGATGAAGGCGGAGATGGAGGAGGCGGGCTACGAAATCGTCGATGAAAATCCGGAAGCGGTCATCGTCTCGTTTGACAAGACATTGGTTTACAAGCGGTTGTGCGAAGCCTCATGGTTCATCTACAATGGCGTGCCCGGCTTTTCGACGCATCCGGACGTGTTCTGTCCGACGGATCAGCCGACGCGTCTCGTCGATTGCGGCGCGATTTCGCGTTGCGTGGAATTGGCGACGGGCAAGACGCTGCGTCAGCTCGGCAAGCCGGACGCGGGCTTCCTGCAACGCGCGGCGGCGCGTTTCGGCGTCAAGCCGGAAAACGCCTTGATGTGCGGCGACCGTCTTGCGACGGATATCGCGGCGGGTGTGAACGCAGGCACGCTGACCTGCCGTATCGTCGGCCCGGGGGCCGATTTGTCGAGCAAGGCGGATGTGACGCCGACATTTACGTGCGACAATCTTGGCGAACTGCAAGCGCTTTGGCCCTAGAATCTCTAGAATCTCTAGAAAATTTTAAATTACTATGAATAACAAACGGCGAATAGGTCTAGACATTGGTAGCGCAAGCGTGAAGGTCTCCGTGTTCGAAGGAGACGGCAAGCATGCGCGTTTTGTCGAATGCCGTGAATTCGACTTGACGGAGGAAGGGATTCTGAACGAAGGCGAACTGTACCGCGGCCTGCATGACTGGCTGGCGGGGCAGAAACTGCTGGACGCGCGGGTATGCGTTGGAATTCCGCAATTTCTGGCGACGACGTCGTTGGCGGATTTTCCTCCGGCCAAGCCGTCTCAGCTTGGTTCGCTTGTGGAGCAGGAAGCTCGCCAGATGGGTGATTTCACAGATGAACATTTCCTGCATGGCTATGTTTCCGTGAAGCCTGGATTTGGACGTAACAATCCTGTTCTCATAGGGTTGTGTCGTGAGGAAGTCATCCGTGAAAAGATGCGCGCGTTGGATACGGCGGCGATTCCGTGCGATAACGTCTCCATGTCCGGCCTGGCGGTTGTGAACACGTTGCTGAAGCTTCATCCTGAATGTCTTAACGACACGAAACCAATTCTCATTCTGGATTTGGGCAAAATGAATTCGACGGCGATTGTTCTGGCTGGCGGGCAGCCGTTGTTCATCGGTTCGATGTCGTTTGGCGGCGAGGCGTTCGAAAGGGCGGTTCGTGAAAAGGTTACAACGCATAAGAGCTTGGCGGGCAGTGGCGAAGCGAACATCGACACAATGCTTGCCGAAGCGGATTTGACGCAGGAATCGCCGCATTCGGATATGTGGCGGGCGGCGAAATCGTTGGATTCGGAGATTCAGAACATCGTGGAGCATTGGCGTAGCCAGGAGCGTGAAGAATTGTCGGAAGTGCCGATAGACAGGGTATTTCTGTGTGGCGGCGCAAGCCGCGTCGGCGGTTTGCGCAAATGGCTGGAGGATGCGTTTGAAATCCACATGGAGCTCTTGGGGCCGGAAATCGGTGGCGAAATTCGGCCGGAATTCGCGGTGGCGTACGGCATCGGCTTGGAGAGCGCGGCAGCGGTTGCATTACCGTTGTCGCTGTTGCCGCCGGAAATTGTTGCCATCAAACATCGCCTGAAACGCTTTCCGATTGCAGTCTGCGCGGCGGCCGTGCTGTTGCTGTCCATATTGGGCTTCGAACTGTCCGTCTTGCGGCGGTGCAACGGCATGATGGGGGAAATGTCGCATTATGAAGAACAGTTGGGGCAGTGCGAAGCGTTGATTCGGAAAATCGACGACACGGTCGGTTCGTCAGTCAAATTGGAACAGCTCATGACACCGTTGGCGGAGTCTGTAAATCGTTCAGGGCGTGTGCTCAAGGCGTTGGAAGTCATGAGCCGTTCATGCGCGGATGATATGTGGTTCTACTATCTAGCGGACGCCGCCAGCTATCGCGCTTGGGGCGGTTATGAGACTCATCCCGATGATTTGCAGGACGTTGGGCGTCGCGCCAGGAAGATACAGAAAGATCAGAAGAAAGTCGTGGTTGGAATATTCGAAACAGGCCTTGGAAAAGGAGGTGCGGTGATGGATGTGGAGTTTCCTAACATTCTTCATGCGAAGGATGTACGAAATGAAGCGGCGATGGTTGGGGCAGGTTTTACGACGATGACGGACAAGGCCGGATATTCGGATGCGTTGAAGCGCGTGGGTGAACTGACTGCCAAGTTGAGCGACAAGACGGTGTTCGGGCGTGTGGATACGATGGAGGATGTTTCGGAAGGGGCGCGGACGGACGTCTCCAAGCCGTGGACGGAATTTCTGTTGAAGAACAAGAGCGTGCACGCCATGCCGTTTACGTTGCGCATGCCGTATGCCGAGCCGGAAATAGCGCAGGAATAGGATGTTATGGATAATTGGCTGAAACGATACAAGATACTGGGGGCCATTGTCTTCTGTGGCTTGGTCTGCCTGTTTCTATTCTACATGCTCATCATCCGTCCTGCTATTCAGGATGCGCAGGACATGCGGAAGGAATTGGCTAGCAAAGAGAAGCGACTAAGCAAATCAAAATGGCCCATGCAGAAGGAGAGTCTGGAGAAGATTTTGAAGGATGAGCAGAAGCGTCTGGAAGGGAAGGGCGGCCTGAAGGCGATGTCGGAGGATGCGATGAAACTCGCCTGTTCCACCATGCAACGGCGGATGACGGCCCGTGGCTACAACAAGATCTCCGATTTCATGGGCGGTGTTTTGAATTCGCAGTTCCAGCAGGAGTTCAGCGACATGCAGGCGCGGTTTGAACAAAACAGCCTTTATGTCTGCCCTGAGATTCTAAATCTTTCCCTGACAACGAAATCCAAATACAGCTACCAACTGCTGCTGCAATGCTGGAGCGTCGATTTGCTGGTCGATTTGGTTGGAAAGAGCGGTTTGCGTTTTCGGTCTCATGACGAGATTCAGGCGACGGCGTTGGACGGTGGCCGCAAGCCGGCGGCGTTGATTTCCGTATTGCCCATGACGGCTTATGCGTTGGACGACAAGAAGGAAGCCGCGCCTTTCCTGTTGGAGTTTCCCGTCCGTCTTGGCGTGGAAGGCACGTTGGAGCAGATCACGGCGTTTTTGCAGTCCATAAACGTTGCAGGTCAGTTCTTTGGCGTGCGCGGTTTTGAAATTCTGTCTCCCGCGCCGTCGAAGGCTTCGTTCAAAAATGACGGCAAGGCGGAGACGTTGCAGTTGAACATTGAATGCGCCGCGTATTTAAGGATTTAGCCATGAACATCATCCAAATCAATCCGAAGCCGTTGTACAGATTGTCGCCGTATCTGTTCATGCAGTTTGCGGAGCCATTGGGCACGACGGATACGTCGATTGACGCGGCATGGGATTTCATGGTGGGGCGTTGGCAGCCGCGCGCCATGGAAATCGTGAAGCGGTTGGCGCCGCCTATGCTGCGATGGGGCGGTTGTTTCGCGTCGTATTATCATTGGAAAGAAGGCGTTGGCCCGCAGCGGATCCCCATGCAAAACCTTTGCTGGGACGGTATTTACCTCAATCAAGTCGGTACGGCTGAATTGGCGGAATTGGCGAAGGAATGCCATTCGGAACTGCTTTTCTGCGTGAATTTTGAATCGGATGGACGGATGAATTGGGCGCATCCCGCGAATGGCGAAAACCGTCTTGGAACGGCGGAAGAGGCGGCGGAATGGGTCCGTTACTGCAACGATCCGAATGACGCCTTGCGGAAATCGCATGGGTATGCGGAGCCGTTCAATGTCCGCTACTGGCAGATCGGCAACGAAACCAGTTATGACAGAAATGGTTACACAAGCCGACAGAACGCCGAACGCGCTCCATTGTTCATCAAGGCCATGCGCAATGCGGATCCCAATATTAAATTAATTGTATGGGGCGACGGTGAAAACAACACATGGCAGAAACGCTATCTGGATGGACAGACCTGCGACTGGACGGCGGACATTTGCGAAGCCGTCGGCGACAGCGCGGAAATGGTTGCATTCCACAATCATTTTGGCGGCGGGGAAAACTACAAAGCGTTGCACGGCATGAACTACCGCATCGACGCCGACACGACATGGGAGAAGATGCTTGAATCGACGCGCGATTTTGAAGACCGCATCCTCTACATGGAGAAATCCGTTGCGCCGTATGGCAAGAAGCTTGCCGTGACGGAAGGCCATTATGCGATCGGCGGCCGCCATCGCGGCGATTTTCTCTCGTCATGGTACGCGGGCGTGGCATATGCGCGCTGCGCGAACATGTTGCAACGGCATGGAGAGACGATTGAAATCGCGACACTTGCGGATTTCATGGGCAACCGTTGGCAGAACAATGCGATCATGCTGCCGACGCCGATTCGCAACAGCCGCCCGTATTTCCTGCCTGTCGGAACGATCATGAAGCTGTTCAGCCAGCATATCGGTACGGAAGCCGTTGCGCTGCAGGCGCCTGACGGCGTCGATGCGGCGGCAAGCGTCAACGGTGAAACGCTGTATCTGCATCTGGTCAATCTGAGTAGAACAACGTCGCGTACGATGGCGTTTTCGATTCCGGGCTACCAGACGACGCCAAGCAGGATATTGGAAATCGCCGCTAATCCGCAGGACGAAGTCTATGACCAAGTTGCGGATATCTTTGAACCAAAGGAAGTTGCGGCGGATGGTAGCCGTTATGTCCTGCCTGCGGCAGGTGTGGCGGTCATTGAGTTCCATAAATTGTCAAAGGAAAATTGTCAAAAGTAACATATAAAAAAGGAAAAAGTCATGAAGAAATGGTTGTTGCTTGCATTGATGTTGCCGTTGTTCGGGATGGCGCAGGAGAATCTGTGGCCGGATCGCGAATTTGACAAGTTGGGCGTCGAAACGGAGGCGCATTCAGGCAAGAAGGCCGGCATGTTCAGCGTGGCGGCGGAGACTCGCTGGGCGTCGTACAGCGGCATAAAACTCAAGATCGAGCCATATGCCGTCTATCGCGCGACGGCGTGGGCGAAATGCGAAGCGGGAAGCGACGGAACTGTCTCCGCTCTTTATACTTATGGCTGGTATTCATTTGGCTGGTTTTTCATGTTCAACGTGAATCTGAAGCCGGATGGCGAATGGCACAAGGTGAGCGTCGATTTCTACGGGCCGGACGAAACATATGATTTCATCCCGTTGGTGATTGCGGGCAGCCACAAGGCGAAGGCATGGATTGACGAACTGGAAATCGTGAAAGTCAAATCCGCAGAGGAGCATATCGCTGAACTCCAGAAACTTGTGAAGCCGGCCTATAATGAGGCGCGTCTGCTGGCACGCTATTATTTAAGGAAAGGCGATTTTGCCGCCATGAAGAAACTGGCCGCCGTGACGGACGGTGTTTCCCGTGGCGATATCGACTGCCTTATCATCCAGAACAAGCTCGACGAAGCGAACAATCTTTCATATCTTGCGGACATGATCAGCAGCGGCGCCATCAACACGCCGGACGGTCCGAAACGTCTGAATGAACTCATGGCGCCGTTGACAGTGTTGCAACGTGTTCAGGTTCTTGTGGATGCGTTTAGAAAAGGCGAAGAGATGGATTCCTGCCGCAAGGCGTGGGAACTGACGATTCCGACGCTCGCTCTCAACGGGCAGCTTCGTCGTGCGCAAATGGCCGATAAACTGGTCGAACTCGACAGGGCGAACGAACTTGTGAAGGCGGCGGATGACGAGAAGGCGATCCCCGACGATTTGGCTAAATCGTGGTATAAGAAAGGGATGCAGATTCTCATGGAAGTCGAACGGAAGCAGGCGAACGTCGGCCGTCGCATCGTCAAAATCGACGGTGTCGCGTTGCGTGGCGATACGCATGTGATTGTCATTCCGGAAGAAGCGACACCGTCGGAAGCGTTTGCCGCGGACGAATTGGCGTATTATCTGGAGGAAATGACTGGCCAGTCATTTGATATCGTGACGGACAAAGAAGATGTCACGAAATATCCTATCTTCCTTGGGCGTAGCCGTTTACTGGAAAAATACGGCTTTAGCGTTGATTATAAGAAACTTGGTCTGGAAGGCATCCATGTGGAAAGCAATCCGCAGAACCATGCGTTGCTGCTCGGAGGCGGACAACGCGGCGTCCTGTATTCCGTCTATACGCTGTTGGACGACTATCTGGGCTGCCGTTGGTTCACGGCGGACTGCTCGTTCATCCCGAAGGCGGCTGAAACCGTGGAATTGAACAACTTGAAGAAAGTGTTCGTTCCGTATCTGGAACAGCGCGACGCGAACTACACGTGCAATTATCCGCCGGAATTCGGCGTGCGCAACAAGATGAACGGCGCGGCCGTCCATGCGGACGCGAAGTGGGGCAGCCATGTCATTTACTGCGGCTTCGTCCATACGTTCGGATCGCTCGTTCCGCCGAACATCTATGGCGCGGAGCATCCGGAATACTATTCGGAAATCAAAGGAAAGCGTGTCGTCGAACGGTCGCAACTCTGCCTGACGAATCCGGATGTCATCCGCATTGCGACGGCGGAGATCCGCAAACGCATCCAGGAACATCCCGAAGCGATGATTTTCAGTGTCTCGCAGAACGACTGGCGGAACTACTGCACATGCGAAAAGTGCCGTGCGTTGGCCGAATACGAAGGCAGCCAGGCCGGACCGCTGCTGCATTTCGTCAATGCCATCGCCAACGATATCGCGAAAGACTATCCCGACAAGATCATCGACACGCTGGCGTATCAATACACGCGCAAGCCGCCGAAACACGTGAAGCCCGCGCCGAACGTCGCCATCCGTCTTTGCTCCATAGAATGCTGTTTCACGCATCCGCTGGAAACCTGCCCGTTCAACAAGACGTTTGTCGATGACATTCGCGACTGGGCGAAAATCTGCAACCGCCTGCACATCTGGGACTATGTCATCAACTACGCGCATAACAACATGCCGTTCCCGAACTTCCGTGTTCTCGCGCCGAACATCGACTTTTTCATCCGCAACCATGTGACGAGCATCTTCGAAGAGGCCAACTACTACAGCGATGCAGGCGAACTGGCCGAATTGCGCGCCTATGTCATGGCGAAGCTGCTATGGGAGCCGACGTATGACGTTGACAAGGCCATCCGCGAATTCACGGATGGCTATTACGGCGCGGCCGCGCCATTCATCCGCGAATATCTGACGATGCTGCACGACAACGTCTGCAACAAGGCGGACTTGCATGTCCGAATCTACGCCTCCGCGCAGCACTATCTGAATGACAAGGCGTTGATGGACAAATCGACGGAACTCTTCCAGCAGGCGATGGACGCCGTGAAGGACGATCCTGTGCAGTTGCAACGCGTCCAAGTGGCCTATCTGCCGATCATCTACGCGAAGCAGATGCTGACGTCGTCGTCGTACTTCATGGATAACGGCGTTTTGGTGAAAAGCCTGTCTTCCAATGCGGAACTTGATTTCTTCGAACGAGTTGCGAAAAGGGCGAATCTTTCTCGCACAAGCGAAAATGCACGTTGGACGACTGCGAACTGGCTCGCCGCCCGCCGTGGTACAGGCAACAAACATCAAATTGTGACGCTGAAGAACGACGCGTTGTCGCTCGACATCCTGCCGAGCCTGGGCGGCCGCATCTGGCGTGCTCGTCTGGCCGACGGTCACGATATCCTGCGCGTCAACGGCAACGATAAGGACGGCTACAATCCGGATGTGGATGGTTATGAGGAGTATGCCACGCCGGAGCTTCGTGGTCTTGGCTGGAATGAAAACTATACGGTAAAGGCTCAGGGCAAGGACTTTGTGGAGATGGAATGCCTATTGAAGGACGGCGTTCTCGTGACGCGTCGCATCGAATTGGCGGGCAATGCGTTCAAAGTGTCGTCCAAATACACGTCGAAGACAGCGAAGGACAAGCGTTCCTTCCGCGTCCATCCCGTGTTCAACGTGCCCGAACTGAAGGACGCAACGTTGGTCCGCACGCTGGCGGACGGCAAGAAGAGTGTCGTTCTCTCCAGTCTTTTGGCGGACGATGTTGATTATGCGGAAATCTGGGGCAAGGATGCCGACAAGCCGCAGGGCCACTGGCAGCTTTCGTTTGAGACTGCCGACAAGAAGACCTGTGTGATCACGAACACGTTCAATCCCGCTGACGTGGATTTCTGCTATATGTATATGAACACCACCAACAAGCATGTCAATCTGGAGCAGTGGAGCGCCCCGAAGGAACTCTCTCCGACGGATGGTCCGGCCATTACGAACATCTACACGATTGACGTTGTTGCGCAATAGCGCAACAACGGCTTATGGCTCAATGCCTTAAGCTGTAAGCTGGGAGGGATGGGTGCGCTTCCGTGCGACCGGACGCGCAGGTACGCATCTCTCCCATCTTGCCTTGTATTTTTAGGACGAGAGCTCCAAACTTGCCTTGGATTTTTTGTAATTTGTAAAAAATCTGGCAGATTATAGGCTATATTTAGCCAAAACATGTGTTTATAGAGTAGTTTTGGCAGATTATAGGCTATATTTTGCCAAAACATGATTTGAGGACTTGTTTTGGCTGATTATAGTGCTATATTTAGCCAAAATATGTTTTCTCAGGAAGTTTTAGCAGAATATAAGGTATGCGTGAGAGCTGTATGATTGGGCGACTGCAGGAAAAATCGCGGCTCTTGGAGGCTGCGTCATCCAAATATTCAGAGTTTGTGGCTGTGTATGGACGGCGGCGTGTCGGAAAGACGTTTCTTGTGCGGGAAACCTTCAATTACACGTTCACGTTCCAGCATTCCGGTCTCTCGAAGGTGAACTATGCCCTTCAATTGTCGGAGTTTTGGCGTAGTTTGAAAGGGCAGGGCTTGCCGGATTGCCCTCGACCAAAGGATTGGTTTGATGCTTTCGATTCTCTGAAGACGCTTCTTGCCAAATCCACTGATCAGAAAAAGATTGTGTTTCTTGATGAACTTCCATGGATGGATACGCCCCGTTCCAATTTCGTCTCCGCATTGGAGCATTTCTGGAATGGCTGGGCTTCCGCCAGAAAGGATATTTTGCTGATCATTTGCGGGAGCGCCACATCGTGGATTATCAGCAAAGTCCTGAAAAACCATGGTGGATTGTACAATCGCGTTACGCTTAGGCTTCCGATCCGACCGTTCAGCTTGCGGGAATGTCGTGATTTGGCTGAAGAAAATGGCCTTCGTTTTACCGAGCGGGATATCGCGGAATGCTATATGATCATGGGGGGCATTCCGTTCTATTGGAGTCGTCTTCAACGCGGACTAAGCCTTGCGCAAAATATCGATGGTCTGTTCTTCAATCCAGATGGTGAATTGCATCATGAATTTCATGAGTTATTCGCCTCCCTTTTCAAGATGGACGGTCATCATGTCGCAATTCTAGAATGTCTTGGAAAACATCTGAACGGTCTGATGCGTTCTGAAATCATGGCTGAGACGAAAATGAAAAGCAATGGAAGCCTGACGCAAACGCTTGAAGAACTGGAGGAGTGCGGCTTTATCCGCCGTTATTCGCAGCCAGGCCATCCAAAGACTCAGCAGATATTCCAGCTGTTTGATAATTTCACGCTTTTCCATTACCAGTACATGGCGAACAACCGCACCAATGACGCGCATTTCTGGACATCTTCTTTGAATTCCCCTATGCATACAGCATGGTCGGGCCTTGCGTTTGAACGTGTTTGCATGCAACATATTGCGCAAATCCAAAAAGCCCTTGGCATTTCTGGAGTCATCTGCAATTTCTATGCATGGCGTTATAATGGAAAGAGTCGCAAAGGCGCCCAGATTGATTTGGTCATAGACCGACAGGACAATGTTATCAATTTATGCGAGATCAAATTCTCCCGCAATCCATTTGCGATTGACCGTGATTACAGTGAAAATCTGCAGAACAAATTGGACGCTTTCATGGAAGAGGTTGCTCCGCAGAAAGCGGTTCATTTGACGATGATTTCCGCCAATGGGCTGGTGATGAACAACTACAGCGGCATCATCCAGAGCAATATCGTGCTGGCGGATCTTTTTCAGTAATATTGTTTGAAAATGAAGGAACGGTATAACAAACGTACGGCGGCTGGAATGAATCCAGTCGCCGTACGTTTGTTGGGGATTGTTGTCCGCTAAATTATTTTCTCAATCCAATGCGGAGCTGCACGGGGCCGATGAGGCCGGCGGGCTTCAGCGGATCGCCTTTGCCCCAATGATGCCATGTCGTGAAGGCGATGCGGCCCGTCGGGCTGGGCTTGCCTTCGAGGAACCATTTCGGCCATTCCTTGAGGCGTTTGCCGTTCCATTCGACATCGGGCGGAAGCTCTTCGTCGCCGATAAGGCGGTTGACCCAGCGGTTCGTAACTTCGATGCGGATGTCGTTGGCTCCGGCCTTCATGATGCCCGTGGCGTTGACGCGGAACGGAGCTTTCCAGAGGATGCCGCAGTCGCGTCCGTTGATGAAGACGCGGGCGTTGTCGTGAAGCATGCCAAGATCAAGCATAAGTGGCGAGTTGACATAGTCTTCCGGCAGTTCAACCGTCTTCGTGTAGGTGGCGGTTCCCGAGAAGAATTTGATTCCGTTCTCTTTGCTTTCCGTGAAGGAGATGAGTTCAGGGAAGGTGGCCTTTTCGGGGGCGCCGAGATTCGGCGGGAAGGAGACATTCCATGGGCCGTCGATGACGATGGGTTTGGGAACGCCGATGGCGGTCACGAAGGACATTTTGCCTTTGGCGTCCGTGACGGCGAGAACACCGTCCTCCCAGGCTGTCAGCGTGACGGTGCCGTCATGGGCGACGACATCGTAGTCAGGCTTGCCGATGATTCCCGCGGGAATCTGGACGGAGCCGTTTTCGGGGAAGCTGGCGGTGACGTTTTTGCCGTTCAGCGTGTATTCGAGATCAAGATGCTTGAGATGGAGCACCGCGGGATCGCCGCCGAGTATGTCGTTGGAGGCGATGATGTTAAGTGTGCCGTCTCTGGCGACAAGGCTCTGGACATGGGCGGTGACATCCTTGCTGGCGAAACCGTCGTTCGCTGCGTATGTCGCCTTCTTGATGACGAGATTGATCTTTTCTTCGTCCGCTTCCTGCGGATACCATGCCACGTCGGCGACATGGTTGATATGTTGTTTGAAGAAATGGAAGACCGTCTTAACGGCTGGCTTGCGGAAAACGACGAACAGCGAACCGGACTGTGCAAGGCGGATCGGAACGCGGACGGTGCCGTTGACGCATTCGTAAGCAGGTGCGTCAATGCACTTTCCTGTCTGCGCATCCCACAGTTCGGGCACGCGGTTGTCGATACGGAAAACGCCAGTGAAATCGACCGGCAGTAGTTGCGGATTGGTGATGAAATACCAGTCGTTGCCGTTGTCGTCCTGTCGATGGAGGTAGGAGACGGGGCGTTTGACCTGTTCGGGCATGAATTCCGCTTGGAAATCAGGCTTCACGGCAAGATCGTTGAGGATGACTTCCGGCTTGACGCCATAATAGACGCGGCCTTTGCCGATGGTACGGGAGGGATGGTCTTTGTCAAGGCCCCCCCACAGTCGGTTGACCAGCTTTTTTGTTTCAGAATCCGACGACGGATAGTCGGTGAGGCCGAAAGCGTGTTTGGTAGGTTCGCCAAGAAGGATGACGGCACCGTCGTTGGCTAGGCTGAGGAGCTTGCGGAGGACGTCGGGCGAGACGTTGGCCGTGTTGTTGGCGACGAGCAGCGGGAAGGTCAGGCCGTTCGGCAGGGCGATGCGGCCGTTCTTCACTTTGACCATTTCAAGGAAGGAACGGACGTCGATGCAATTGGCGTGATAGCCGGCCGGGAGGCGCGGATTGTAGGTGTCCGTGCAGGGGACGGACTGCGGCGCGATGTACAACGCGTCGCTGACGACGCGGCCCTGCTGCAGCATGTACTGAGCGCGGCCGAGATAGGAGAGCCACGCGGGGAAGGTCTTCCACAGCGTATTGTGGCGGTTGAAATGGAAGCCCCACTGGCCCATCGTCATGCCGGGCGTCGTGACATCCCACGGCTGGTGGGCGTAGCTGTGGAAGATGAAGCGGTTGACGCCCGCGATGTAGGCGTTGTCGCCTTGAATCTTGCGGTCAGCGGGTTGCATCTGCCAGCGGCCGTTGTTTGGATCGGCGGTGAACGTTTCCGTGCTAGCATACTTATGTCCAAAGACTTGCGCGATATTGCCGGCGAGCTCGGCCTTCCATGTGCCGTTGGAGCCGCCCCAGAATTCGCCCATGGGGACATCCGCCGCGCGGCCTTGCAGGATTTCGTCAAACGGGCCGACGTAGGGCTCGACGAAGAAGTCGAGATTGGCCTGTTTGCAGAGGACGTTGAAGTATTCGGAATAGCATTCCGCGAAGAGTTCGGAGATGGTGCGGCGGAAGTCGTCGAGGAAGCGTTCGGAGAATTCCTGCGATTCGACGTAGCGGCCCGTCAGGATGGGAAGGAGCGGGATGATGTTGTAATGGCGATAGCGGCTGAATTCCGCGGGGAAGTTGTCCGTCCAGTTCTGGGCACCTACTTCGTAACTATCGATGAGGGAACCTTTAAGCGCAGTTCCAGAGAGACGGCCGGCGTTTCTTACGATGATGCCCATCATGCCATCCCAAGCGGCTTTGACGCCTTTCTTGGAGAGTTTGTCGCATTCTAGGCCGCGCCCGTAGCGGGTGGTGGGATGGTTGTAACGACCTGTCAGCGTGTAGCCGAAACGGACGATAGTCCATTTACCGGAGGGGCACTGCCATTTGAGAGTGCCGTTATAATCCATGCGGTTGGTGATATCGATGATGTTTTTGCGCTTGATGATGGCGGCTGCTGGCGGCTCCTTGCCGTAGTCATGGTTGTTGTTTTCGTTGTAATACGCTTTGCCTTCAAAATTCGGGATTTTGGTGCCGTCCGCAGGTGTCGGGAAGGCGATGACGGCAATGTCCTGGTAGAAGTCCATGACAACAGGCGGTTGTGGCAGGGCGATGGTGATCAATTTGCCGCCGTCGACGGCGGTTTCGGAATAGGTGACTTTCTTCATCGCGTCTTCCTTCTGGATCCACGGGCCGCCGCTGGAGGACCAGCCGGGGCAGTTGTGGACACAGACTTCCATGCCGTGCGCCGCCGCGCATTCGATGGCGTATTGCACCATGTCGAACCATTCTGGAGAAGCGGTCTTGACATCGCCTTCGGGAATGCCTTCGGAAATATCGAGAATCGTGAAACCACCGACACCTGCCTTGTACATGGCGTCGATATCTGCTTTGATGCCTTCCTTCGTGATATTGCAGTTCATCCAATGCCACCACGTCTGCGGTCTGGCTTGGACGGGAGGCGCAGCGAAGCCGTCATCCAGATAGTCCGCCCGAAGACCGAGGCAGATGAGAACCAGCAGGAAAGTCAATGATTTTTTCAGCATGTTTGCTCCTATTCTATATAAAAGTAATATGAAATCATATAACATTATAACGAATTTTGCGATTTGTCAAATGCGACGATTTCGGAATAACGTATGCCGTCGCCGCCGAAGATGTCCAAAGCGGAACCGACGGTGACATCGACCTTGCCGCCACCGCGGTCGTTGATGGCATAGACGTCGTCCATGGAACGTGCTCCGCCCGCGTAGGTGACGGGGCAGGGCGACCAGACGGCGAGTTTCTCGACGAGTTCCAGTTCGACGCCGTTCTGCTTGCCTTCCACATCGACGGCGTGGACAAGATATTCGGAGCAGAATTCCGCAAGGCGTTGCAGCAGCGTTTCATCAACTTTTGTTTCGCAGATGGTCTGCCAACGGTTGCATGCGACGTGGTATCCATCCGCCTGCTTACGGCAGCTAAGATCAAGCACGAGATGTTCACGAGGAACGGCGGTGGCCAGTTCGTTGAGGCGTTTCATGGACAGTTCGCCGTCTTCAAAAATGTATGACGTGACGATGACTTTTCCGGCTCCAGCGGCAAGCCATCTGGCGGCATTGGCGGGCGTGACGCCGCCGCCGACCTGCAGGTTGCCCGGATGGACGGAAAGAGCCTCTTCCGCCGCCGCGTCATTGCCTGGGCCGAGCATGATGACGTGGCCGCCGACAAGACCGTCGCGATAATACATGTCCGCATAATGGCTTGGCGGAAGATCCGCGACGAAATTCGTCTTCAAGTCGTTGTTCTCACCGTCTTTAAGCGATGAACCGACGATTTGCTTGACTTTTCCTCCATGGAGGTCGATGCATGGTCTGAATCTCATCTTAGTGTTCAGTGGTTAGTGGTTAATTGGGAGGGCTGCGCTCCAGCGCTGTTTGAAAGGGACGAAAGGGACGAATGGGGCACCAGGCGGCTTTAGAGCCATAAGTCATAGTGGTCAGTGGTTAGAAAGTCATGTAAGAGAATCGCTTTCCCGATCACCAACCACTGATCACTAACCACTAATCACTAAAATAGCGTTTCAGTTTGGCGTTGTCGAAAACGGGAGCATTTTCGACGGGCGACACATAGCGGAGATACTCTTCCACGGAGCTTGCGGCCGCCCATGCCTTGTATTCATCCGCCGCGAGCAGGGCTTCGGCGAGACAGGCGAATTCGACGAAATCATCGCGAATGAGACTGATGGGGGCGAATGTTTTCGTGTCGAACGCGCGGACATGCTGGAGGATTTCCATTTTCGGCGCGTAGCGGAAGACTTTCGTGATGTGCGGGAAGGCGGTCAGAAAACCGACGCCTTCCTGTCCAGATTCACGGAAAGCCTTGATAAAGGCTTGTTTATCGATGCCGCAATGTGCCCATTCGGTGCGGGATGGATTGTCCCGTCCGACGATGCTGACGAAATAAACTTTGAAGGCGGATTTGCCGTCAGGCATGTTGACGAGTTCGCAGCCTTCTATTTTGGCGTGGTAGCTGCCGCATTTTTCGATTTTCATGATTGTCTCCGATAGGAAAAAGCCGTTGTCCGTTTGGCTTGCTTGTCAAAGCGGTTATAGTAAACATGTTGTTTTTGCGTGAAGTCATAAAGATTCACAACAAAACATCATTATATTATAATAGGTAAAGCCATCAGTCGCAAAAACTGACGGCAAGAAATCTACAAACACGTGAAAATTTAATCAGAGGAAAGGTCATGAATCCCATTCGTCTAGGCTTCATCGGAGTAGCGAATCAAGGAACGTACAATCTGAAGGCGTTTTTCAAGCACGACGATTGTGTCGTGAAAGCCGTGTGCGACGTTGACGACGGCCATCTGGCGGCGGCGAAGGCATTGGTCGATGAACAATATAACAATCACGACTGCAAGACGTACCATGATTTTCGCGATTTGAACCGCGCGAATGACATCGATGCCGTCGTCATCACCGTTCCGGACCATTGGCATGCGTTGATCGCCATTGACGCGGCGCGCAACGGGAAGGATATCTATCTGGAGAAGCCGTTTTCGCTGTTCGTGTCTGAAGGGCGGAAGGTCTGCCAAGTCATCGAACAGACGGGCCGCATCCTGCAGACAGGCAGCCAGCAGCGTTCGTCCCCGCAATTCCGAAAGGCTTGTGAACTCGTAAGAAACGGCTTCTTGGGCGATGTGAAGTGGATTGAAGTCGAGATTCCGGAAAACAACAAGTTCTGCGAACCGACGTGGGAGCCGATGCCAGTTCCGCCGGAATTCGACTATGACTTCTGGCTGGGGCCCGCTCCCGCCGCGGCCTACCATGAGCAGCGTTGCCATTATCAGTTCCGCTTCATTCTGGATTATTCCGGCGGACAGGTTACGAATTTCGGCGCGCATCATCTGGACATCGTGCAGTGGGCATTGGGGATGGACGATTCAGGCCCTGTCGAAGTGTGGGGCGACGGCGAATTTCCGAAATCGGGCCTGTTCACGACGGCGACAAAGGTCGATTTCGGCATGAAATACGCCAACGGCACGGAAGTTCGTTGCGTGACGGGCGGCAGCCGTGTCATCTTCCATGGCTCGAAAGGCGATCTGGAAGTGAAACGCGCAGCGGCGACACCGCAGGATCCGAATTGCTCTGGTGGCCTGATCACGAATCCGCCGGAAATCGCGCAGACGGAACTAAATGATTCGCATATCCGTCTTTACGAAAGCACAGACCATTACGAAAACTTCCTGGAGTGCGTTCGCACACGCAAACAGCCGATCTGCCCTGCGGAAGTCGGCCATCGTTCCGCGACATGCTGCCATCTGGCCAACATCGCGATGCTGCTGCATCGCCGTCTGCAATGGGATCCGAAGGCGGAGCGTTTCGTGAACGACGACAAAGCGAACGCGATGCTGACACGGCCCTATCGCGCGCCGTGGGACAAGTTTATCTAATGCTTAATGCTGAATGCTGAATGCTTAATGCTTAATGGAACCAAGAATTCACACGAATTCACACGAATGTATTTAAAGAAATGGGAGGGTCACGCAAAAGCGTGACCCTCCCATTTTATTTAGTGATTAGCCCGAATATTTCATGAAAAATGCCTGAAAAAGTGGCGGATTTTATATAAAGTGTTATATTATAATAGCTTACAAAACAATATAACATATAAAACCCGCCATGACAAAATGTACATCTCCATCGATAGTTTTTCAAGGAAAG
>JAFZIJ010000185.1 GCA_017554445.1 Victivallales bacterium
GACGATGACGACAACAAGTACTTCGTCAATGCCGCGACGTTGTTCTCCAACATGGGTGTCACGTTCCCGCTCGGCGCCCGCGCCCTGTACTACTCCAAGGCCGGCAAGCTGGTCGTCAACAACACGCCTGAAAATCATCTGAAGATCGAAAAGATTTTGAATGAATTGAACTTCACGCCGACGCAGGTCTCCATCGAGGCCAAGTTCGTTGAAATCGAACAAACCAATCTGGATACCCTCGGCTTCCGCTGGAGCCTCAAGGCCGGTGGCGCTGGTCTCAATGTCAATCCATTGTCTCTGACGGATCCGTCTGACTCTACGAAGCGTGATGGCAAGCACAACCTCGGTATCGGCGGCTCCGCCGGTTCCCAGTTCCAGCTGGGCATCGCAAAGGAAACGGAAAACTTCACGCAAGGTCTCCGTCTTGCGACTGATGTCTTCGGTTCCGCTGTCAACGATGAAATGTTCTCGGTCTATTCCATCCTCGGCAACTATGCCTTCCAGACGACGTTGTATGCCATCCAGCAGGAAAAGCACAGTGACGTGCTGAGCGCCCCGAAGGTCACGACCATCAGCGGCCAGACCGCCCAGATCAAGGTCGTCACTGTCCGTTACTTCCCTGAAAGCTGGACCGAGCCGGAATATGATACAGACGGCGACAACGGCGCTGTCAGCTATACGCCCGCAACGCCTGAATTCGGCGACTCGCAGGATATCGGTGTCATCCTCGACGTGACGCCCACTGTCTCCCCCGACGGTTACTCCATCGATGTCGAACTCGAACCTCAGGTCATCGAATTCCTTGGCTATGATACCTCCTTCAACACAACCATGATTCTCGAAGGCCGCGAAATCGAAACAAAGGTCGGTATGATGCCTATCTTGACGAACCGCCGTGCCAAGACGAAGCTGGTCATCTGGGATGGTGAGACCATCGTCCTCGGTGGTATGATTCAGGAAAAACTGACGAAGTATGAAGACAAGGTTCCGTTCCTGGGCAGCCTGCCTGTTCTCGGCCACCTCTTCAGCATGAAGGGTGAAGAAAGCGTCAAGACGAACCTCCTTATGTTCGTGAACGCCCGCTTGGTCACGCCCGCCGGTTTGCCGATCCGTGCCAACGACCTCCGCGGTCTGCCGGACTTCAGACACTAATACAAACATAGTAGTATAACTAAAAGCCCTGCGGTTTAAACTGCAGGGCTTTTTCATTTTTAGTTAGGCATAGTTTTTGCTTTTGTTTTTAAGACTCAGTATTCTTTAGCATCTTTAGCCGCTGAAGATGCTAAAGTTTCTAGAGCTTCTAGAGCTTCTAGAGTTCCTAGAGCCGCTTGATGATTTTTTTTAACAAAAAATTCAGTTTTTACTTGATTATCGTGGTTTCATGGCGTATAGTGATTGTAAGTCTCAATATAGTGATGAATAGTGTTGGTAAAAGGAGTTTTTTATGCTGAAAAGGCATTGAAAACTGGCATGAAAATTGCTTAAAATAAATATTTAATAACATAGAAACAAACAACCCCCGATTCAAAAACGAAGAAAGGAAACAACATGTCAAACGCAACAAAAATGAAGTTTGATGGAACGAAGCACAGCCGAATCGGCTCTTGGCTTCTTGTCCTGTTGATGGTTGTCGCGACCGGCATCGTCCATGCCGCGCCTGTTGACAAAGAGCTGGCGACTAAATTCGCCGAAAACTGGCTTAAAGCCGCTGGCAATGCCTTGAATACAGAGGTCGGCGCGGCGGAGGTCGGCGACATTGAAGAATTCAAGAACGCGGATGGCAAGGTACTCGGTTACATTGTTTCATTGGAGCCGAAAGGCTTCATCGTCGTGTCCGCTGATGACCGTATCAATCCGGTTGTCATCGTTTCCAAGGAAGGGAAGTTTGACAGCAACCCGCAGAATCCCCTGTTCGCCTTGCTGTATGCGGATTTGACGAACCGCATGACTGCCGTTGAGAAGATCGCAGCGGATCAGACGCGTGGCGAACTTCCGGAAGGTATCCAGCAGAACAAGGCCACGTGGGCCCGTTTCACGACGGGCGGAACGCGTGCCGCTGGCGTTGGTGTCGTTTCCGAAGTCTGGGTTGGCTCGTTCGTTGAGTCCCGTTGGTCGCAGTCCGGCGGTATCTACAACTATTATACGCCGACTATTTATGACAAGAGCTATTCCTTTGACGAACCCGGCAACCAGAACAACGCACCTTGCGGTTGTGTTGCAACTGGTACAGCCCAGATTCTTCGCTACTTCCAGTGGCCGCAGAAACCCATTGGCGTAAAAACGGGTCGTTGTTCTATTGAGACGGACAATGGGACGCAATTTAGCGTTTCCATGAATCTCCGCGGTGGCGATGGCACGGGCGGTGCCTATGACTGGGACGCCATGACGCTTGTTCCCACGGGCGCAGAAAAGCTGGAGACCTACAAGCAGATCGGTGCATTGTGCTTTGACGCGGGTTTGGCTGTTGGAATGAGCTACAGCAGTTCCGCTTCTGGTTCCAATTACAGTCCAAGGGCGATGAAAGACTTCTTCGGCTATGCCGATGCCGCACGTTCCTTGAACGCGAATGACGCGCGTGCCAATTTGGACGCACGCCGTCCCGTCGGTGTCTCCATCAGTAGCATTATTCCTGATTTGCTGGGCGGCGAAGGCCATGCCATTGTCTGTGACGGTTATGGCCGCTTGGACGGTCGCTGGTATTACCACATGAATTACGGCTGGGCTGGTGCAGCCGATGCATGGTATAACTGCGAAGAAGTGTTTGCCACTACTTGGGCTCCATCCTTTGGTTTTGCTCTCGGTAACCTCTACCGTCAGAAACTGCAGGCTAACGATAATCTCGCTGGTCAGATCATTTCCGGTCGCGTGACGGACGCCAACGGCAATCCAGTCGCCGGCGTGAAAGTCAGCATCCGTAAAGCCGGTTCAGAAGACACGTGGCAGACCATGCTCGTCTGGAATGAACCGAAAGATCCGGAAGCGACGCCCATCTATCAGGACTGGGATGAAAAAGGCAACAACAACGGAACGCAGGAAGCTGATGAAATCCCCGGCGCGGACAAGTTCCGCAATACGACGGATGCACGTGGTATCTGGGCTATTGACAAAGTCGAAGCTGGAACGTATGAAATCGTCCTTGAAAAGGATGGTTTGAATTTCGCGGGAACCAAGACTGTGACGGTACCAAATAACCGTAACGTCTGGGCGAACGACTTCGTCGCCTCCCCGCTTGAAAATCTCGCTCTCCTCTCCTGGTGGAAAGAAGGCACGACAGCCTATCTGCAATTCAATCGCGCTGTCGGCAATGTTGATGTTGATTTGTCCAAGGCCACCATCGGCGGTACGTCGTTGGCGGCTGGCGAAGCCCAGGTGATCGCTTCCAGCGACATCATCGCCATCACGGGCGTTTCCGCCTCCGGCAGCCTTTCTCTTGAGGCCGGTTTCCTGACCGTTGACGTCGATGGCTCCAACACCACCGACCAGACCGGCATGTACGATGTGAAGCCTGTCGTTGTTCTGGACGCTGTTGACGGCGTTGCCGCCGGCAGTGCCGCCGCCGCTTCCAAGGTCACGAAGATCGCACTGAAAAAAGATGCCCTGACGAAAGACAACCTCCTGTATTTCCAAGTGACCGGCAATGGTCTGACGGACGCCGATCTGAATTCTTTCAAGATCCGCAATATCACGACGGGCAAGGTCGGCACGCAGGTCCCGAATGTCAGCATCTACAGCTGGACGCCTTCCACGGGCGAACTCGTCGTCCGCGCCTATAACGGCGAAGCCTACATCGGCGTTGATTATGTCCCCGAAACGGGCACCGCCTATCTCAGTTCCGAACTCTATACCTTCGACGACTGCGGCCCCGCCATCATTGCGGCTACGCTGTCCAAGGACAACAAGTATGTGACCGTGACATGGAACGAGCCAGTCTTCGGCTGGACAAAGAAAGTTCAGGCAACGGATCTGAATGTCATCCTCCACAACAATGGCGGCACCATCACGAACGCACAGGTGGAAAGCGTTACACTGCTCGACGCAGATGCAGAAGGTTACGCGACGAAGATGAATGTTTTCATCAAATACAATCCATCTCTGGAAGTCCAGTACAATGCCGCCGCCGTCACCGCCTCCGGCAAACTGCCTTACACGGCTCTGAATGATGCCAATTGGACGGTTGACGACGATACCATCGCCGCCTATCGCGTTCCCGCCGGCGTTGAGACCATCGAAGTCGTTCCGCGTGAAAACAAAGTGTTCGATGTTTTGAAGAACGCTTCCGCGACGAGTAACACGACTGGCGATTTGATTCTTTTCGACAGCAAGAATCCGCGCCTTGTCAGTGCCATCATGTCCAATGACAACTACAGCATCCAGCTGACGTTCAACAAACGTATCTTCGGAAAATCTGGATTGGCTTCTCCGTTGCTGCAGGTCGCGGCCGTTCTTGGCGGTGCTGCGAATACCACGGATTTCCTGAACACGGGCAACTTTACCGCCGTCGTCAATTATAGTGGCGGCGCCAAGGAGACACTGGGACTCCACAACAATGGTATCTACTACACACTCGGCACGAATTACATCTACTTGGACTTCAACCACTACAATGGTCCTGCCGCTGACAACCGCAAGAAACTCGATCCCGCTTACAATGCCGCAGCCATGGGCGGTCGGGTTCCGCAGTCCATCACGCTGACGCTGAAGAACATTGTGGATAAAGACGAGAATCCTCTGAAAGATACCACCATCACGATTCCGCTCTGGACCGCCTACAAGCCCGGCAAGACCTCCCTCCTGCCGCCAATGTTCACGAACGCGAAAGATTCCTATACTTATATTGAGCAGCCGAACAATCAGGTCCTCGTTACGAAGGCTGGTACCAACAATCCGGACAACTATCTCTACACGCCATACGGCAAAGGCCAGTCCGGTGTGGATCCTGCCAGCGATGGGCTGATTTACTATGGTATCTATTATCGTGACTTGGATGGTGACGGTCGTATCGACGCCATCGATCTGAACTATCACAACCCGGACTATAACAATGGTAATAATCCCGCCCAGTTGTATGCCGGTGGTTCTGCCGCCTCCAACTTCCGCGTTTGGGTCCAGAACAACGATCCGGATGATATTGACGACGATGAGAAGTCTTTCTATCCTGCCGATTCAGAAGGTGTGAACTGGAACAGTTTCCCGCAAATTGCCAATTATCCGCTTGGTAATGGCACGGCTGACAACTCCATTTACAATTTCCGCAACAACTGGGGCGGTTACACGAATTTTGCCAAGAACTGGATCTGCCTGACACCGTCCAGTGTCGAAGTCGTTTCCCAGAACTTGATCAAATCCGGTAACAGCAACAATGAGCGTTATTCGACGTTGCGTCTGTACATTGACCAGACCAAAGTTCGCGCCCGCACTTATGGTACGCGCTATGTCATGGTTGCCTACACTTCGCCGCGTGATGTGACAAGCTATGGTGGCAATGGCAATGCTAATGGCAAATATAACAAGTACATGGTTGCCGGCGCGAAGGCCCCGACCAATGACACGTATGGCAGCAACTATGTGAGATACAACGACTCCGATGAAACGGCCGGTGTTTATTGGCGCCGTAACTACACGGGTGGTCGTTCCGATGCGAATGGCACAAACGGCTATATGGATAACTACCACATCGCCGACGGTTTCGGTCCTGTTGTCGCATGGGACGGCGCGGCTCCTGTTCCTGTGTCCGCCATCGCATGGCGCGCAACGCCGTACGTGAAGAAGGGCGAATCCAACATGGATGGTTATGAATATCTGGACATCACCTTCACGGAACCCATCGCATACGCCGCTGACAAGGCCATGAGCAGCTGCGGTTACACGAACGATGCCAAGACCGGTGCCACGAGCGCCGATGGTTATCTCCATGGTTGCTGGGGCGCGGAAGTCATCAGCGCCAATACGGTTCGTTTCAAAGTCAATGGTCTCAAGACGGACAAAACGTTCAGCTTCAACGGCGCATTGTTCGGCATGACGCCTGGCTTCTTCGAATCCTACTCCGACGCGGGTACGCGCAATCCGCGCAGCCTAAGTTTCAGTGTCAATGCGGTCGGTGTCAAACCTGCTGATTCCCGTTACAAAGTGATTTCGCAAGGAACGGCTGTTGACATGTTTACAGTCGATGCTGCAAACGCATCGATCACAAGCTATAATTCGAGTTTCACGCAGTCCGTGAACCAGGTCGAACTGAAAGGCGTGGAGCAGGGCGGTGATTGGCGTTCCACGGCGGCCAACTGGTTGTACAATGGCACGAGCATCGCGAATGTCGGTACATCCTATCGCCATCAGCCCGGCAACGTCACCACTACGATGACATATTCCATGCGCTCCAACAACTTGAGCAACAGCGTCGCTCCCGGCAGTTCCGTCTATGGTGTCATTTCCTCCTTGATTATCCGCAACAACACATTCGACGGCTATGTCAAAGGCGGTAATGCGGCGGTCCATTGCCCGGCGGCCCTGAATACTTTCTACGCTCCGGATCCGCTTGGACGATACATGGCGTTCGCAAGCGTCAACACGCCTGTCAAGTCCGCAATGTCCGGTCCTGTATATAACATGGTGAAGGTCGGCGCTATCACGCAGACCAGCGGTACGAGCCGTATCGTGGCCGGCAAGACGATCTCCGTTCTCGGCATCGACGCGGCTGGCTCATCCGCCCACAAGCTGACGGCCATCACCGTCCGCGCCATTGACACCAGCATGGGCCAGTTTGACCCGTCCATCGATCTCGAACCTCTCGCTGACGGTGCCACCTCCGGTCTCCAGCTTTGTGACGCCAGTGGCAATGTCATCAAAGTCGCGAACAATGGTGATGAATGGTCCGAATGGAAAGTCAACGAAGCGGGTCAGCCCTACAAGGAAGTCACGCTCCGTCCGTTGACCCCCGTCACGTTGCCTACTGCCGGCGGCGACGCGAACTCCTATGACTTCCAGATCCGTGTCATCACCAGCGCGTCCTTCAACCTCGGCGACTCTTTCGTCATCGAGATTCCGGACGACGGCATTGCCTTCGGCAGTTACAAGACCGTTGACAACCGTCCCGCCACCTGGGGCACGCCGAATGGCGCACCGGGCTTCCCCTTCACCGATTATTACTATAAAGACAACAACAATGATGGCCGTTGGGCGGAAGGCGATTCCATCGCTTCCAAGGAAGACACCTATACAACGATTCCGCTGTACGATGGCGGCAAGCCCTATACCACGGATTCCAACAACCGTCCGTTCCTCTCCGAAAATGGCGTCAATGTCAAGAACCTCTACTACGCGAAGAAGAATTGGGCGACCAACCCCGAGTCCAGTCCGTTCTACTCCACTGGTAATGTTACCCCCTTTGATAAATATTCAAGCATGATGGGCGGTATCAATTTCGTCGGCCCGAACAAAGATCTGAACTACAATGTCAGCTACGCTCCTGGCGATGATGTCTGGTATGATATCGGTGGCGAACCCGGCGTTTATGACGAAGGCATCGATATCCCGCTGTTTGGCAATGCCGACGCGTTCCCGCTCTCATGGCAGGTTGCCGAATGCGGCGCCAAGTCCGCCCAGTACCGTGCGGCCGCCACGGCGACCGCCGGCTCCGCGAGCACCGGTTTCATCTCAGCTCCCAGTAACGGTCCTGTCGCGACGGTCGGTCTTGACATGCGCGATGCCGGCCGCGGCTTCGGTCCGCGCTTCATCCTCGACGATTCCATCCTCGTCGAATCCATCAGCAAGAATGTCGCCGGCGGCGAATACACCATCGTTCTCAAGAATGGCAAGCTCATCTGGAACAATGGCGCAGAATTCGACATTCCGGCCGACAATGGCCGCGCCGTCATCGACGATGGCAACGGCACCTTCATCGTCGTCCGCAAACTGGCCGATGCGCCAGTTCCGACGGCCGATACGACTGTCAACTTCACGGTCAGCTCCGATGCCGAACTCGACATCCAGCAGCCGTCCACCATCACGGGTGTCCGTATCACTGCTCTTGGCCGCGGCAACGTCGCCAACACGAAGGGCACGCTGAAACGCAACGGCACGAAGCTGTCCTGGAATGGCGGCGCTGAAGTCGATGTCGCCAACGGTGGCTTCTTCTTCCTCAACGGCGACAAGGAAGACTATCTGGTCGTCCAGGTCTCCCAGGTCGGTGGCGGTTCGTCTGACGAACTGGCCATCTACTCCGCTGACGGCCGTTCCATCACGCCGTTCCTGAACATCACCGGCCTCGAAATCATGACGGTTTCCGACATGGTCCCGCAGGGCTACTACACCTTCAGCTATGACGGTGCCGGCTCCCTGAGTTGGGGCAATGGCGCGCCTGCCAAAGTGAATGTCGCCGAAGGCGAATTCGTCATTGTCGAAGGCAATGGCACGAATCTGGAACATGCCCAGAACTTCGTCGTCGTCCGCCGCACGAACGGCCCGTTGCCCGCGCAGGGATGCACGGACACGTTGTTCATCAACCAGTCGCAGTTGCTCCGCGTGGCGGTTACCGTCACGGGCGTGAACGGCTTCTCCATCACCCACCTCGCCGATCTGACGAATGACGAGAACAGCGGTGTCTCCCTCTGGTGGGACGCCAACGCCGACGGCACCTTCAACACGGGCGACAAGTTCGTCAAGTTGCTCGAAACGCCTGAGTTCTCCACGAACGGCGATGCCTATTCGACGGTTCTGACGCCTGATCCGCAGTTCATAACCTCCTGGCTGTCCTGCTCCCAGAGCGTCAGCGACACCAGCTTCAACTTCTTCGTCTGCGTCAACACCACCGAAGATATGTCCTACGGCGACTCCTTCAATGTCAGCGCCTCCTTCTATGAACCCACCGAGCCGAACTACACGACGGGTGGCAACTACTTCGCCAGTGCCAATTCCGGCAATATCGTTTGCACGAGCATCACGAACACCGTCTTCCGGAAACTGACGACGAAGGGCCAGACCATCGACGCCAACACGACGATCCGTCTCGCCGGTATCAACCACTTCTTCGGCACGGCTATCGGCGGCAAGCAAGTCTATATGACCGCCGTCACCGTCACCATCGTCGCTCCCGAAGGCTCCACCTTCCATCCGGACACCGCCTTCACGCCGATGGATGCCTCCAGCGCCGCCAACCGCGGCATCCAGCTCGTCGCCGCCAACGGCAACGTCATCCCGTGCGCCATCGAATTGATCACCGACAATCCTGAAAAAGGACCTTGGACGTATGTCCTCCGTCCCGAAGCCAGCGCGGGCGACAGCCTTGTCCCGCAAGCTCAGGACGATGTCGACGATCATATCATCGTCGTGAAACTGGCCAGCACGCTGCCGTACGGTGTCTCCTTCTATGCCCGCATGGAAACCGATGCCGTCGTCTATAACACGGGCAACGGCTCCGCCGCCGCCGCCATGGTCACCGATATCCTCGGCTCCACCATCAACAGCGATTACGCGGACCTGCTGGATTCCTCCATGGTCACGCCGACCTCCGGCCTCGTTGTCAACAACATCGGTACCGGTGTCGCCAGCGCCTACCATGATATCAAGATCGGCTACAATGTCGGCACCAACACCTATAGCCTTACATGGAATGGCAACACGGTCGGCATCGACGCCACGCAGCCCGGCACCTACATCCTTGGCAGTGGCACGAACAGCATCACCGTCACGTTCGATCCCGCCGCCTTCTTCATGGAAGACACGCTGGTCACCAGCGAAAGCGGCAGACCGGATGAAGATATCACGATCGGCACGAAGCTGACGAATCTTGCCGGACAGGGCCTTGCGTATTATGACGCCAATGCCAACGGCCAGTACGATCTGTATGAGCCGATCGCCTACAACGGCGAACTCATCTATGGCGATGGCGATGCCGCGCTTTGCGTTGTCGAATTCACCGCCGCCTCCGGCTTGTCCTTCTGGGACAAAGATGGTGACGGAACATACGCGAAGGGCGATTCCATCTTCCATGACACGGATAACGAGTACACCCTCCCGTGGATGGCGTTGCTGGTTGACAGCGACAACTACATCACGGCTGGACAAGGCGGCGCCGCCGCCGGCGTCAGTGTCGGCACCGGCTTCGTCGATGCGGCATCCGTTTCGCCCGACTTCGGCAAACTCGCCAAGGGCATTTACCTCTATTATGTGGACATGGTCGCAGATGGACGCGGTTACGTCTATGGCGAAGATATCGTCATTGCCCGTACCGTCACGGCTAATGGAACCGCCACGGCGGCTGCCCTCCAGAAGAACGCATCGTTGGCCTATTACGATAAGGTCGTCTATGATCCTGCTTTCGACACGGATGATTATGAGGAAATCGCTGCCGGCGATCTGAACTGCTTCCAGAAGATGGATTACGTGAAGTTCCGCCAAGGCGGTAACGATTCTGCCGCCTTCGAGCAGGGCGACGCCATCTTCCTCTCCGTTGCAGACACCTTCGCGTCACCTGATTTCACGTGGACCATCCGCGTGAATAAGGATCGCCGCATCCGCTGGTACAGCGAGACGGCTCCCGCGCCTTACAACCAGGCGCTGAAATCCATCACCGCCATCGCCGGACTCGACATCGCCTCCAGCGGCGCGACCGACGTCGTGCTCACCAGCTTGACCGTCCGCTTCGTGAGTGTCAAAAACTTCACGATGGATGACCTCCGCGCTCTGACAGTCGATGAGAACTCCGGCGTCCAGCTCTGGCGTGACCTTGACGGCAACGGCATCTTCAATCCGGACATCGACAAGCTCGTGAAGCTTTCCTCCGCCCCGACGCTGTCCTCTGATGGAACGAACTACATCGTCAAGTTCTCGCCGTCCGCCGACAATGAAATCACGAATGCCGACGTCGATGGAATCTACGACTACTTTGTTGTCGTCCAGCCGTCCATCACGGCCAACAACAAGCAGAAGACCAACGATGGCGATCAATTCCGTATCATCATCAACAACGGCGATGTGGTCCTTAACAAGACACTGAACAAGAGCGCCTCCCTGACGAGCGGCACCATCACCATTGACAGCCGCTTCCCCGCTCTGGCTTCCGCCCCCGTGATCACGGATGCCGACAGCGACGGCTATATTGATTCCGTCAAGCTGGTCTTCGACGAAGCTCTCCGTCCCGGCATGCTCGACGATGTCAGCATCTGGCAGCTCCGCGACTACACCAGCGGCAATGCCCTGACCGTCACGAAGGCTGAGCTCTCCAGCGACTACAAGACCGTCACCTTGACGCTCAGCGATGCCGACATCGGCACCACCACGGGCAAGGTTGCCGTCGTCGTCGTCTATGATGGTTCCGAAAGCGCCTTGCTGGATTGGGCCGGCAACGCCGTTGATTTCCGCATCGACGCGACCAGACCTGAATCCGCTGACGACTATACCAACTACACCGCCACGAGCGACACAGTCGCCCCGCAGATTGTCCATACCGGCATGAAGATCGCCTCCGCCGACTATGACGAAGCGACCGTCGTCAAGGCAGACAACCTCTACTTCCATGACCGCAACGCCAACGGTAAGTGGGACGCCGGCGAAGACATCTGGGCCGGTGAAGCTACCTACAAGTGCGACATCAAGACCCGCATCTGGAACGGCGGCGACAACGCCTGGACGACCGATTTGGGCTACAACGGTGTCAAACTCGAAAACGCTTACTTCTGCGACGCCAACGGCGACGGTGCATGGAACGGCTTTGAATTCCTCTGGATCGACGCAGCCGATGAAGACGAAGGCGTCTATGTCGAAGGTAACGACACGATCGTACCGCTGTACCGTACGGAAGAGATCGATGTGTTCGATAAGGATCACAACGGTTATGTCGACGCCCTGCGCGTTTACTTCTCCGAAAACGTCAACGACTCCACGATGACCGGCTATGTCGGCACCACGGACAGCTACACGGCCTCCAAGTGGAGCGTCACGGGCAACCGCACGTTGACCGCATGGCGCCTCGGTCTCAAGGACGAGGATGTCACGGATATCAACCTGCGCAGCAAGGTCGTCAAAGACATCATCAACAACAACAGCATGTACTTCACGTTTGCTGAAAACACCGCCGCCTACAGCACGGATTGCGCCATCACGCTGTCCGTTGCGGCCGGCGAAACCTTGAAGGATGTCAACGGCAACGCGTTGAATGGCGGCAAAGCCTACAACGGTATCGCTGTGAACGACCGTGCAAAACCGATCCTGCTGGCCGCTGAAAGCGATACGCGCGTCAACGCCGATGGTGTTCTCGCCGAAGGTAGCAAGCTGACGCTGACCTTCTCCGAACCGATGGCCATCTACTATGCTGGCGATGATATCGTCGCCGCGCTGGCCGATGTCCTCATCTTCAAGAACGAAGCTTGGATGACCTTTGACGCCACGCTGGCGAAGACCGTCGAAGTCTCCGCTGACGACGCATCCAAGATCGTCATCACGATGGCGGAATCCGCCGGATGGAGCTACAAGACCGCAGCCGTCAAGGTGCGTGACGACATTGACACCTACACAGAAGACACGGTGTTCGGCGATGTCGCCGGCAACAACTTGGCCATCAACGCCAATTTGGCGGTTTGCCCCGTGACCGGCCTCGTCTATAAGGATGCTCCAGTCATCGAGATTCCTATCGCCTACAATGTGGAAGATGACAACATCCTCCGCGCAGATGACCTCAAGGTCAAAGTCTTCTTCGGCAGCTATGGCTACTTCCGCAGCGAAAAAGTGTTCGCCAATGCCTTCCAGGTCACTGAATGGGCGCTGACCGTTTCGCATAACGGCGCTGTCGTCAGCCAGAAGATCTTTACTGATGAAGATTCCATCACGAATATGGACAAGATTGAAAAGGGCTTCCTGGTCTTTACGGACCGTGAATGGCTCTTCGAAGGTGGCTTCAAGGTTTTGGATTATATCCTGAGTCTTGATTTGACGGCTGTCGATCCTGATACCAACGAACCGTTCAACGTCCATACGGAAGTCGCGTTCAAGGCTCAGGCCGATATCTGCGCCGACTACACGGACATCGGCGACGGCAAAGTGGTTTCGGCTGATGACGGTCTTGTCCTGAACAAGGTCGGCGAGAATGTGGCCAATGGCTACTATGACGTGACGCTGAAGCTTGCCGACGGCGTTTACACACTGGAATGGAACGGCAACAGCGTCGTCATCGAAGATATCAAGAAAGTCACGACCGTGACGCTGGGCGACGAGGCCAATCGCATTCAGGTGACACTGAATCCGAATGTCTTCTCCGCTGAACTCAATGAGAAGATCGAAGCTGGTGAAGATTTCTCCACGAGCTGGACAATCCTCGTTGACCAGGATCGCAAGATCAACGTCTTCAATTCGAAGGCTCCGGTTCCTTACAATGTCATTGGCAAGGCTCTGTCCGCCGTCGCCGGATTGGATATCGCAAACAGCGGCGAAGAAAATGTCGGTCTTGAAAGCGTGACGGTCCATTTCGTCAGCGAAAATGACTTCGACATGAACGTCCTCTGCGCCTTGTCCACAGGCGACGCCTCTGGCGTCCAGCTGTGGCGCGATGCCAACGGCAACAGCATTTTCGATGAAAATGACAGCATGGTCGCCTTGAGTTCCGCAACCTTCGAAGACGAAGGCGAAGGCAGCTACAAGGTCGTCCTGACGCTTGCCGCCGCTGATCCGATCGTCAATTCCACGGTTGACGGACTCTATGACTACTACATTGTCGTCCTTCCGAAGGAAGCCGAGGAAAAGACGAACGAAGGACCGCAGTTCAAGGTCGTCATCAAGCAGGGCGAGATCATCCTTACCAATAAGGAAATCAAGCATACGGAACTCGTTTCCGAACCTTTCATGATCGACAGCAAAGCCCCCGCGCTTGTGGAATCCTCCATCGCGGACACGGACGGCGATGGCTATCTCGAAACGGTCGAACTGACCTTCGACGAACAGCTGCGTCGCGACGCCGTTGATGACATCGCCATCTGGCAGTTGAAGGACGCCTCCAATGGCAAGGCCTTGACTGTTGTCGAAGCTGCAATGGACGATACATGCACGAAAGTCACGCTGACTCTGGCCGGCAACGACTTGGGCACCACGACAGGCGCAGTCTCCCTGATGGTCGACTATAACGACGTCAACGCACTGCTTGACTGGGCCGGCAACGTGGTTGACTTCCGCACGGACGAAACCAAGGCTGAAGGTGACTATGTCAATTATATCACCTCCGCCGACACAGCCGCACCTGTGGTTCTCAATGAAGGCATCTCCACCGGCGAAGACTTCCGTTCCGAGATCATCGCCGTTCTTGACTCGAACAACAACGGTCATATCGACGCCATCGACGTGTTCTTCTCCGAGGCTATTGATCCGGCCACGCTGGAGAACGCTGCCTGGACACTGGAAGGATATGGTACACTGGTTGCCGAAGCCGACGCTGAAAACGCCAGCCATGTCCGCTTCACCTTCGCGGAAAGCGAAGCCTATGACACCGATGCGACGCCTGCGCTGACCATCGACTCCGCCATCACCGATCTCGCCGGCAATGCCGTCATCGCTCCTCAAGGCCTGAAGCTCAACGACAAGGCGTCACCTGTTCTTGTCTATGCGAAGGCCGAGGGCGGAAAGATCGCCGACGACACGATGCCGGAAGGCGTCACTGTCACGCTGACGTTCTCCGAACCTGTCAAGCAGAACCTGTTCACGGATGAAGAGAGCACGGTTGACCAGATCATGTCCGACTTCCAGATCCGCCGTAACGGCCAGGCTTGGGAAGACATCACCACCGATCTCGTCAGCGCGGTCGCTGTCGAAGATGGCAAGATTGTCCTGACCATGGTTGGTGAAACAACTGGCTGGGGCTTGGGCACTTCCATTGACATCAAGGTGAAAGACGCCATCGCCGACACCACGGTCTTCGGTGACGAAGCCGGCAACAACATCGCCGCCAACACCGTCGCCCTCTATCCTTATGAAGACGCCAATGTGGCGTTCATCCATACGCTCATCGAATTCAAGGATGCGGCCATCCTGAATCCGAATGATACGAACAACTACCTCCGCACGAACGGCTTGCCCGTCCAGATGCTGCTGAACAGCGCCTGCGTCGGCAATGCCTTCCAGATCGAGAGCTGGACGTTCACCGTTGAACATGACGGCGAAGCGACGGCCGCGACGGAAGTTCCCATCAATGCAGCCAGCGCCGCCGCTCTCACGCAGGATGGTGGCATGGAAGTCTTCACTGACACCGCCTGGCAGGTTGAAGAAGGCGCCGCTCCCGCAATCTACACGTTGAAGGTCAGCTTCACGTGGATTGATCCCGATGACGCCAATGCCGAGACAAACGCGCATTCTGTCGAATACGCGACGACCTTCACGGCTCTGGCCAACAATGGCGTCGAACCGATGACGGTCCGCGACGGCATGAACTTCGGCGAGAACATCGCGGAAGTCCAGAAGAATGCCTCCAACGTCTGGAGCAACTGGGCTTGGGGTGAAACCAACATCACCAACAACAACTTGCTGATCAAGTCCTACAAGTCCTACTACATCGATGAAGAAGGTGCCATCGTCTCCGCGACGGCTGAAACGGCCGAAGCCGGCAATGGCGAATATGTCGCCAAGATGCGTCTGACTGGTGCTCTCGAAGTCGGCAAGACCTACATCGCCGTTGTGGAAGCCTATGATGGCGCCACGATGATTGGCAAGGGCGTCTCCGACGGCGTGACGGTCGTCGAAGCCTTCGACGACGTCGAAAGCATGGAATTCACAGACGGCACCGACTTGAAGGTTGACAATACCGATGAGAAATACAACCTCGCGGTTCGTACGGACAGCCATGATACGCTTTACGCGAAGTGGACGCAGGTTTCCGATAGCCTGACCGCCAAGGAGAACATGCGCTACAAGTACCGCGTCGTCAGCCAGTTCGGTTCGTCTCAGTGGTCTGTTGACGCTGGTGCTATGAACCAGCCGCGCCAGTATTTCGGCAGCGCCGTTCTCGGCGACAAGCTCTATGCCATCGGCGGTTATCAGGATGTCGTCCTGAAGAGCGTCGAAGTCTATGATCTGAACACGCGCAAGTGGAGCGAGGTTGCCTCCCTGAAGGAAGCCCGCCGCGACTTCGCATGCGTGACGCTGAACGGCAAGATCTACGCCATCGGCGGTACTGGTGAAGGCGACGTTCCTCTTACCTCAATCGAAGAGTTCAATGGTTCCAGCTGGTCGAAGCTGCCCGTCACTCTGCCTGAACCCTATGAAAACGTGAAGGCCGTCAAAGTTGACGAGACGCACATCTGGATCATCGGCGCCATCTGGTACAAGGATGAGACCCGCCAGTCCGTCCTCAAGACGGAAATCCGCAAGTTCGATATTGCAACAGGTGTCTTCAGTAATGAAGTCATCGCCGCTCCGGCAATCACGGCCCGCTATGGCGACTTCCAGGTCGTCCTGCAGCGCCGCGCAGACGGCAGCAATCTCGTCATCGCGGACGGTCTCGATGCCGATTACGGCATCTGCCGCAAGGTTGATGTCGTGGACATCGCCACCGGTGCTGTATCCACGGTTGAACTGACCGACTCCCGCTGGGGTTGCGCGTTGATCGCCGTCCCGAGCGCCGAAGACGCTTCCGTTGACAACGTCTGGTTCATCGGCGGCATGGACGACTATTTCAACTACCTGAATACAGTTGATCAACTCGACACCACGGGTGCCATCGCCTCGCTGGATGGCCAGTTGAACATCGGTCGCGCAGGCGCCAGCGTCTACTGGAACGAAGACCTCAACAACGTCATCATCGTCGGCGGCTTCACCTCCGACCATGCATGGAAGAACATCCCGGAAATCGCCGCCAATGACGGTGAGACATGGGTCCAGTGCCCCGGCACAGCGATGAATGTGTCCCGTATCGGACAGCATCTCGAAGTCGTCGGAGCCGATCTCAACAGCAAGCGCATGGTTCTGTTCGGCGGTACCGACCAAGCCAACAGCTACATCGCGGAAACGGAAAGCTGCATCTGGATCGAGGCTCTTGAGGCCTCCGAATGGATGGTCACGGATGACGACGTCACGAAGGTGAAGGTCGAAGGCCTTGACCTGAAGGAAGGCGCCAGCTACGTCTTCGAAGTGAAGGCCGTCGATGAACAGGGCTATGAATCTGCCGCCGCTCGCTCCGCCGGTATCTACATCAGCTCCTCCTCCATCAGCCTCGAACTGGTGCCCGCGCCTGTCGCGAACGCCGCCGAAGGCCAGGTCTATCAGCTGAAGGTCACTGCCAAGAATGATGGCAATACCCTCAGGTACTACCACTATAAGGTCACAAGAGGCGAAGAAGTCATCGATTACTCCGCCGAATCCATCGACATCACCACGGCTACGACGATGATCCCGTTCGTCTGCGCCGAAGGTGAAAACGAATCCACTTTCGTCATCACCGTCTGGAGCGCCATCGATGCGTTGATCAGCGAAACGACTTCCGTGACGGTCGCGAAGGCCACCTATACGGTTGATTCCGTTGATCCTCTGGATGTTGACAGCTACACGCTGGGTGTCGAGCTCAACGGTTTGGTCGCCTATGAATGGCAGCTGGATGATGGCGACGTCAGCGACGTCACTACGGATGCCGAATTCACGGTGACTGGCCTGACGGTCGGCAGCCATACGGTCAGCTTGTGGGGTATCGACGCGAACGGCGTCCGCCAGAGTGATGCGACTACCATCACGTTGTTCTACAAGACGCCCGATATCGTCGGCGACGTCCTTACCGGCGTCATCACCGCCGCTGATGCGCAGTCCAGCGCCGATGGCGAGACTATCGCCTACACGCTGACGATGAGCGAAGCCATCGTCAATGATCCTGTCGCCGCCAACTTCACCGTTGAAAACGGCATCATCGAGTCCATCGAAGACGTGGACGGCAACAAGACCACCTACACCATCACCGTGAGACCTGACGGAGACGGAATCGTTTCCATCGTCCTGAAGGCCAATACGCTCTTCACTGCCGACAAGGGTATCCCGAACACCGCCAGCGAAGCGGGCAAGACGCTCTACTTCACGAAGGCCGCTCTGACCTTTACGCCGGCAGTCGATACGGATGAAGAGGATTATGTCGCGTATGTCGGCGAGACCGTCGCGATCAATGTCAACTTCGAATCCGACTACGTGCTGCTCGGCGGTGACCTTGGCATCATGTTCGACAGCGACGTCTTCGCGATTGCCGATCTCACGAAGGACGGCGATCCCGATGCGACCAAGATGCTCAAAGCCGACTACCAGAAGGACGGCTATGTCGCCTCCTGGATTAAAGACGGTGACAAGATCGTCGGCATCCGCCTCGGCGGTGCCAACGGCAAGGCGACTGCGACCTCCGGCATCTATGCGACCATCACCTTCTATGTCCTCAAGGAAGTCACCGAAGGTAGCGCGATCACACTCCAGGCTTTGGAGAACACCGACGAATACGCCGGTATCGCATTGCCCGGACTGCACCTCCAGGGCGAAATGCTCGCCGCCGTCGAATACGGCGAAGTCGTCGTCGCGACCGCTCTCAGACGGCCTGTTCTGGCGCTGACCGCCGCCGAGACGACGGTTGCGGAAGGCAATGTCGAACTGACGATTGGTCTTGGCTACGCGCTCGATAGCGATGTTGTCGTCGACTTCATCGAAAACGGTGAAGTGCTGTCCACTGAAACCATCAAGGCTGGTAAGACGGCTGTGACGGTCACGTTGGACAAGGCCGATAACTTCCTGACCGGCGACCGCGTCTTCACCTACGCCATCGCCTGCACGGATGACGCCGTCATCCTCGATGACACGGCTGTCGTAATCAACGTCATCGACGACGATACGGCCATTACCCTGACGCGTGAAGCCGACGCGATCAACGAAGGCGACCAGATGGTCATCACCTTCGCGCTGGCTGAAGGCATCACCGCCGCGGCGGATGTCACCTTCAACAGCCCGTTGATCCCGACGACCGATCCCGACACGTTCACCTCCGGTATTGACTTCCGTATGGATGCGGAACCCGTCATCGCCGCTGGCGAAAACTCCGGTACGATCACCATCAAGACCTACATCGACAACGCCATCAACGGCGACTACGACATCACTGTCACGCTAACGGAAATGAATGTCGGCGGCAATGAATGCAGCGCATTCGACCCCGCCTCCATCTCCTTCATCGTCAAAGACTCCGACTACAAGCGCGGCGACTTCGACGGCAACAATATCGTTGACTACGACGACGTCATCGCCTTCTTGTCCAAGATGGGCGCGACAGTTGCCGACGCTGACTGGGCGGAAAACAAGATGTATGATCTCGACAACGACGGCGACGTCGATTACGACGACCTCATCGAACTCCTCTCCTTGATGGAATTCGACGGCAGACGCGGCGGTGCTTCCACGCGTGGCGACAAGGTGATCCGCCTCTGGCTGGAATCCGACAAGCAGATTGTGGCGCCCGGTGATATCATCAACGTCAAGCTCATGGCTGAAAACATGACTGGCCAGGGATTGAGCGCTTTCAAGTGCAATGTCAACTTCAATGCGGCTGACCTTGCATACAATGGAGAGTTCGATCCTGAGGAAGTCGTCAATTCCGCCTTCAACAGCATCCGTGACGGCAGCCTTGCCGACAACGGTATCGCTGAACTGATCGGTACGTTCGCCAAGCGCAATGTCATGAGTGGCATTGCGATTGACGGCGAGCCCTTCGAACTGGCGACGCTGAGCCTCGTGGTCAAGGCGACTGCCGCTGGCAACATCAACATTGACTTGAGCAATCTGAACGCCAGTACACAGGCTGCGACCCGCGCTGGCACCTCCGTTCTGGATGGTACGCTGGAAGTCGTCACCGAATCGTTGACCATCGCCGTTGACGGTGGCGCGGCTGTCGTGCCCGAATTCGACATCGAGTTTGCGGCGCATCAGCAGACGCGTGCTTCCAACGTCGCTTTGAAGGTCGGCATGGCTGAAAACGCCAGCTTCGCCTTCAACGCGGCTGAAGGTGACGAGACGCTGTTCCCTGCGTTCGACAAGGTCTATGATGTTCGCGTCATCGACGGCCGTCGTGCCGAAGATCTGTGCAAGGACATTCGCGGTCTCGCCAATCGCGAGACCTGGAGCGTCCAAGTGACCGTCGGCGAAGGCCAGGCCCTGACGCTTGACTGGTCTGAAGCCGAACTGCCCGAGTACTTCGATTTCACCATCGTGAAAGGCAAGTATTACAACGACACTGAAGTCATCGATATGCGTGAAAAGAAATCTCTGGCCTTCGCCGAAGGCGAGACGTTCATCACGATCGTCGCTGACAAGAAAGCCTCCGAAGATGGAGTTGTCAACTACACGTTCAAACTGACGCCTGGTTGGAATCTGATTGGTATCCCGTTCGAAATGGATGCTGCTAGCTTGTCGGCATTTGCCGGAAAAGTTGGTGCGGTCTTCACGTTCGACGATGAGAACCAGTCCTACATTCCGTATGAAGAGGATCTCGTGGTCGGCGGCAGCTATTGGGTGTATGTGGCTGAGGCCACCGACATCACGGTGAGTGGCTCCCGCATCGAGGCTGACGGCGTTACGCTGAAAGCTGGCTGGAACTGGGTCACCCCGTTGAAGAACTCCGTGCTCTCCATGCCGGAAGGCACGGACAAGGCCGTCTGGTTCTACACCGCTGACGGTTATCGCCAGGCGACGGAAGACGCCGATATCCAGCTCGGCCGCGGCTACTGGGTCTATAGCGCAGAGGACATCGTTATCTGGCAGACCAAGTAACCATCTGAAGTAATTCATCATTGCCAAGCCTCCCCGAAAAAACTTCGGGGAGGCTTTTTCTTATGTTTCTTAGTTTTTGTATAGTCTTCTAGGATTCTAGAATTCTAATTTTCTAATCTTTTTGAGGGACTGGAATGCACTTCAGCTATCCCTATGTTTTTCTTTGAATCTTTGAGATTCCAAGATTTCCTATAAAAAAATGTGGCAACATCAAGATTTTTTTTCGCAATTCTGAAAAATCGTGCTATTTTGTTAAAATATCTCATTATTTTCGGTAATAGTGTAGGTATTGTCTTGGCATGGCATTTGCTTAGACAACAATGGTTTTTTCTGTCTCTGGAAAATACAAACATATTAATAAATAGAAAAAAGCAAATCAAAATCACGAACCCAAAGGACACAAGATGAGATTGACGAAAAGATTCCGTGGCGTTGGTCTGGTGATGATCAGCCTCCTGCTCGCAAGTCTGACGCTCTCCGCCCAGACGCAAAAATGGAACTCAGAGGACTGGGATGATGACCTGGTACTGGATTCCCTGGAAGACAGTTATGATGTTTTGACAGGGGAATCCGAAAAAGATCCCTACGTCCCTGGCAAACTGAATCCGCTGGCAGGCCCGCTTGCCGCGAATCGTGCCCTTGTCCTGGGTGCCGTCCAGCCGAACGGCGTGAAACTCCCTGTGGCGACACGCTTTATCCCCTCCAGTGATTTTTCAGTCGAATTCTGGTACAGCCCCGTGGCCGATAGTTCGAACGCCAACGGCTCCCTGTTCAGTTTCGTTGGCAGCAAGAACAGCTACAGCATTGACGTCAAGAACGGCGTGGTCAGCGTGACCCTCAACGGCAGTACCATTTCGACTTCCGCAGCGTTGAAATACGCCACGAAGGATGTCGTCAAGGCCAATCCATTGGACAATGCCATCTGGAACTACATCGCCCTGACCTGGTTGTGCGGCGACAACAACACCTACACGGCGACGTTGTATGTCAATGGTTCCGTCGCTGCCACGGTTCCCGGAATTCCGGCACTGGATTTGGATACGACGGCCATCGCCATCATCGGCAAAGGCTGCGCCAATGGCTATATCGATGAATTCAGTTTCTGGAGCAAGGCACTTTCCGCCAGCGAAATCTCCGCCGACTATAACGGTGGCAACGGCAAGATCAGCTACTATGCGGAAGGCGACAAGCACGGCCTCGTCTGCTACTATCGTTTCGATGACGGCGGCGAATCCATCGAAGACTACGCCTATCTGCCCGACTTCGAAACGGCCGCGGCTCTTGATCCGGCCAAGCCGACGGAGTTGGAGGCCTTGACCGGCATGTTCCAATACCGTGTCATGGCGGCTGAAAATGGCGTTCGCACGACGGCTCTCTACAAGGATGCCGCAAAGACAGAGCTTATCCAGGCAGGATATCCTATCTGGGTGACGAATCTGGCGGTCAGCATGCCCGAGCCGGAACTCCTCCGCTCGAAAGAGGCGGACGTCGATTCCGACTATGACGGCTTCATCAACGATGGCGACACGGATCTGTCCAAAATCAACATTTTCGCTTTGGTCCGTAAGAGCGGCGACGACGCGTTGAAGCCCGTGACGCTTCAGGGCGGCAACTTCATCGTCTATGACGACCTCGGCCAGGCCCTGTGGGTCGTGAAGGCCTTGGACAAGTCCAGCAAACTGGATGCCCCGCAGCTCAGCTACGGTAACAACGAAGTCTCCTGCTATAAGTTTGCCGAATCCCTCAGCACCCCCGAATATGATTTCACGAACGGTTTGGACGATGACGGCGACGGCGTCATTGATGACACCTGCATTGCCAAGGGCAACATGGCGGCCGCCAGTAAACCCGCCATCGCCGATGCTGATGACGACGGTATCGTCGATAATGACGAAAACAAAGGTATCGATCCTCTTTGCAAAGCGAAGATCACCAATCCCAACTATTCGACCAGCCCGTTGTATAACCGTGTTCTTGATTTGACGGAAACGGGTACTCGTTATGCGTCCCCCGTCGCGAGCTATGCCAATAACAACATGGGCAGCAATGGCTTCACTCTGGAATTGTGGTACAAGCTGGCCGAGAAGCCCGACGGTTCCGCCACCAAGTATCCGCTGATTTACAAGACAAACGTCAAGCCGACGCTCCCCGGCGACTTCTGGTTCGGTTTCGAAGCCGACGAGAAGGATGGCAACAAGATGAAGCTGACGGTGAAATTCCGCACGATCGCCAACACCACGGTTTCCGAGACGGTCGTTCACTACACGTTGAATGAAATCGATCTTTTGGATCCCGAACTTGGCTGGGTTCACGTCGCTGTATCCGTTGTGCAGGATGGAATCAATCCGGATGCCATGAAGGCGAATTTCGTCGTGTTTGCGAAAGGTGCCGAATACAAGTCTGACTCCACGCAGCATGCCGGTGTCATCGGTGAAGGATCCGGTCTTCTGGATAACAATTACAACAATAAGAATGGCAAGCTGATTATCGGTTCCACGAAGAGCGCGGAAAGCCTGAAGATGTTCGTGGATGAAGTCCGTATTTGGAATGGTTCCGTTTCCGCCACGGAACTGGCTGCCAATCGCCATATGTTCTTGGACACGATTTCATATAATCTGGTTACCTATTATCGTTTTGACGACGGCGCGAATGTCAGCGGTCGCAACACGATTCAGGATTTTGCCGCGGATTTGAGTGGTGTAAGTGGCAGTGCGACTGATGCCGCTTTGGTCGGCAAGGCCAAAGTCACGATGCTGCCGTCCGCCAAGCAGGGTGATGAGACGTTTGAATATCTGAACGCTGATTCGGATCGCGACAAGATTCCCGATTTCTGGGAAATCGCCGCCTTCCAGTCGTTGGCTGGTACGCAGTACGCTATCAGCAGTGACGTCCACAGTCAGTTGCTGGGCGTTGCCGGAACGGGCCGGGTTGCCGGCTATACAGATTATGACGGCGATGGCCTGAATGACTACTATGAATTCCGTACCGCCCATGATCCGATGGTCGATGATCGGAATGCTGTCACCTTCAATGAAAAGACGGGCAAATACGAGAATGATTTGACTGAATACGATGCCGACGGCGATGGCCTGAGCCTCCTGGATGAGCAGCGGAACGGGACGAATCCGAATGAATACAATAACATCGACGGCGGCAGTGGCGCCATCGTGAGCGACACGGACGACGACGGTATTCCTGATGATGACGAAGACACCGGCAATACGGGTGATGATCCCTTTAACTACACTGTCTATGAACTGACGGGCAAGTATGATCCGTTGAGCCCGCTTGTCTGGCGCGCCTTGAAGGCCGGCGGCACGGAAGCCGACAAACTGATCGTTCCCGAAAATACAGCGACTGTTTATGGTGCAGATTCGAACGCTTCCAATGTCGAGGCGCAGAACTGGACGGTGGAAGCATGGTTCATTCTGGACGACGATGAGAACAACACGGGTTCTTTGATTCGCCGTGTCCGTAAGGACGGCACTGGCACGTATTTCGATTTGGGTTTGGAAGATGGCGTGCCTTATGTGAAGGCCACCATGCAAAACGAGTTCTCCATCAAGGGGCTTGATGATGACAAGAAAACATTGACGAAGGAATTGGTACTGAACCCCACGACTGGTTCCGCCATCGCCAAGAACACCTGGACGCATTTTGTCGCTGAGTGGGATGCGCGTCATCAGACGATGTCATTGTACATCAATGGCACGATTACGGGGTCCGTCTATTGCTTCGGTGCTCCGTTGATTGACGGCGGCGATTATTCACAGTTCACGACGGAACTGCTGGGCGATGTCGATGGCAAGTATCTGAAGGGGCATATTGACGAAGTCCGCATCTGGACGTACGCCAGCAATACGCAGAACGGTATCCGCCATCCGAACCAGATCAAGGAATGGATGAGCAAGGCTCTTCCTATTCGCAGAGCCAATTCGGCGCTGAACAATGTGGAGAATATTGCTACCGCATATTTCCGTTTTGACGACGGTGGCAAATACGCCCAGAACTTCAGCATGGTTGCCGACCAGACCGATCCGTCTTCCTATTACACGATGACATTGCAGGATGCCGCTGGCAACGACGCCGACCTGACGGAACGGATGGTTTCTGCTTGGGACGGTGACAAGCCTTACGATGAAGCGAATGTCGCCTTGCGCGCTGTCAACATGAATGGGGCAGGCAATGACGAGTTTGATCCGATCCCCGATGGTTGGAAGCAGATCTACTGGCCCAATAATAATGTCGGTAGCAAGTATGACTTCAATTTGGAATTTGTGAATATAACTAGAACAACTCCTTCAATATTCCCTGGCGAATCAAGTTCTTTCATTGATCCATTGACAGGTGAAATAGCGATGTCTAATGGTGGAACCGACAGAGGTGGAAGAACAGAAAGAAGAGTATATTTCACGGATATCTATTTTAATGATGTGAGTGGTTTGGAGTCGGCTAATTTGTCTTATTATCTGGGCGGTTATGCTGATGGTAGCGGTGCCTATGGTAATCGTATCTATATCTTTGTCAATGGTGAAAGGATTGGATATACGAGTAATTCAAATGGTTTGGCAGGTGAAGATTACCATAATAGTATCGTTACTCAAGTGAATGGCCAGAATGCAAAAGGTAATTTCGGCTATTATAGTACCTCGACATCACCTATGAGCGATACCGTGGATATCAAGCAGGGACTTGTGAAAGGTCGTAACAGAATCACGATCCTTACAGAGCATGTCCCCGCTGATTGTACGACATCTCACTCTACAACATATGGTGAGAATCATGATTATCGTTTCACGGCTAATATCCGTGTCAATGGTCGGATTCCGGACAATGAGCTTAGCCATGTGAAATGGTTCGTTAATGATTATTATGATGTTCCTACCCAGGAAGACACCGACCATTGCCATGCGAAGCAGAAAGACGGCGTGACGGATTTGCTCTACTTCTGGTTTGAAAAGTATTACGCTGTACAGCCCTGGGCGTATGACCAGGATCCCGATGGCGACGGCCTCACCAACTGGACCGAATATCTCGCCAACACGAATCCGCTCTCGAAAGTCAATGGTTATGAATTGATGTTCGACAGCGAACGTGATCGTGATGGTGATATGCTGAGCAACCAGATTGAGCAGTATCTGGAAACCTTGCCGAATATCGCCGACACGGATGATGACGGTGTGGATGACTATACGGAAACCACCAGCGGCTATAGCCCGGTTGACTCGAACAGTACGCCGGATCGTAAGAATCAGGTCTTGACGCTGAACGGACGTACCGTCTTCGCCATTCCCGAAATCGGCGATGTCAAAGGACAGGATGATTTGAGCCAGTGGACCATTGAAGCCTGGATCAAGCCGAAAAATAGCGCGAATGGGAAGAAGCAGGTCATCCTGGCCCGTACGATCGGACGTTACGTTGATTCCGATGGCAAGAATGTTGATTGCACGAACTATGAACTCGGCTTGACGGAGGAAGGTCTCCCGTATGCAGGTTTCACGGTCGTCAAGGACTATTACAACGACAAGGGCAAGCTGATTGGTGTCAAAGCCAACCATATCTACACCAACATGACGACGGCTGGTGGATTCACCAAGCTCGCCGATGGCGTGTGGACGCATCTTGTCGCCAGCTTCTCCCCGATGTCGGTCAATGAAAGAACCGGCGCCATCACGAGCGGCAAGATCCAGCTCTATGTCAATGGGCAGCTGGCTTACACGTTGAACAATGTCATGGATATCGCGCCGACGACTTATCGTGGTGTGGCCGGTTTGACGATCGGTATGCCGTTGCCGCAGGATGGCGAAATAGCCGCCCTCGCCGGCGATGAGACAAAGACTGTCGAGAATTCCTTTATCGGTGAAATCGACAATCTGGCCGTCTGGACGAAAATCCGCGCCTTGGATGAGATCCGGGATACCCAGTCGAACGGCTTCACGAACATTGTCAAGCAGTCGAAGAACTTCCTGTTCTACAACTGGAAGATGCCGGTTCCGTATCTTCGTACGGATGAAAGCCTGTTGCACGCCTTCACGTTCGACGACGGCGGCACGTCCATTGAGAACTATGCCTGGAAGCAGGACTGGTACAATGGTTTCGCCCACGCCATCCCGCTGCCGCTTGACATTGCCATGGATGAAGCTGTTGTCGAAGACGTCTCCGGAGAAGAAGAGGAGATCGACGATGATTTGGTTGACACGGACGGCGACGGTCTGCCGGATAGTTGGGAAAACCAGTATCCGTCCATCCTGAATCCTCAGGATCCCGGCGACGCATATCTCGATCCTGATCACGATGGCCTCTCGAACTGGCAGGAATACCTCTACAGCACCGATCCGACAATGGCCGACACCGATTTCGATGGTCTTCCCGACGGCTTGGAAGTCCTGTATCCGTCCATCCTGAATCCTCTGGATCCGAGTGATGCGAATATTGATTCCGATTCCGATGGTCTTACCAATACGAAGGAATACCTCTACGGCACCGATCCGGCGAATCCCGATACCGATGGCGACGGTCTGCCCGATGGCTGGGAAGTCCGCTACACGGCTTCAGTGAAGGATGCAGACGGCAATCCGATCGCTCCGTCCCTCAACCCGTTGAGCGCGGAAGGCGACTATGGCGCGGACGGTGATCCCGATCATGACGGCTTCACCAATATGGATGAATATCTCTTCGGTACAAATCCGATTATCGCCAATTCCCTTGACGCCGACACCGATGGTGATGGCATCAAGGACGTCATTGAACGTCGTCCTGGCGTGAACACGGTTTCCACGCTGACCGATACGGATGATGATGAAGAGGATGACTATACGGAAATCAGCCTTGGCACCAAGGGCTATGATTCCACCTCCAAGTCCACGCTTGCCACATATACGAACAACTTCCTGTACGAAGGCAACAAGGTCGCCCAGGTGAATGTGAAGCATGGTCCGCTGACTGTGCCCGATGCCAATGACCCGGATCGTATTGGTTTTGCTTCGTGGACGGTCGAGGCGCGTTTCCGTCACACGGGAATTGACGCCAACAAGGACTACACGGTCAATCTGGTCCGTCGCAGCTATGCGAACAAGAACTACAGTGCCAACAAGCCTGTTCCGAAAGATGATGGTTCGATCGCATGGAACTATGCAGTCGGTTACGAGATCAAGAGCGGTGAAGTCTATCCGTTCGTGAGCTTCAAGGTCAATGGCCAGATCCGCAAGGTCGAATCCGACCTGCCGTTGGAAATCAAGGATGGCAAGACGGATTGGCACTTCGTGACTGGCGCGTATGATTCCATCGCCAAGCAGATGTATCTGTATGTCGATGGCGAACTGGTGGTCTCCAAGACCTTCAAATCCATCACATCGACTGCTGATCAGTGCCCGAGCAACGCCAAGCTGGCGGGTGACAAGAGTTTCACGGCGACGAAGATCGGCGAAATCTTCACTGACAATGATGATTCATCCATCGTCATGATCGACGAAGTCCGTATTTGGGGCCTCAAGGCGAACACGGTCGAAGCCGCTGGTACGAATACCGGTTACATCGCGAACTTCATCCGTAGCGCCGGTGAAATCACGGAAGGCCATTTCCGTCCTGTCACGCCGATCGAAGGCGTCTATGACGGCGGTCTGGCCGACCAGTACAGCACGACGGACGCCTCTGGCGAGCCTCTCGGTGGAAACACCGTCGACTACGCTGTTGACTACCACGTTTCCGATGGTGCTTGGACGACCAAGACCGGAGCCGTCGGTATCCGCGCGATTGTCAGCTACCATGACGAAAACGACAACGGCATCTGGGATCCGGGCGAAGACATCTGGCGCGACCAGACGTTGGCAGACGCCATCGCCATCGCACAGGCCACCTTGGGAGAAAACTATGACCCGACCGTCTTCGAGAAACTGACGGACGCCGATGTGACGACCGCTCACTACGAAGAGAACGTTGACGTCAAGCTGGCCCAGGGCAAGAACGGCTGGAAGCCGGGCACCGCCTATACGCGCACGGTCGTCAATGGAACAACGACCTCCACGGTCAGTGTCACCGCCGAACAGTCCGCCGTCGGTGAAGAATTGGTTGTCTATTACATTGACAAGAACAACAACGGTCAGATCGACGCAGAAGACGATTTCTGGGTTGACTATGACGCCACCCGTGATGTCGAGTCCTGGTATGTGGCCGCGCCAAGCGGTTGGGCGAAGCGCATGGGTCTTGCCCTGTACTATCGCTTTGACGATGGCGGTGGAAGCATCGAGGACTATGCCTGGCAGGCCGATTGGCGCAGCAGCCCCGTCTGGGCGCACGCGATCCGTCCGACCGAGCTGACCGGAACCTTCCCGCCGAAGAATCCGACAGACAAGGGCGGCATTGCCTACCAGTATGTCACCAAAGCGCTCGCTGATGGTTTCGCTTGGGTTATCGACGCATATCTGGCGCCCCAAGCCCCCGAAATCGATATCTACGCCTTGTCTAGCGGTAACAAACCCGTTGCTGAGGCTTACATCCCGATGACGGCCGGCGACCTCTACGACTATGATGTCCTCAGCGGACATGTCAGCAAGGATGCCGCTGATCCTGAAGGCGGCAACATCACCTATCTGTACTACTGGCTGCTTGGCGACGGCTGGGACGGCCGGCTGGCTTTCATCGACGGTGAGTTGGTAGCCGACAATAATCCTGATAATGTCATTTCCAGCCTCATCGCCACTGGCAAGGATCTTGATCTCTTTGTCTATGCCGACAAAGTTGCGGCTGGTGATAAAATCACATTGGCCGTCGTCGCCAAGAGCGAAAGCGGCAAATCCAGCCCTGTCGCCGTGTCCCAGCACATTACGATCGTGGCGAAGAACAACGCATTGCCTGAACCCGTGATGTTCAGTCGCTGGAACGCGAATCCCGCCACGGCCGGACAACCCATCACGGTTACCTTGACGGTTCTGGATCCGAAGCCTGGTACGGTTGTCATCAACTGGTATCGCAATCTGATGCCGTTCGGCACGGCTTCCCAGTATACAACTGGCGCTGCCGGCCGCACGGTCTCCTTCACGATCAATTCCAGTTCCGTTGTCAACGGGGATGTCTGGGGGTATAAAGCTTACTTCCAGAAGGCTTCCGACAATAGCCTGAGCCGTACGACTCCGCCTGAGTCTGCAAATGGCAACGAGTGGATCTTCTGCCCCGTTGGCGTCGGTTATGATGAATACAATACGGCGACGAGCAATTCCGCTCCGAGCATCCCGACCAGCATTGTCATTACGCCTGAAGATGTTGATGAAAACTCCATGCTGATCGCCACGGCGAGCGGCTCCAAAGATCCGGATGGCGATAAATTCGCCTATATGTACCAGTGGTACCAGAACGGCGAGCTGGTCGTCGGCGAGACGATGCCTTACTTCCCGTCCCTAACAGAGGCCAAGACGATCACGGAACTGGATGGCGAGACGACCACGAGCCTGTCGGCCACGAGTATTTCGGAAGGCGACATCATCGTCGTCCGTGTCTGGGCGGTCGATGTGTATGGCAATGCGTCCAACAGGCTGATCTCCGATCCGGTCATCATCGGCCCGGATCTTGCTGAAATCAACGAAGACATCGGCGACTCCGGTACCATCTACGCCTACGAACCGAACAATATTGCCAGGAAGGCGACGCGCCTGTTGCCGAAGGCAGACTGGTCTGATGCCGGTGACGGCAATGTCCAGGAGCATTACTTCTGTGACAAGGACGATGTCGATTGGTTCTGGTTCCTCGTCCCGCAGACGATGAGCGACAGCAAGAGCATCGTCAAACTGGAGACGAACAACGGCGATCTGATGTACTATCCGACGCATTATCTGGAAACGGGCAGTGAAATCGACGATACCTATATGGAATTGTACGACAGCAATCTGAAACGCATCGCCAGCAATGACGATACGCGTCTGGCTGATGGTCGTGGTACGATTTATGCCCGCATGGAGATCGAACTGAATCCTGGTCTCTACTATGTCCGCGTTTCCCGTTCAGGTGCCGGTTACTATGCCACAATGTGGACGATGCATCTCGGCATCACATCCGAACGTGGTAGCCAGGGCCCGACATTCGACGTGACGAGTTCTGTCGTCTTGACGCCTGAAACGCCAAGCGTGGCTGCGGATCTGCTCTGCACGGCCTCCGGCGCAGTCTCCTCCTCCGGTAAGGAATGCGAATACTATTATGTGTGGTATCGCAACGGTGAACTGGTCCCGTTCGGAACGGCTTCCAGCATCTCCGCTTGGAGTACCGCACGCTATGTCATCTCACAAGCCAAGAACTTCGGTCCTGGCCTGCCTAATGTCGTCGAAGCGAAATACACAAAGCCTGGCGACATCTGGTGGTGCGACGTGTATGCGAAGGATGCATACGGTTACAGCGAACCCGTCCAGTCCAACTGGGTTATCGTCGCTGGTGAATCCTGGTCTGTTGAACTGCAAGTCACCAAGACCTTCCGCAAGGCTGGCCTGATGACAGTTTCCGGCTCTGACCAGTCCATCGTCATCGGCATGGATAACAACGCGACATTCGGATTCGATCCGAGCCTCGACATCGCCGCCGCCACGCGTTATCTGCCTGGATCGAACGCTATCGACTACTCGCCGATGCCGCTCGGTGCTACTTACTCTATCGGCATGGACAACACCTGCACGAAGCTGCGCCAAGACATCCGTCCGTTCGGCCGCTCCTCCGTGTGGTACATCCGTGTCGACATGGGTGATCCGAAGTCCTCTGTCAACGGTTTCGCCTTGTCCTGGGCGGATGTCACGCTTCCGAGCACATCTGTCGGCGGCCTCAAGCTGACCCGCATGATTCAGTTGACGGACAAGACGTGGGAGCCCATCTCCGATACGACCATCGACATGACGGAAGTTACCTCCGTCTCGCTTGATGAATCCGAAATCGCAACCTTGCAGCAGGATGAATACGGCCAGTACTATGCGGTTTACCGCGTGGCGCTGGGTGGTGCCGATGAAGCGCAGAAGATTACTCTGAAACCCGGCTGGAACATGATCTCCTTCGCCGTCACTCCGTTGCTCAACAGCGTTGATGATGTGTTCACGGTCAATTCCACGAAGCTCATCCGCGGCAATGCATGGCGTTACGAGGGCGGCCAGTATGTCGCCGCCGCGACCATCAACGCCGGCGTCGGCTATTGGGTCTATGCCAATATCTCCACGTCGACGACACTGACCGTCAACGGTAATCGTCCCGCCGACGGCATCGAACTGAAGGCTGGCTGGAACCTGGTCGGCCCGCTGTACAATGTCCAGTTGTATGATGGCATCAAGGTCAATCCTGTTTATGAGGGTATCTACCATCCTAACGGTACAAGCTCGATTGGCTGTATCTATAAGACCACCAGCGACAAGAACGGCAGTATCGAATATCTGGATTTCCAATACGATGGATACAGAATGAACATTGGTAGTGCCTACTGGATCTACTGCAACAAGGATGTCACGATGCCATTTGCTCCAACGGGCAACTGAGTTCAATCCGAGTTTTGATTAACTGAACAAGTCCGCCGCTTCCTGTAAAAAGGGGGCGGCGGACTTTTTTTTCTAGAAATCTGGAAATCTAGAAATCTAGAAAATCTAGAAAAATTGGCTTATATTATAAAATTGGGGAATAGTCAACTGTGAACGAACAGGACATCGCATGCAAGACATTGAAAAAATTAGAAATTTAAGTATCATCGCGCATATCGATGCGGGCAAAACTAGCACGACGGAAGGTTTTCTGTACTATTCGGGATTGACCCATCGTTACGGCAATATCGACGACGGGACGACCGTCATGGATTTCCTCCCGGAAGAACGAGCCCGCGGCATCACCATCGCCGCCGCCGCCGCCTCGATTCCATGGAAGGACTACATGTTCCATCTGATCGACACTCCCGGACATATTGATTTCACGGCGGAAGTGGAGCGCTCTCTGCGTGTCATCGACGGCGCGGCCGTCATCTTCTCAGCAGTTGAAGGCGTGGAGGCGCAGTCGGAGAAAGTTTGGCGTCAGGCGGACAACTATTCCGTGCCGAAAATCGCCTTTGTGAACAAAATGGACCGTATTGGTGCGTCGTTTGAACGCACAGTCGAGCAGATCAATTCGAAATTCGACAATTGCGCGGCTCCAATTTATCTGCCGGACGGGGCTGAGAACACCTTCAACGGCATCATTGACGTTATTTCCAAGGAATATGTCTCCTTTGCCGGAGAACGCAATGCGGAGGTTATTCGCAAACCGTTGCCTGCGGAATACGAATCGCAATGGTCGGAGGCGTATGAGACACTGCTGAACAAAATAGGGGACTATTCGGACGAAATAGCTGAACTATTCCTGAATGAAGAGGAAATTCCGCGAGACAAACTCGTCGCGGAGTTGCGCCGTCTGACAATTGAACGGAAGCTCGTTCCCATCCTTGTCGGATCTGCGAAAAAGAACATGGGCATCCAGTTGCTGGCGGACGCCGTCATCGACTTCCTGCCGTCGCCGTTGGATATTCCTGACCACAATGCCTTCAACGTGAAGACAGATGAGCCAGTAAGCGTGCCGTGCGACGCGAAGAAGCCATTCTCCGGACTGATTTTCAAAGTCAATGCTTCCACGACGGCGGATTTGTTCTACATCCGTATCTACAGCGGTGTTCTGAAGGCGAACGAAAACATTGTCAATTCCCGTACAGGCGAGAAAATCCGTTCACGGCAGCTGTTCAAAATATACGCGAAATCGACGGAGACCATCGAGGAGGCAGGGCCTGGCGATATCGTCGGCATGGCCGGCCTTAAGAATTGCGGCATCGGCGATACGCTTTGTGATCCGAAACATCTTATTGCGTTTGAGAAGATTACGTTCCCTGAACCCGTTATTTCCATGGTTGTTGAACCGAAATTTTCCAAAGACAAAGACAAGCTGGACGAAGTGTTGGATTTGCTCTGCCGTGAAGACCAGACGCTGCGGCGTTCGACTGCTGAGGATACGGGACAACGGTTGCTTTCCGGCATGGGCGAACTGCATCTAGAGGTGAGTTTGAAGCGCGTCGCGACAGATTTCAATGTAGAGATTCGGCAAGGCGAACCGCGCGTCGCCTACCGTGAGACGTTAAAATCTGCGTGTACAGAACATGTCGTTTTCGAACGCATGATGGGGGATACGCCGATTTATGCCGAGGTGACATGCGATTTTGCGCCGATTTCAGCGGGAGATGCGGCTTTCGATATCAAGAATGCCGTGAAGACACCGAATGTCCCCAAAGCATTTATCGCGGCGGCGGAAAGGGCGCTGCAGGATGGTCTGCGCACTGGCGGCCTATCTGGTTATCCGTTGATTTATGTCGCCGCCACGCTCGTCGATTTGAAGTTTTCTGCGGACAATACGACGGAAGGCGCCGTGGCCGGCGCCGTTTTGGAGTGCATTGATAAGATGCTTCCCAAAGCGGGCACGGTCATTCTGGAGCCGTTGATGCATCTTGAGATTCTCACGCCAGAGGATACGGTCGGCGAAATCAGCATGTATCTGCAGCCGCGCCGCGCCATCATCAGTGACATAGAGACACTTGGCAGCATGAAAAAAATCATCTGCCAAGTGCCGTTGGCGGAGATGTTCGGTTTCGGCAAAGCGTTGCCGCGGCTGTCTGGTGGCCGCGGCTCATTCTCCATGGAGCCTTCCGGTTATCAGGAGAAACTGAAATAAATGAGATGGTCGCGCAACAGCGCGACCAATTTGCCTATTGAAGCTTGATTCTAGCTGTTACCACGGAGGCCGGCGGCACTTGAATGACGTCGGCCTTCGTCGTTTTCTGGATTGGCGTGACCGCATCGGGAGCGTCGAACGTATTGTGTGCATGGACATCGTCATTGCGGAGAATGGTGATATCTGCATCGTTGCCTAGCGTCATGCCGACAGATTCGAGTTCGAGGTCTTCGGCATCCGTCAGGCTGAGATTTGCCACTGTCAGCAAAAGCGCATCGTCTTTGACAGATGCGCTGACGGACAGCTTGGCGAGTTTCTCCTCACGCTGGTTGTCTGGATTCTTATAGGTGATTGTCTCCTGTTCGAAAGCAGTCTTGATGGCAGTCGCGCCTTGATGTTCTTTGTACATGTCATAGACATGGTAGGTAGGCGTGACGATGAAATTCTCCTTGTTGGCGAGGAACAGGCAATGAAGGTTGTTGACAAGCTGCGCGGCGTTGGCCATCTTCACTTTTTCGCAGTTGTTGTTGAAGATGTTGAGGGTGAGGGCGGTGACAAGAGCGTCGCGCATCGTGCTCTGCTGCTCGAAGAGATTGTAGCCTTTCGTCGGGCCTGAGCCACCTGGATGCCAGCAGCCCCATTCATCAACAACAAGCGGGCATTGATTCTGGCAGTTGAAGCCGCAGACGAGATTCCACGTCTGGTTGACGATGTGGTTCATGAATGATGCCTTGGAGAGCAGGTGGTAGAACTGCTCATTCGTGAAGTCAAGACAGCCGCCGCTAGCGCCGCAGTAGTAGTGGACGGAATAGCCGTTCATGATGCGGGAAGATGTGTCGAAGACGCGCAGGAAGCGTTCCGTCCAATGCCAGCCGTTGGCGTTTGGACCGCAGGCGAAAAGTTCCAGACCGGGGGCGGAATTGCGCATGATCATGGCGTATTTGCGGTATTCATGGGCATAGATTTCCGGTTCCATATTGCCGCCTCCTCCCCAACATTCGTTTCCGACGCCCCAGTATTTGACGTTGAGCGGTTCGGGAGAACCATTTGCTTCACGGAGTTTTGCGTATTCTGTCGAACCTTTGGGCGAGTTGCAGTAATCAATCCAATCGCGAATGTCGAGCGGAGTGGTTGACGTAATGTTTGCGGCGATGTATGGCTCCGCGCCGACGAGACGGCAGAATTCGACGAATTCATGAGTGCCGATTTTGTTTGGCTCCATGCGGCCGTCATTCTGATACCACCAATTGATACGAGTCGGGCGATTGCCTCGTGGTCCGATGCCGTCACGCCAATCGTATGTTTCCGCAAAGCAACCGCCTGGCCAACGCAAGACGCTGGGCCGGACTGCCTTGAAAGCTTCGACCAACGATTTGCGGAATCCGTGGATGTTTGGGACGGAGGAATCTTCGCCAACCCAGATGCCGTCATAGAAAACGCCGCCGATGTGTTCGGAGAAATGACCGTAGATCAGCGGATTGATGACGCCAATGGGAAGCGGTTTGACCAAATAGAGTTTCTTCATGGCAGGAGGAGTGGGTAGTGGTTAATGGTTAGCGGTTTGTGGAGAACAATGGTTTGATGATTTGCTGGATTTCAGTCGCGTAGAGTTCCTTCTGGTTCGGGAAGGTCAAATAGAGAGCGTTGCCGAGGCTGTAGGCCTGGATGGCGGCGAGAGTACGGACAAGCGGCTCTTTGGCATTGGAAGCCGTTTCAGCGCGTTCTTTGACGCAGGCTAGTTGCGTGGTGATATAGTCCTGTGAAGAGATTGAGTCCGTTGCTTCCGCAATATGGGGCCATTTATCGGATAAATTGTATTTTTCAACGACGGCTTGGGCGGAAGCTTCGCCGCAAAGTAATAAATAGAGCCCAAGAGCTTGACGAGACTCTTCCTGTGACTTTCCTTTCAGGGGAAATATTGTTTCGGCAATCGTTTCGATTTGGTTGTAACGGAGTTCCTGAAGCTTGCGCGTCCATTGGACAGACTTGATCTCCTCTTTGCCGTCGTCCGCTTCGGAGACGTCGAATTCGCGACGGAGGGTGATCGTGTCGCCCGTCATATCAGATATTGTCCATGGTTGCTCTCCAAAGTTGGTCTTGGCATATTTCTGACGTAAGTTCTTCATGGAGAATTCCTTCAATTGCGAACCAGTCAGTTTTGAAGCGGAGTCTTTCATGCCATCCCAAAAGTTTTCCGCTTCAATAAGAGCCTGTTCCCATTGGTCACGCCATTCCTTGTCTTGTGGCTCTTCATGTTCGATTCTGCTGAAAAACGCCTGCCGTGCACCGCTGAAATCTCTTACTGCGACTTCCTGAAGGGCGGTCTCAATCCGTTTTGTTTTTTCAGTGGCGACGGCGTCCCGCCGTGCCTTTGTTTCGGCTTCTTTTCTTGCTTTCTCCGCCGCGATTTTTTCCTCTTCCTCCTTGCGCGCCTTTTCTTCTGCTTCTTTGCGGGCCTTTTCCTCCGCTTCTAGTTTGGCTTTCTCTTCCGCTTCTTTTCGCTCTTTCTCCTCCGCTTCCAATTTCGCTTTTTCCTCTGCTTCCTTGCGGGCCTTCTCTTCGGCTTCCAGTTTGGCTTTTTCCTCAGCCACAATCTTGGCTTGCTGTTCTTCTTGAGAGACTTGCGGCTGTTCTTCTGCCGCAACGGTTTCTGTTTGAGTGACAACGGATGGCGTCTGGACGGCGATAGGCGTTTGCTTACGGCCGTGAATGATGAAGGCGGCAACTGCACCACAGGCGACGACTAGCAACAATGCCACAACGGTGAGTAGGATTGCGGTTCCGCCTGTTTTGACAGGTGGAGGCAGGGGAACGGAAGTAGGTTGTGTAGCAGTTGCTTCTGAAGGCTTCTCCTGTTGTGTTGTGTCCTCAGGTTGATTTGTATTAGTGGATGCGAAAGACGAAGCGTCTTCCGCAGAAGGCGTTTTGTCTGTTTTATGTAGTTTGGCATGGCCTTTTGTGAATTTCAGTTTCGGTTTGCCATGTTTGGAAGTGGCGGTGTTTTCGGTGGTTGACGCATTATTGGATTCGGACGATGCATCGGCTGAAAGCACGCGAAGCGGCATCTCTCCATTTAATACCCGCTGAATGTCCTTTTCAAGTGCGTCATAGTCCTGATAGCGGTCTTCAGGCGATTTTGCCATCATGATGTCAATGAGATCCGAAATGGGTTCGGAAATGTCTGGGGCGACCTCTTTTAGCGGAATAAGCGGAGCGGTGGCATGGAGGTTGGCGATGGCTTCCGGCGTGTCGGCGATGAAAGGAAAACGGCCACTGAGGGCGTGATAGAGCGTGGCTCCAAGACTGTAGATGTCCGAAGCCGCGTTGGGCGTTGCTCCGCTAAGCAGTTCGGGAGCCAGATATTGCGGTGTACCAAAGAGTTCCGTGCTACCGTCTTCATGCAGTTCCGTGATTTTGCGAGCCAAGCCGAGATCGGCGAGTTTGGCATGCCCGTCCGCCGTCATCATGATATTGTCCGGTTTGATATCACGATGGACGATTTGTTTTTCCTTCCATGCGTATTTCAAGGCGGATACGATTTCCATCGTAATGCCGAGCATCTGCTGTGGAGGAATTCGTCCATTCAGGGCCAGCATCTGTTTTAATGTACTGCCGTTGATGTATTCCATGGCGAAATACCAGCGGCCTTCATCACAGTTGACGGCGACGGCTTGCACGATGTTAGGATGGTTGAGACTGGCTGCTGCACGGGCTTCATTGATGAAATTCTGGATGAAGGCCGTGTCGTCGGAGAAATCGGCGTGGAGAACCTTCAAGGCGACATCGCGGTCCAATGTGATCTGATGGGCTAGATAGACGGTTCCCATCCCGCCGTTGCCGATGAGATTTTTAATGACGAAATCGCCGAGCAGGGCACGTGGCGACGTTACGGATTCCGGAACGGCCACGGGGCTAAGGCAGGTTGGGCATTGCACGATTTCTCCAGGCTGGACATCGTCCAGTTCGAGAAGGGCGCGACAATGATTGCATTGGAAACGCATGGGTATATAAATAGGTTTGATGTGTTTTTATGACGATTGCTTATTTTACATTGAAAACAATGCAGACGCAACTTTAAAGGGCGATTTTTATGCCCAGCCGAGCTCGGCGAGAAGCGAATCAAAGCGCTTTCCGCTGAAGTAATTTTCATTGGAGCGAGATGAACGGAAGTTGAGCGACGGAGAGCGCCCATGGCAGTGATCGACAGACAGAACTGCTTGGAAGACATCGTCTTCCGTGATGACGTCCCGTCCATTGGCGGCGGCATGGTAGCGGGCGGTCGTCAGCGTATGGGCGTAGGTCTTGAGCAAAGCGCGCAGACCGCTGAAGAAATCCGTTCCGTAGTAGCTGACGCCGAAGAACTGAAGGCATTCCAGACGCGTCTGGAGGAAACGCATGAACGGCGCCCATGCCTCGTCATGGTATTCCACATTTTTCGCGTCGCGTTTGAAAACGGCGGCTTTGGCGAAGGGATAGTCCGGATGTTCCCAGCCCAGCTCATGCCAATTGCCATGTCCAAGAATAAACATCAAGTTGCGTTTGAACAACTTGAGACGGGCAAAAATTGAACGGTCGAGAATCTCTTCGTCTCGACGGCAATAAGCGGCGAGCCATGTACGGTACACGATACGTGAATAAGCGGATAAGCCAGGCATTTGCGGGATGGTATCCAACGGTTTGTATTTCGTCTTGAAGTTTTTCCAAACTTCTTGCATGGTCTCGTGGTCGTTGAGGAAGGCGGCGCCAAGTTTCTGGCAGGCGTCCAGCAGTGCGAGTGCTGCGCGGATACGGTTGGGCAGGGGGGCGGTGTGATCTTCCAACAACGCGGCGACAGAGTCGCGAATGGTTTCGATGGTTTTCCGTTCCAAACCGCATAGTTGCGATTCCGTGAAGGGCTTGCCGAATTTCATCTCAGACACGAGTTTCTCAATGTCTTGTCGTTGTTCGGAAAGTGGTGTGCCGTAGTCTTTTAGAACGGCTGGGCAGTCCATGCGCGCGAGCACGGATAGTTCGCCTGGGAACGTGGAAACGATGTTCATGGGATAGCCGCGGCAGGTGAGCGCCTTGACGTCGAACCCGAATTTTGCGTGCATGCGGCATGCGCCTTTTTCATCCAGAAAGACGCATCCACCGTCCGAATTGCGTTTGAAATATTCGTGTCCGTTGATGGTGACAGTAAAATCGTGCGGATTGGGCTCGCCTTTCCAGTCGAGATTGGCGAGCCGCAAACATTCCGCTTTATCCAGACGGACGTGGAAACGGCGGCAGCACCGTCCGCATAAAAGACAACTGTAATGTTGATGTTGTGCGATATGGATTTTGTATTCAGGCATGTTTGCGTTATATGAAAGAGGTGTTGAAAGCAAATAAAATAATAACATAAATGAAGTTTTTCGAAATATCAATTATATTAATAGTAAAGATTGGATGAAACAAGAAAGGATGACGTCATGAGAAGGCCAGTTTGCTGGGTTGACAAGGAAGCGCCGGAAGGCAAGACGGAAATACGCGTATCGTTCCATGCGGACACGGTCAAATGGCAGTTTCTGGATGCGGGGGCGGAAAATTGGGTCTATGACCGCCGCCCAACGGAGGAGCAGTGGCTGCAGTTGGAGGAGAAGCTTGAAAATCTTATCCAGCGTGGCCATCATTGCGATGCCGAACTGGATTTGGCCAGACGGCGCGGCAAGTCGAAGAAGGCGTGAAATGTTTATAAACCATAAGGTTTGAAATACTATGGAATTTTATGTATCAGCAGGTCCGGGCACGGAAGCCGTGCTACGGGATGAACTTTGCGAGCTCGGTTTCAAATCCGCCCGTTTGAACAGCGGCGGCATTCCGTTTACGGGCAAGTGGGAGGACGGTTGGCGAGCATGTCTGCAGACGCGTATTGGACAGCGAGTTATGGTGGTATTAGGGCGTTTTGCGGCTCCTGATCTGGAAGGGGTATATGACAGTGTTGCCGAAGTGAATTGGGGCGAGTATCTTACGCCGCGACATACGTTTGCGGTCAGTGCTTATGCTCATGAAAGCACACGTACGAATCCAAACATTGTGGCGTTGAAAGCGAAAGACGCGATCGTCGATCAACTGCGCCACGAATTTGGCGAACGGCCAAACGTGGATCGTGAGAATCCAGATGTCCGCGTGTTCGTCTATTGGGCTCGTCAGAAGGCGACGGTGTATCTGGACATGTCCGGTGAGCCGTTGTTCAAGCGTGGCTACCGTTCGCTTGGCGGCGAGGCCCCGTTGAAGGAGACGTTGGCGGCCGCCATGCTTCGTCTTTCCGGATGGGATCGCGAAATGCCGTTGGTTGATCCGATGTGCGGCTCTGGAACGTTGCCGATTGAGGCCGCCATGTGGGCCGCGAATATCGCTCCTGGCCTCAAACGTGAACGTTTTGGTTTTGAACGATGGGCGAATTTCAACGATGCGGCAGCAGAGCGGATGCGTTTGCTTCGCGGTGAGATGCGTCGTATCGCCCATGGAAAACTGCCGCGTGTGACGGGATTCGACATAGACGATTCCGCGTTGTCCGCTGCGGAGGCAAACGCGAAGGCGGCTGGACTACGGCTCAGTTTCCGGAAGATGCCGTTGCGAGAGTTGCAACCGGACAATACGCGCCGCATGATGGTGGCGAATCCTCCGTATGGCATTCGTCTTGATGCGGATAATGCGTTGTATCAAGAACTTGGCGCGGCGGTTCAACGGTTGCGTGGATGGAGAATCGCCATTCTGGCGGGCAGTCCACGTTGCGTTCAATGCATCAAGCAGACGCCTGTGGAAACATATCCGTTGAAAAACGGCGCCATCGACTGCCGTCTCATGATTTACGAGCCTTAACGTTCTTTGCGTTCAATTTTGAGTTTCAAGCAACCAGGCAGCAGTCAGGCGGGCCATTTCCGCCATCGCCTGCTTATAATATTTAATGTAGGGAACTTCTGGCTCGACGGCTGTCTCCCAGAAAAGACGCTTCTCCAATGTGGCTTTGCCCTGCGCTTTCAAACGGCAGTGGAAGTCGGCGATGAATTTGTCGTCTTTCACTTCCAAGTGGCGGACGGAAATTAATAAAACAGGCGTACTGTTCGAAGCTGCACCATACGGAAGTACGTTGTCTTCGCCCATCAGTGTCTTGAGATTTTGCTCGAAGGCGGCGTTGATGCTGTGTTCACTTGTTTCCGCCCATAGCCATGAGCGGAGAATCTGAATTTCATCATCTCCTATGCGTTTGATGAACTCGCGCCTGTTCAGATAGTTTGGAAGCGTGATGGGACGCAGTTCAAATTTGGCGTTTGACGAATTCAGACGTTGGAGGCTTTCATCTCCTGTGAGCAGAAAGATTCTGGTGTTTGTTGTGGAGCGGCAACCGCTGAAAAATACGATGACCAACAGAAGCAAAGGTAAAAACTTATTCATAATATGATAATGGATATGCATTTGCATGTTTAGTCCCTACGTCCGTGGATGAGTATTTCCGGATTTCTTTGAATCAGATCGACGAGTGCGCGGAAGGATTGCGCCGTCTGTTTGATTTCTTCGATGGCCTTATCGACTTCTGTGCGAAGCGGTGAGTCGGTATCAAGCGTGGTATCTATGTTTCGGAGGGTGGTTTGCGCAGTCGCCATGACATCGCGTGTCGCCTCCATGGTCGCCTGAAGGGAGCGGACGACGTCGGCGGAGGGGCCTTCTGTAAGGGATATTGTTTTCTCCGTGGTCTTGATGAGCTGGTTGGCGTTCGCGATGAGGGTGTCCAATTTCGGAGCGACATTGGATGATGTGGTGTTAAGTGTTTCTAGCGTGGAGCTTGCGTCATCCATCATACCGGGCAATTTCTGCTTGATGTCCGTCATGACGGTATCGACTTTTCCGACGATTTCATGGAGATTAGCGATCATATCGCACAATTGGGCTGCTGGCGAGTCATCCAACTCGCCTTTTTTATGGGTTCGTAGCATTCTGAGCATGTCCCGTGCGTCCTGCGTGGTCTGTTTGAGATTTTCGGAGGACTCTACGACATTGTCCACGAAAGTCTCCGCTTTGCCGGACTGGAAAAATTCGCCGATGACATTGATGGCCGTGTGGAAATTTTCAACGTTTGCACTGAAATCCTTCTGGTTCAAAGAGAGATAAAGTCGTTCGAAGGCGCTCATGCGGGAGGGGATGATGCCGCGTTCGAAGTCCTGCCTGACTTCTGTCGTCACGGCTTCGTTTTCAAACAGGTCGAATTCGATGTGGAGTAGGCCGGTTAGCAGGCTTTGTGTTTGGAGCTGTGCTCGGAGCCCTTTGTTGAAGACCATGTTTCGCAACCAGTTATTCATCTCCTCCTTCGATTCGGCTGGGTTGAAAGTGGAGATGAGTTGGTTGTAGCCGAAGGTTGGTTCCGCCATGGAGAATGACTTCGGCAGCAACTTAATGGTGACTTGGATGGGCCAATGGTTCTTCTCCGCGGCATTTTCATCCATCACTTTGAGCGCCAAGCGGATATCGGTCACTTGCCCGATGCGTATGCCGCGGAACATGACCGGTGCTCCGATACTGAGACCGTTGACGGATTTGTCGAAGAAAATCTGGTAATGGACCTTTTGTTCGAAGAGGTTGCCGCGTCCGAAAATCATGAGCCCCAACACAAGCAGCATGGTGGCGCCGATGACGAAGGCTCCGATGGCCGATGGATTTAGTTTTTTGGACATGGTGTTTTCCTGTTATTTCGCGTCTTTTCGCCCTTCGCCACGCGTGAGGAACGTGATGATGGACTCGTCCGTCGTTTCCTGTAGGATTTTGGCGGGGTGTCCATGGGCTGTCAGTGTGAGAGAGCGGTTGTCCAGATAAATGGAATCAGTAGCAATGGTGAAAATGGATGCAAGTTCATGGGTTACAACGACAATAGTCGTGCCGAGACTTTCTCGGAGTTCGATGATCAAATCATCCAGTCGGCGTGCGCTGACCGGATCCAAACCCGCCGACGGTTCGTCGAAAAATAGCACATCCGGATCAAGCGCCATGGCGCGGGCGAGTCCCGCGCGTTTCTGCATGCCGCCTGACAATTCGGACGGATAGAAGTCTTCGAATCCCGCCAATCCGACCAGTGCTAGCTTGAGGTGGCAGATTTCACGTATCTCCCTCCGGGACAATGACGTGTATTCTTCCAACGGAAAGGCGACGTTTTCCGCCAACGTCATCGCGCTCCACAATCCGCCAGTTTGGTACATGATGCCAGAGGTCTGACGGATTTTGTCCTGCTCCTTAGAGGAACAGGTCCAGAAGTCACGTCCATTTCGCAGGATATGACCTTTGGCAGGCTTTTGGATGCCAACCAAATGCCGCAACAGCGTGCTTTTGCCGCAGCCAGATCCGCCCATGATGATGAACGTGGAGCCTTTTTCGACTTTGAAGTTCAGATCATGCTGGATGACGCGCGTCCCATAGGCCATGGTCAGATCCACGGCTTCGATAGGGCAATTGGATTGTGCGGCGTTGTTTTCCACGGGAGGTTAGATTTTGAGAATGACGGTCAGAACTGTGATGATGGCGGAGGCGATGGTCATGCAGACCATGCTGGAGACAACGGCGGTTGTGGCGGCCTGTCCGACGGCGGTTGAGTTGCGGCCACATTTGATCCCCTGGTAGCATCCGCAGATGGAGATGAGAATTCCGAAGATGAAGCTGGTGAAGACGCCGACCAGCAGGTCGTTGATGGTGGTCGTGCTCGTCATCTGCTTGTAGAATTCCAGATAGGTCAAATTGGAATAGAAGAGTCCGACGGTCATGCCGCCGAGAACGCCGAGCAGATCGGAATAGAGACAGAGGAGGGGGACCATGACACAGAGGGCGAGAAATCGCGGCAATACGAGAAAATCCATCGGCGAGACGCCCATGGCTTGGAAAGCGTCAATTTCATCATTGACATTCATGGAACCGAGCTCGGCCGCGAAGGAGGCGCCCGTACGACCGGCCATGACGGTTCCAACCATGACGGGCGACATCAGCCTTAAAACGCCGATGCCCACAAGACTGGCCACGAAAATGTCCGCTCCGAACATTTTAAGCGGTATGCTGCCGATGAATGCAAGAATCAGACCGATAAGATAACCGATCATGGAAATCAGCGGGAGGGCCTGATAGCCTGCTTTGGAAATCTGATCCCACACGTTGATCCATCTGGTGTGGGCCATGCCAACGCAGAATTTCAGCAGAGCGATCGTGAGTTCACCGATAAAGCGGTTGATGGCGAGCGTTACGTTAATAATATTAATGGCTTTCTGGCCGATGTGATGAACCCAGCCGCCGCCATCATGCGAAATATCCGTCTCTTTTATGGGAACAGCCTGTGCGAGACGGAGAAGCCGCCGTGGCCCTTCGGGCAATCCATCAAGATTGACGTCGATATTGCGTTTATGTGCGATGTCGAGGAGATTGTTGAGAAAGGCGAGCAGACCGCTGTCCCATTCCGTGATGCCGTCGCAATCGAACACAAGATGCGACGCATCCTGTGGAATGGCTACCTGCGATGCCTGCGGCAGGGAGTTGTCCTTTTTCCAACATCCCTCCATACGAAGCGTCGAAAGGCCGGGCGTATGCGTGTCGGTCACGACAGCGACATGGACGGGCTTGGTGGATGTTTTCCTGCGTAGCGACATGTTGGTTGTCCCGTGATGCGTTTCAGAACGGGAGACCTTCGTGGTCGATCCGCCTGTATTCGAGAATGATAGCGTTAAGCGGCTCGATGCTGTCTTCCAGACATTCGATGATATTGTCGAAAGGGCTTTCCAGATTGAGTCCCGTGACGACAAACGCTTTTAGACGCTGCCGTACCCAGCAGGAAAAACGTTTGCAGCGTTGGATGAGGACGATGGCTTTGATGTAGTCACCATCCGCCTGGGTGTCGAATGCCTGCATGAGGAAGGAGAACGTCTTGCTTAGAAGATAGAGGATGCGCATGGCCTCCATGCGGTCCTGCTTGGTGAGGTCCATGCCGTAGATGTTGCACCATCCGAGAAGAGATGACGCGATGAGGCTGGCCGCCTTGCCGCAGTTTTCCTCCAACGGCGACTGTTTTCTGCCGTCGTTCTCCATGAAGCCGCCTTTGCGGTCTTCTGGATCCTCCAGCGGCAGCATGTCTGAGTCGTCATCCTCCCACGGCGCGTCGCCGAGCATCTGATCGACGGTTTCCTTTCCGAATTCGTTTGTCAGCAATGGCATGATGATGTCGTCGCAGTCCGGCAAGTCGCCGTATTCACCGACGAGCTGCAGATAGCGATGGACAAATGTATCCGATTGCTGTAGCTGCTTCTCTATTTCAAGTTCAGCATATGTTGCTTGATTGGGATCGTCCATAAGAAGAAATCGGTTTATTTTTTCAGGACATATCCGTCATAGCAGACTTGGATGCCCTGCGGGTTGAAGAACGCCTCCATGTCTTTATGGAGGCCTAAGCCATTGTGGGAGAAATGATTGACGGCTACTAGCGTATTGTCGTCGATGACGCCGAGACGTTTGAGTTCATCACGAACGGTGACAGCCGCCCCCGTGCCGAGATGGCCGCGGTTGTGGTCTTTGTATTTGGGGCCCATCGTGGCTTCGATGATGGCGATGTCAAGTTTATACGCCTTGAGATGTTCCCAAGACGCGTCGCACCACCAACCGGTATCGTTTCCGATGAGGGCCGTCTTGCCTTCCGCATCTTGGATGATGTAGTTGAGAGGCAGTTCAGGATAGGCGGCATGCTGTGCGAGAATCGGCATGACCTTGTATTGTTTGTATTGGAAGGAAACACCCGGCAATGTGAGATGCGGGATGATGTGGTAACGCTCCCAGTCGCCGTTCATAAGCCGTTGCTGGATACGGTTGAGTGTCGTCTGGTTGGCGTAGATGTGAAGGTCTTTCGTGACGACGGAGAAGCCTTGTCGGCGCCATGCGAACTCCACGGGATCGCAGTGGTCGTCATGGGAATGCGTGAAGAAAATGGCGCCGATATTCGAGAGGTCGATGTCAAACTGGAGGGACTGCCCATAGACGTCCGGACCATAGTCGATCATGACGTCGTCGTTCAGCAGATAAGAGGTGCGCCGTCTGACGTCTTTGCCTTTATGTTTCCAGGCATATTTGCAGATGTCGCATTCACAGAAGAGGGCGGGCCATCCTTCAGCGGCGGCTGATCCGAGAACTTTTATTTGCATGATATGAAAATCTCCAAAATCAAATGGTTACATGTTTTGCGCGATCAAACGGCCGAATTCGGAGCATTTGACGAGCGTTGCGCCGGGCATGAGGCGTTCGAAGTCGTAAGTCACCGTCTTGTTGGCGATGGTGTGTTCAATTCCTTTGATGATCAGATCGGCGGCTTCCGTCCAGCCAAGATAACGGAGCATCATTTCGGCGGAGAGGATGAGCGAGCCCGGATTGACTTTGTCCAGATTGGCGTATTTGGGCGCTGTTCCGTGCGTCGCTTCGAAGACGGCGGTTCCCGTCGTGTAGTTGATGTTTCCGCCTGGTGCGATGCCGATGCCACCGACGCAGGCCGCCAGCGCGTCGGAGATGTAGTCGCCGTTGAGGTTGAGCGTCGCAATGACGCTGTAGTCGGCGGGACGCGTAAGGATCTGTTGAAGGAAAGCATCTGCGATGCAGTCCTTTACGGTGATGACGGTGCCAGTCTTCGGATTCTTGAAGGTGCACCACGGGCCGTTGTCGATCAATTCCGCGCCGTATTCGTTTCGGGCGACTTCATAGCCCCAGTCGCGGAAAGCGCCTTCCGTGAATTTCATGATGTTGCCCTTATGGACCAGCGTAACGGACGGACGGTCGTTGGCGATCGCGTATTCGATGGCGGAGCGAACCAGACGTTGCGTGCCTTCTTTGGAGACTGGCTTGATGCCGATGCCGCAGTTTTCCGGGAAGCGGATTTTTGCATATTTCTGCGGGAAGTTCTCTTTAAGGAAAGTTTCGATTTTGGTGGCGTCTTCCGAACCAGCGGTGAATTCGATACCGGCGTAGATGTCTTCCGTGTTTTCACGGAAGATGACCATGTCAACTTTTTCCGGATGAAGGACGGGCGACGGAACGCCTTGGAACCAGCGGACGGGCCGTAGGCAGACATACAGATCGCATTCCTGCCGGATGGCGACGTTCAGACTGCGGATGCCACCACCGATCGGAGTGGTGAGCGGTCCTTTGATACCGACCAGATACTGCTTGAAGGCCTCCAACGTCTCCTGCGGAAGCCATTGCCCTGTCGCTTTGAAGGCCTTTTCACCGGCGAGAACTTCTTTCCATTCGATCTTCCGTCCACCTTTGTAGGCTTTGGCGACGGCGGCATCGACGACGCCGACGGCGGCCCGCCAGATGTCCGGCCCAGTGCCATCGCCTTCGATATACGGGATGACGGGATGGTCGCCGACTTTGAGACCGGATGCTGTCATGGTGATGATGTCTGTCATGGGAGTGTTCCTAAATGAGAGTGGTATGGAGGACGGCTGACGGCTGTTTCCATTATTTATATTAAGGTAGTCAAAAATCACCATTCAATATAAGCCTTCTTTTGAAATCTTCCAGTATGACGGGATGGTGAAGAGGGTGGCTTAAGGGGGACTACGGCGAATAAATTGCTTCTGAAATATTGCCTTTGGATTTTTATGTGCTATATTGTAATTTTCCCCAATCGCAAAGATATACCATATTCACATAATTTTCACTGAAAAAAGGATGTAACCATCATGAGCAACACCATCACCCTTACAGCGAGCAAGCGTGACCTGTTGGGAAAAGGCAATGCGCGTCGTTTCCGTCGCGCGGGCCAGATTCCCGTGAACGTCTATTCCAAAGGCGAGCCGTCGAAGTCGCTGGTGATTTCCGAAGCCGAGGCCAAGCTGGCCCAGCATCACAACGGCTTGATTACCTTGAACATCGAGGATGCAGGTCCGCAGAGCGCCGTCATGAAGGAAATCCAGATCCATCCTATCAGCAACAAGATCCTGCATATCGACTTCCATGCTGTCCGGGCGGATGAGATGATCAAGAGCGTGGTTCCGCTCATTCTGGAAGGTGAAGCGGCCGGTTTGCGTCAGGGTGGTGAACTCGAACAGGTTCTGCATGAAGTGGAAATCGAGTCCCTGCCGGCGAACATTCCGGAATTCATCACGGTGGATGTCAGCGCTCTGGAATTGAATCAGGCTCTGCATATTGCTGATCTGAAGCTTGCGGACGGCCTGAAGGCCGTTTCGGATCCTGAACTGATCGTCGCCCATTGCCGTGCCCACAAGGTGACGGCTGAGGAAGCGGCTGAAGACGCCGCGGCAGCCGAGGCGGCTGAAGAGAAGGAAGAAGCCGCCGGCGATGCCAAGAAGAAATGATGATTTAAGATGATGGACGAGCCATCGCAAACGGAAACTGTTGAAAAAACATTGCAGACGTTGCGTCTGGTAGTCGGGCTGGGCAACCCTGGCGAACGCTATCGGCAAACGCGTCACAATTCGGGATTCATGGTCGCCGATGCGCTGATGGCGAGCTGCTCTGATGTCAGGAAAGCCGACTGGCAGCCTGAACAGGGCGAACTTTATGAAATCCGCAAGGATGGACATGAGGCGTTGCTCGTCTTGAAGCCGATGACGTACATGAACGACAGCGGGATTGCGGTGGTGAGCGTGACCGAGCGGTTCGGAATATCTCCCCCGGACTTGCTTGTAATATGCGACGACTTGGATTTGCCGGTAGGGCGGCTGAGGCTTCGGCCTAGAGGTTCCTGCGGCGGTCAGCGAGGCGTCCTGTCCATTATCGAAAGACTCGGAACAGACGGTTTTCCGCGGTTGCGAGTCGGTATTGGGAGACCGCGGCCCGAAGAGATGGAGATCATCGACTATGTTCTGTCGAATTGGGCCTCCGCGGACGAGGAGTTGCTGAAGCAGGTCCTCCAGGCGGCGTGCGATGCCGTGCGAACGGCATGGGATGTCGGTCTGGAAGCGGCCATGAACAAGGCGAACTCCTGGCGAGCGGACTGTATCAATGCCGAAGAAAGCATTAAGGAGACACAAAATTGAGAAAGTATGAAGCCGTGTTTATCCTCGATCCGCGCAAGGTCGAGGGCGAAGGCGAGGCCTTTTCGGCCTCCATCGAAGAGAATTTCAAGAGCATGGGCGGCACTGTGGAACGTGTGAAGTGCTTGGAACGCAAGACATTCGCGCGTCCGATCGGTCGTCATACCATGGGTATCTACTGGGACTATGTCGTGTCGCTTCCGCCAGATGCGATCGCGAAGATCAAAGACCAGTATCGTTTGAACCAGACCGTCTTGCGTCTGGTGTTCTTCAACTTTGAAGACGGTCAGGACGACACGTTCTTCAATCCGCCGGAAAATCGCGCGAAGCTGTTCCAGGAAGACTTCTTCGGCGACAGCTTTGACCATGATGATCGCCCGTATCGCGGTTATGGTGGCAACGACGAGAATTGATGAAGACGGCAAGTCGGCATGAGAGAGTAGTCAGAAGGAATGTCATATAGGGAGTAGCGCATGGCCGCATCACTGAACAAAGTATTTATGATGGGCAACCTCACGCGGGATCCTGAGCTTCGACAAGCCGGAGGGCAGCAGATCTGCGGGTTTGGCATCGCATTGAACCGCACATACCAGACAGCTCGTGGCGAGACTCGTGAAGATGTCTGCTATGTGGATGTCGAGGCGTGGGGCCGTACAGCTGACATCGTGGCCCAGTATGCCCGTAAAGGCAGTCCTTTGTTCGTGGAAGGCCGTCTCCGCTACGACCAGTGGGACGATCGCGAAACAGGCAAAAAGCGCAGCCGCCTCACCGTGACGGCTGAAAATGTGCAATTGCTTGGCGGTCCGCGTGACAACAACGGCATGGCCCCTCAGGGCGGTTACGCCGAAGACATGCCCGGCGGGCAGCGTCCATACTACCAGCAGCCTCCGCAAGGCGGGTATTACCAGCAGGCTCCTGCTCCGCAGCAGCCGTATGGCCGTGGCCCCGCGAATGGCGGTTACTACCAGCAGCCCCCGCAGGGCGCTCCTGCGTATAGCCAACCCGCTCCCGCTCCTGCTCCCGCGTACAATCCGCCGCCGCAAGGCGAACAACCGGTCGCGCAACCGCCCCAACAGGCCGCCGCTCCGGCGATGCCCGCCTTCCAGCCTCCTGCCGAAGATGATGCCGACACTCCGTTTTAGTAGTTTGGTTTGAAGAAATAACAGTCGTTCTTCAGCCGCCGCGAAAGCCGCGGCTGGAATCGAAAACATAAGGAAAAAAAAGAATGAAACCTGCAAATCCGCGTCGCCGCCGCCGCAAGGTCATGCGCGAGAAAACCTGCCGTCTTTGCGAAAACAAGATTTTCCAGATTGACTTCAAGGATGTCGAACTGTTGAAGCGTTACACGACGGAAGGCGGCAAGATCCTGCCCCGTCGCATCACCGGCAATTGCTTCAAGCATCAGAAACTGCTGGCTATCGCCGTCAAGCGTGCCCGCATCCTCGCCCTTGTTCTCTAACCCCTAAATAAAAGGAAGATACGATGTCCATTCAACTCATACTTTTGGAAGACGTCGCGGATTTGGGGAAGATCGGCGATGAAGTCCACGTGGCCAATGGCTACGCCCGTAATTATCTGCTTCCCTTGAAGAAAGCCGAAATCGTGACGACCGCCGCACGCCGTCGCGTCGAAGCCAAGAAGCTGAAGCTCCAGAAAGAGCATGAAGAGCGCGTCGCTGTCGCCCAGGCGATGGCCGACAAGATCGCCCAGCTGACGCTGACGATTCCTGTCGCCGCCGGCGAAAATGACAAGCTGTATGGTTCCGTCAGCGCCGCGCAGATCGCCGATGCTCTGAATGCACAGGGCATTGAAGTCGAACGCAACGTGGTCGTTTTGGAAGAACCGATTCGTGAACTCGGCTCCTTCGATGTCGATATCAAGTTGCATGCCGAAGTCAGCACGAAGGTCAAAGTCATGGTCACCCGCGCTGAAGCGTAATCCATGGCGACCGTCCGGTCGTGAATCCAAGGCACCCTGGGCGTTTTTCGTTCAGGGTGCCTTTGTGTCCATATGGCCAGACAAAAGTTTTTTAGGAATAGAAAAGAACCGCACAAGCGGAACAGGGGAGAATGACAATGAGCGAGATGGCAACCACGACGGCGTCCATGCTGAATTTGGACCGTCCGAAACCGCATAACGAGGAGGCGGAAATTGCGGTCTTGGGGGCCATGCTGTTTTCGACGGAGGCCGTATCCTCCGCTATCGGGGCCTTGAAGCTTGAAAATGCGTTCTACCGTCCCGCCCACCAGACGATCTTCAACGCGATGGTGGAATTGACAGCGGGCAAGAGCGAAGTGGCTCTTGATCCGTTGGTCGTGTCCGATCATTTGGAACGCAACGGAAAATTAGAGGAAGTCGGCGGCCGCGCCTATATCGCGCAACTGATGGATTCCGTGCCGACGGCGGCCAATATCGACTATTATGTCGAAATCGTCAAGCAGAACGCGATTCTCCGCCACATCATCGCGACATGCACGGAGACGATCCAGCGTTGCTATGCTGCGGAGGACGATGTCCACGCATTGCTGGACGGCATCGAGCAGAAGATTTTCGAAGTGACGGGCATGAACGAGACGAAGGATCTGCAGTCCGTCCAGCCGCTCGTCCGCGAAGCCGTTGATTATCTGGAAAAACTCATCAAAGGCGACTCCGACATTCTCGGTTTGCGCACAGGTTTTGACATCGACAAGATGATCACGGGACTGAAGCCCGGTGAAATGTTTGTTCTGGCGGCCCGTCCCTCCATCGGCAAAACGGCGCTGGCCTTGAATATGGCGACGAATATCGCGATGAATCCGTCTCATCCTGCGGCGGTCGGCATCTTCAGTCTGGAAATGCCTGCGCTGTCGTTGATTTTGCGTATGATCTGCAGCGAAGCGCGTGTCGGATTGGCGGAATTCCGCAACAAGACGATCAACCAGTCCCGCTGGACGGATGTGATGCGCGCGGCGTCCGATTTGAACAAGGCAAAAATCGTCATCGACGACACGGGCGCGATCGACATTTTGGAACTTCGCGCGAAAGCACGTCGTATGAAGGCGAAGTACAACGTGGAGGCTATTTTCGTCGATTATCTGCAGCTGATCCGCGCCCATACGAAGAGCAATGCGAGCCGCGAAAACGAGGTGTCCATGATTTCCGGATCGCTGAAGGCTATGGCGAAGGAGCTGAATATTCCGGTTGTCGTCTTGGCGCAGTTGAACCGCCAGGCGGAGCAGGGCGAGAAGCCTAAATTGAGCCAGTTGCGTGAATCCGGTGCTATCGAACAGGACGCCGACGTCGTGGCTCTCCTGCATCGCGAACGTGAGAAGCAGCATGAGCAGAAAGAGGACGACAACGCGGGACTGCTTTCCGAACTGATCATCGCGAAAAACCGTAACGGCGCGACTGGTACGGCACAGATGCTCTTCTTCCCGAAATACACGCGCTTCGA
>JAFZIJ010000012.1 GCA_017554445.1 Victivallales bacterium
GAACGCCATCACCCCCTATGTCCGCGCTCCCGAAATGTACATCGGCTTCCCGAAACGCTTCCTACGCAATCGCACGACCGTCTATGACCACAGCGGTGGCGGCGGCATTCCAGGCCTTTCCGACGGCGTGTTCATGAGCAGTCGAGACGATCTCCACTACCACCGCTGGTCCGAGGCGTTCGTCCGCCCGGGCCTTCAGCATGAACGCTGGATCAACCGCAATAATATGGCCGCAAGCGGTTGCGTTGTAACGCATTCCGACATCCCTGGCACGCCCGATGAACTGTCCATCTATTCCACGGAAGCATATTATTCAGACGTTCCCAACCGCATTCGCCGCCTCACAATGCGCATGGACGGATTTGTCTCTGTTCAAGCACCTTACAACGGCGGCAGTTTCACGATGAAACCGATCACCTTCAAGCCGACTGCCAATCCGCACGCCATGCCGGACTGCCCAGTGCAAATCATCAACCGTCCGCAAGGCGACCGTGCTCTAAAGGTCTCGCAACCATGCGTCTATACATTGCCTGTCGAAAAGAATCTCGGCAAGCAAGTGACCTTCGCCATCACAATCGACAACGCGGAGACTGGCTCGCCGCGCCGTCTGTTCACCTCCTACGCAGGCGGCCCGAATAACGCAGGCGAACGGAAGTTCGTGCTGGACATGCAGATAGGCGTTGAAAAATCAGACTGGCATGTCCTCCGTCTATGGTATGACGGCATGGAAATCGGCGTGAAAACGGAAGACTGTCCCGACTGGAAGACGCTCAGCCGCGGCCTCTGCGCCATCGTCGCGACATACGACGACGGCCTCATGAAGCTCTACGTCAACGGCAAATGCCTGGCCACCGGCGGCCAGGCGGGGCATGGCGATCTGATCACGCCTGTCGGGCCGATCCGTTTCGCGGAGGACTATCCGCCGACGGCGACCACCAACGAGCCGTATCTCGGCGAAGTGCTCGAAATGGCGATTGTCCAACGTGTTCTGACGGACGCCGAAATCGCGAAGGCTTCCGCGAAGAATCTTTCCGCCGTCCTGTCGCCTGAAACGGACAAAGGCGTCCATTACGACATGCAGAACAAGAAGCCGTGGCAACTCGTCAACCGTCTCAATCCCGTCCAGAAGCCGTTGGATTTGAACGAACTGCGTTGGGGCGACACGATGCTCCTCCTGAACGCCTCCACATCCGCCGCCGGCGACATCCGCTGTGAAATCCGCGACGAAGCCAACCAGCCCATCCCCGGCTTCACGCTTTCAGAGTGCATGCCGCTCTTCGGCGATGATTTGGAACTGATTATGACGTGGAAGAACGGCCCGGACGTCACGTCTCTCGCCAATCGCCCCGTCATCCTCCACTTCGAACTGCGCGACGCGGACATCTATTCCTTCTCCTTCGGCCAACCCTAAACCGCCCTACGGGCGGTGCTCCTAAACCGCCCTACGGGCGGTGCTTATGGCCGATGGCTTATGGCTTATGGCCTAGATTTTCTAGATTTTCTAGATTTTCTAGATTTTCTAGAGCAATGATAAGCCTAACACCATTAGCCATAAGCCATTAGCCATAAGCCATTAGTCCTTGTCCGCCAGCTTATTGCTGGCGGACAAGGCGCGTGATCGCTTCGCCGATCTGTCGGCGAAGATCCGACAACCGATCTGGATACGGCAACAGATGTTCGGATTTCCGTCCGCCGGCGTTCGGAATGAACACCATTGCTTTCATGTCTTCCAGAAGCTTCTTTGCCTCGGCATCGTTCTTCTCGTTCGCAAGTTTCTCCAGCAACGTGTAGTAGCTGTAGTCCTCCACGCCGTCGCGCAACGCCTCCAGACGGACGGAGCTTTTGAAAGGCTTGTTGATTACATCGCCCGGATAAATCACGTATCCATCGGCATTTGGATAGCGAACACGGAACGTGTGGCCCGGCCTGTCCGACTCAAAATGGACGGTATGGATGCCCCATTGAACAGGATCGTGCGTAAACCAGTCCGCTCCCCAGTATTCATAGCCCAGCAGACCATGCTTCCATGCATAGAGCGGCAGCAGCCGTTCAATCGCGTTATACGGTGTATCAACGCACATCTGGCCGTCGGTCGTGATCAAAAATTCGGCTCCCGCATCCTTCATGATTTTGAACTGCTCGGGCGTGACCTGCCCTTGCACACCGATGCCCCATACGTCCAGTTTGCCCAGCCATTCAGGCACGTAACGCCATGTGCTGGAATAGATTTTGACGGACGGCCATGCTTCGTGGAACATGTCGCACAACGCGATCATCTGCTCTTTGATACCGGGCACGTTTTCATGCGGTTCGTCCGCCACGTAGAGGAGGAAACGGTCTTCCAGCCCCATGTCGCGCAGATGCGACATCATGAGCCGCAACGCCTCTTGGCAGACGCGCTTGTATTCGGGCGTAAACTGCCCTCTGTCAACGCCTTCGTACGGCCATTCGCCCGGATATGGTTTCACGCCAAGGAAGTTGGCGGGCGGCCTCCCCCAACCGAAATGCTCACGGAAAATCGGCAGATAGGCCCGCGGCACAGCGTCCAACTGTTTCATCAGATAATGCGCATCTCTGTCGAACTCCGTGAAATCCGCCGTGACTTTTCCATCGACCAATTTGAAAATCGGACGGTCGGGCATTTCGTCCAGACTCACCTTGCAGAAAGCACTTAAATAGACCGCCAAATCCCTAGGCGTATAGCGTTTATATTCAGAGCCCTTCCAGAAACGATTGTCGAAAATGGCGGTCATCTTGTTCGGCGGCAACCTAAATCCCCAAACAGTCACGCTATAGGGAACTTCCAAAAGCGTCTTGTCGCCGTCCTTGAATGTGATCACGCCGCGATAGACGCCCGGCTTGGTTCCAAAATTGGTCATGAAAAGCACGTGGAAGCCCATCGTCATATGTTTCAACATGCCGATTTGAACGCCGTTGATATTCGTCAGCGGATCAGGATACAGATCGGGAAGACAATTATCAGGCACGCACAATCCATAGACAGGTAGATTCGTAAAACTGTTGTAGCGGCTCTCCGAATCGACTTTCACATACGTCCCCATACGGATTCCCCCAAAAAACGGCCCTTTCTTGCCGTTTTCATCGCGTGGCTCACTGACGGAAAAATACAATCGTTTGACATCAACCGACGTGCGAACCGCCAGTTGTAGCGGTTCCGATTCGCCCTGCGCCATCCATATCGCCGCTTCACAAGGCTCATCCGCAACCGTCGTATCCGGAAAGACTTTCCGAATCGTATCGACCTGCCTGGCCCGCAATATGTTTTTCGCCGTCAAATCCGACTGGCTCTCCATGACCGCCTTGGACAACGGCAACACTTCCGCCAACAGAAGTCCATCATATTCAAGACGATCAGGCTTATTCGACGACAGATGGATTTCGACCACGCTGTTCGGATATTTTCCCGTGACCGTCGTCGCGAATGGACGCCAGCCACTGCCAGGCACATCAATGCTGATGTTCGTAAAGGGCGAAGGCTTCCCTTTTTCAAACTCATGCGACCAGACACGGCAGAAAGTTTTACTGTTCACCCAGCCCGCCAATAAATAGGTATGTCCCGTCTGTACAGGAACTTCCTGATACAACCCATGCCAACCACTCTGTCCGTTCACAGCTTCGATGATGCCCATCCGTTTGCCGAACAAACCGCCCTCCTCCATGCGGCAGGCCTTGCCGCCATGCCATACGTCATCGGTCTCAAACGACGGGTTCTTGACAAGATTGACGGTCGCTTCCAGAAAACTCGCATACGCCTCCTTGTCGATTTTCGATGTACTTTTCGCCTCCAAGTCACTGAGGATGAGACTGTTCTGCGCCGCCTGCGCATCGGAAATCTGGTTCTGGCGGTCTTTCGCGAGATAAATGGAAACAGGCAGAGAACTGCGCGGCGCGATGCCGTCGATTTTGAAAATCAAGACATCCCCCGCCTGAATATGCGGCGTGGCCTTGCCGTTGACAAACACTTTGTAGGCCGATGACGGATAGTTGGCATGGACGACACGATTGGCTTGGAACGCGCACAGCCGTTCTCCCATTGGTTCGTCCGTCACGTTGTAGGCGGCCAGAAGATAACGTTCAGGCCATTCCACGGCCTCCAGTTCCCATGATTTAACGTGTTTTCCCTCAGAAACTTCCATCTTCTCGATATCGCCGAGCCTGTACTGGAAACGATCCTTCGTCTCGAAGAACAACTCTACATCGTCAAACCACGCCGTTCCTTCCGTGGCGTGCATGACCGTCCCGAAATTCATGGTATTGGCGTCGTCTGGAACGGTTCCCGTCATTTCAATCTGCTTCCAATCGAACGTACCGACGTTGTTCCAGACATTTTTCGGATCACGCCCAACATTGCCCGATGGGCCGATATGCGCGTAAAATCCTGCGCCATACTGACTTCCCTTGATGTTTTCGCCTTTCACCCAGCAGCGCATGACATAGCGGCTGCCCGGCTGGACGGCAAATGTCCGCCCGAACTGCACCCACGTCGGGACGGCTCCCGGCAGAACCGTTGTCATAACGGATTTCTTGCCGCTATGCGCGACCGAGTCCGAACGTGCGTTGACATGCTTCTCATCCGTCATGGCGGAACGCCAGCCGGGCGGCGCGATCTCGTTGCCATCTTCAAAGGAGTCGCTGAACGTCTTCAACGGTGCTTTCAGTTTGTCTGGCAGCGGCCATGACGACGGATTGTCCCAATAGAGCCATAGCGTGACGGTCTGCCCCGCCTCCGCCTTCACAGGAACGATGATACTACCATCTTCCGTCAACGCAGGTCCTTCAGGATGAATGGCATACATTAACTCCATGCCATTGTCGTCAACAACGCGAATGTCCTTCGACGGCGTTCCAGCCAACCCAAGCTCCTTGACGGGAACGAACAGCATGTCGCCGTCGCAGGCGGCATCGCTCTTATTGGTTATCATGATGGCACGACGCTGTTTATGCGGAATGTTATGGTCAAGATACTGCGGATAGTGCCATGGGGCCGCAACCGTTTCCAAAGCGGCAACCAATAGACCAATGAACAACCATGATTTTTTCATATTCTTTCCTCTACTTATATTTCTGGAAGTTCTGGAAGTTCTGGAAGTTCTGGAAGTTCTGGAAGTTCTGGAAGTTCTGGAAGTTCTGGAAGTTCTGGAAGCTTGAGGAAAATCCAGAATCTCCAGAATCTCTAGCCTTGTATTTGCTTTAAGCTTTAAGCTTTAAGCTTTTAGCTCTGCCGAAGGCAGTATCAAACTTCCTTGCTTGACCTGTTCAATGTAGTCCGCCACGGATTCTATCGGCGTCTCCGTGCCCATGACGAAATCCCGAATATCGCCGAAATTATGCGCGTCCGAACCAGCCGTCATGGGCAAGTCGTATGCTTCCGCATAGACTTTCGCCAAGTTGTTGTCCACATCGAGATTGCCGAAATTGACGATTTCCACGGCATCGACGCCGCCTGGAATCAGATGCATGCATCTGAGGTGACGAGACCGACGGAACGGATGCGCATGGACGACGAACGCCCCTTCGGAGTGCACCAATGCAAGATATTCCTTCATCGGCAGTTGGGCGCTTTCGGGATGAGCAAGCAGCCATTCTTCATCCAGCCCGTATGTTAGAAATTCCACCCCGTCGGTCGCCGCCTCGATACCGAAAAACACCTTCAGACCGATTTCATCGCCGCGCGCTTTCGCGGCCTTGTAGCCTGCCGTCGCCACGGCGACCTGCTCTTCCCATGGAGCCGTACGGTCCGCCCGCGTATTGCCGTTGATGTAATGATCCGTTATGATGATTCCCGAATAGCCTTTCCGCATGTAGGCCTCCGCCGCTTCGGCTCCCGACCATTTCGCGCATTTGCTGCTTTCCGCCGTATGTACATGTGCATCAAATAAAAACATCTTTTTAATCTCCTTGTCAACGACAGTCCTTTATACCATAATATAATATGGATTGCGGAAACAGCATTTCCATGCTGCACGTGTTTTTGCCGATGTTTTTCATGGCCTCCAGGCAGAATCACTATTAAAAAGGTATAGAAGGCGACGGTAAAGCTTGTCCATTTCAAGCCTTCTCAAAGTCTTTTTCATACTTTTTGAGTAAAAATTCAAAAAATCTCCATATTCACAACTTTTTTAATCATGTTTCCTTGCAAAGCCTATTTTGCCGTGTATAGTAATGATTGTTCCATTTTAAAACTACTTATTTAGTAGTCATTCAATCAAAACCAAACCAACAGGCATTAAGCAAGGAGAAATCATCATGAAGAAAATCACAGACATTCGCATCATTCTGGCAGTCTTGGTCATCGGCGTGGCGAGCACGGTTTTCGGCGGAGTTCCGTTGAACAGTTTGGACGGCGCAGGAGGCATCGCCTTCAACCCGTTGGCCTACACGGCAGGCGGCAAATTGGAAGACAACGACTGGATCACGAAACCGCAGCTTGGCGCGTGGTACGTGAAACTTTCGGACAGCAACATTTCATGGAGTTCCTACAGCCTTTCGCTGAGCGTGGCGAATCGCGTGGAGCTCAGCTACGCCTTTAATCTCGTAAATGCACGTGATTACGGCGAAAACAGCATCGAAGCTAACAGCCTGGGCGTGAAAGTCCGGTTGCTGGACGAAAATGCCTTCGACACCGCATGGGTTCCCTCCATTGCCATCGGTGCCGTTTATCGGCATACGGACAGCGCCACGACAGACTTGTTCGGGCTGTCCCATTCTGGCATAGAATACTATGCCGTGGCGACCAAACTGATCACGCAACTGCCCAAGCCGGTTCTCGTTTCAGCTGGCGTACAGCGCAGTGACGAAGTGGTTTACGGCATGGTCGGGCACAACCATTACGGGACATCCGTCTTCGCCAACGTGGATGTCCTTCCTGCCGACAACGTCGCCATCGGCGTGGAATACCGCCAAGGCATCGACGCGGGCGACGGCATTGAAAACGCCGACTACTGGAACGGCCATGTCGCATGGTTCGTAAACGCCAACCTCACGGTGGTCGGCGCCTATGTGAACACGGGTAAGACGGACAAAGGCTTCGGCGAACTCGGCGTCGGCGACGGCTTCGTCCTCAGCCTTCAGTATCAGTTCTAAAAATCCACCACCGCCGTCTGAAACGGATTGACGAAAAATCGCGCGCGGCATCATCGATTTAGACGATGCCGCGCGTTTTCGCATTTGGATACAGGCTGTTTGTCTGAAAAACGGGACTTTTTTTCCGCTCTGCGCAATTGCCTCTTGACATTGATTCGTTATAGTAAATAAATGCCCATTGATTTCAGATTGGATTCGATAATGCCCACACCAGAAGACAAACAACTCAATATTCTTTTCGATACCAAGACGACGCTGACGGATCTGCTCTACAAATCCGACTTCTTCGTCCAGATTGAATGCCGTCCGGAATCGGACGGCTCCCTCAGCTCGCAGACCATCGCTTTGGCGAAATCGGCCTCGCAAATCCTTCCGGAAGACAAACTTAGCTTTATGGCGACTTCCATCCGCCCGGATGGATTCTCCGCATCCGCGTTGGAAACGGCGCGAAAATTGCAGGATTTGACGTCGCGTCCTGTCACCATGGTGCTGTCCGGCCAAGGGCGCACTCTCCATGATTTGAAGACGGATGCCGCATCCGCCAAATCGAACGGCATCGTCAACCTCTTCGCCGTCACGGGAAACATCGCTCCGGATCATGTTCCTGACGCAAAAGGCAACTATCTTCCTTATACAAGGGGATATATGGATAGTCTGGACACGCTCGCCGCCATCAAGGCGTTCCTGCCGGATGTGTCGTTGGGCGCCGCCGTCAATCCCTTCAAATACACGCCGGAAGACCAATGCCTCCAATACGCGAAAATGTTCCGTAAATGTGCGGCCGGTGCCGATTTCATCGTGACGCAGGCTGGATGGGACATGAAGAAATATCAAGAGCTGCAATGGTTTATGCAGATGCGTGAACTAGTCAAACCCGTTCTTGCACGAATCCCTTTCCTTTCTTTTGATCAAGCTCAGAACCTCAGTGAAGGTTACTTTGCAGGACAGGTCATCCCCCTGCCCGTGGCGTCCGCCCTGCAGCGCCACGCCAATTCGGAAGCGGAATTCATGACCTATCAATGCGAACTTCTCGCATTGCAGACGCTTGGTCTCAAGTTCTTGGGATACAACGGCATCCAAATCACAGGGCTTTACTATTCCAGCGATTTCCGCCAATTCTGGGAGAAATATGAAGCTCTCAGCGCCATCGTCACCTCCTATCCGGAATGGTTGCGCAGATGGCATAACTTCCATGGCGACATATCATTCGCGCCCGCTCCCACCTTCCATTCCCAAAGCCGTCCGCACTACTTCTTCGCCAACCTGCTGGAAGGCGAACCGCTCAACTACGATGCAGAGGCCAGCCAGTTGGCCAGTGCCACGCTCGAACAGCCTGCCTGGCTTGAAAAATTCAAGGCGTCGCTCATTCGTCCAGGAGCCGATGGGAAGGCCTCGCGCATGGCACGCAAGTTCTTCAAACAAGGCGATGAAAAGACTTATGGTCTCGACAATTCATCCTGCCCCAAACGGCTGACGCTCTGTCCGTGCGGCAATTCGCGGTCGGACGGATACTGCGAAGCAAACCATGCCCCCTGTGTCTTCAAAAAAGTCGTCGAACTCTCCGCAGCCTTCAACGAAATGAACCTGCTGGAATGATCCATTTGAAAAGGAGATAGCAATGAAACGGAAAGCTATACATTTCTCTATCATGGCCATAATGGTTTCGTTTCTGGCGGCACTGTGCGGCTGCGTATCTGGGAATGCCTCCAGCCCCATTCCCGCCGTAGAGAATTTCGACGTCGTGCGATACATGGGCACTTGGTATGAAATCGCACGCCTGCCACAATGGTTTGAACGTAACATGAACGAAGTCAAGGCGGAATACACGTTGCAACCGAATGGCACAGTGAAAGTCGTGAATACCGGTGTCCAGAACGGCGAATGGAAACGCACGGAAGGCGTCGCCCGCTTCAAAGGATGGAAGAAGATCGGCTCTCTGGAAGTCTCTTTCTTCAAACCATTCTACGGTGACTACCGCATCATTCGCCTTGCGGACGACTACCATTATGCCATCGTCACCAGCAAATCTAAAAACTCCTTGTGGATCCTCGCCAGAACACCGCAACTTCCTCAAGCGGAACTGGATGAGCTTCTTTCCTTTGTCATCGGTAAGGACTTCGACATCTCCCGTCTGGAATATCCGACGCAGACTAGCAAGTAACTAATATCATAAGTCCTTATATCGCTTATGCCCTTTTAGTTCCCTTCTGTCTCTTTAGTCCTTAAGAGCTTAGCTTTGCATTTCCAAAGCTAAGCCATATACACGCGGGTGACGCGGGCGGAAATATCGCAGACAATTTCATAACCGATCGTGCCAAGCTCTTCCGCCATGTCATCCGCCGTGTAGGTATCACGATTCAGCAAGACGACTTCGTCGCCAAGTTTCACGTTTGGAATATCCGTGACATCAACGAGCATCTGATCCATGCAGACACGGCCGACAATCGGCGCGGCATGACCATGGATGAACACGCGTCCCTTGTTGGAAAGCAAGCGGTTGTAGCCGTCGGCATAGCCTGTCGGCAACGTGGCGACCATCATGTCTTTTTCAACACGATACGTCCGTCCGTAGCCGATCGTCTCGCCAGTATGGACACGTTTCACCATGGAAACGACCGTCTTCCATTCCAAGACAGGCTTAATGCCTGACGGCAGGCTATTTGTGTAATCTGGCTTCAGACCGTAGAGAATGATGCCCAGCCGCACTAAGGAACTCATTGTACAATCATGCCACAGGCCGCCGGCGGAATTGAGGCAATGGACAAACGGCAGCTTCAAATCAGCAATCCGTTCCGCGACAGCCCTGAACAACTCCTCCTGACGTTTCGTGAACGCATGGCAGGATTCCGTGTCCGTATCCGCGACACACAAATGTGTAAAAAGTCCCGTCAGTTCAAAATCCTTCGCATACTGGCGAATCGCGCGTTCGCATTCCTCCGGATGCTCTGCGTCCAGGCCAATACGGTTCATGCCAGTATCCAAAGCGGCCTGTACTTTAACACGAAAGCCGCATTTGCGCAATTCCGCCGCATAGGTTTCATCCACAATCGCTTGCGTGATATCATATTTGAGGAGCCGCTCCGCTTGATCGCACGGTGTATAGCCCAGAATCAAAATCTGGCCTGTTATGCCTGCCTCCCGGAGATGGATCGCCTCTTCGATGTTCGACACGGCGAAATGTCGTATTCCCGCATCCTGCAACGTTTTCGAAACCTGCACATCGCCATGACCATAGGCGTTTGCCTTCACAACCGCCATGATTTCATGCGGCGATTTCAAGCTGTTTTCATAGGCTTTCAGATTGCCAATCAAAACGCCCAAATCCACCTCCACCCAACAACGCTTCACGAAATTCAATTCACAATTCATAATTTACCTAACCATAAGCCTTTAGCCATAAGCCATGAGCCATTGAAGAGTTTACTCTTCAATGACTGTGATGCCGAGCAACACAGGCTGCACTTTGTCATGATCGCTGACAAAATCAATTGAGCGAACGGCCAGTTCGGGCTTCGGATTCCACCATGTATAGGCCACCAGCGAAACCAGCGTTCCGTCCTTCGCGGGCTTGCGCCATGCGATCGGCGCACGGCTGCCACCGAATTGCGTGTTCCAGTCGGATATCGCAATGCCCCATTTCAGAGGCACTTCCACCGTACTGCCATCGTCATAATGAATGACATAATGGGCAGGCATCTTTGGATTGAGGCCACCATCGTACAGTTCACGCTGCGGCTTTGGCTGACGACTTGTCGTCTGCAAGAACGCCAGTCCCGCGACCTTCCCGCCGACGGGAATCTGCCATGCGGCATCCGGATAGCCGTCGCCGTTCTTCATGGACAGAGCAACAGCCGCTTCCCGTCCGTCAGAAATCTCAAACGGTAGTCCGCCGAACCAACCGAGTCCACTCGGAACGGCGGAGACATCATAATCAGAAAGCAATCCCAGCCAACCATTTGTGCGATCACCGCTTAACGACATGTTACACCATGGGGTGATTGCGACAGGACGGCACTTCCTAGGCAACCGTGCTTCCGCACCGTCATACAGCTTGCGGAACATGTCCATTACATCATAACCAAGTGTGGACAACGGCGCGTCATTGCGTGTCCAGCTACGTTCGGCAGCCAGTACGAAACCTGTCATCAATTGATGGCTTTCGCGGATATTCGAAATCGAATACCACGTTGTACCGCCGAATCCGAGCACGTCCTGCTTGAACGTCTCGTTCAGGAAATTTGTGATATTCAACGGATAATACCAACCGCTGGAGATTACGTCAAAGCCCTGCTTCTTGAAGAATTCCACGGATGGATAATTGGCGCCTTCGCCGTAATGCCAGTCGAAAATCACGACATCTCTCGGAATTTTCGGCAGAGCCTCCGCCGTGTTGTATTTACCTGCGCCGTTGTGTTCTTTCAGCAATTGGTCGCCCCACATGCACATGCGCAACTTCTTCTTCTGCAAGAATTCACGCAGACGGAGAATCTCCTCCGCCAGCAGTTCGCCACAGCTCGTGCCTTTGCAGCGTTCGCAGACGCCGAACGGCTCGAAGGTGATTTCGTCCAATCCAACATGGAACCACTCCGCCTGCGGATAGCATTCCAGTTGCTCTTCAATCAAGTCGAAAATGATTTTGTGGATTTCCGGATGGCGCGGGCAGTAATTCCAATACTTAACACTCGCGTTCGCCGCAGGCTCCTTCACCTCCGCGTATTCCTTCATCTCCGGCTTCGTCAGGAAATAATTGAAATGGGAGAGGCATTGCGTCATCGGAATGACATCGATATCATACAGTTCCAGCAAAGCCGCTAACTTCCGATGTTGCTCCTTCGTAGCAGCATTTGGTTTCGACAAGTCCGGATGACGATCGTATTTCAGGCGGTTGTCAAACTGGATGGACTGCCAGTTCATCTTCAACGCCGCCATCAAATCGATCACCTTCTCCGCATCGGGAACATTTGCGGTCGTTTCAGGCGCGATCACATGCCAGCCACGATACTGCATGTCTGGCCAGTCCTGAATTTTTGCGTATAGACGGTAAAGCTTGCCATCGCTCATGCCGCTTAACTGTGCAAGCGTTTGGATCGCATACGTCAAGCCACGATGCGTTGTCGCTTCCAACGTCGCCGTCTTCGCACTGTCCAAGGTGTAAGACTCCGCCTTCTGCCAGTCCTTCAAATCGCCGTATCCAGTCCACGATAGCTTGTCCGTCAATTTCAACACAATCGCCGCTCCCCTCGGCTTTTCGACTTTTTCAATTCCCACGCCGAAACGCAATCGGAAAACACGCTCCATCACGAGAAAAGCCTTCTCCGCGCCTTCACCCACAAAGACCTTCAACGGAAGTGATTCACATGCATATTTCGTGCCGATTCGGCCTTGCTTCGGTTCGGGAACGATGCGTCCGTCCGGCTTCGCCGCAGGCGGCACATCAACCGCACGGCGGGCCTGCGTCGCCTCTTCAGAGGCGGGCACGGCGACCAACACGAAGCCGTCGCTGTTGCGGAAGAACGCTTGCTTCGTATGGCCCCATGAACTGTTCTCCACGAGACTCTTCAGCTTACGGGACCGTCCAAACAGCATCCTGCACTGACGCGTTCCGTCGAAGAAAGCTTCTGGTAGTTCGATGCTCAACATCGCATACCAGCAGCCACCCGCGCGACGGAAATTCTTATGCCATTCCGGCAAATCGATTTTTGCCTTGTTCTTCAGATTTGTCGCGTTGGAATACCATTCGGTATAGTAGCCGATGGTTTCACCGCTTTCCACCTGGGCGTATTCCTCTCCGTCACTTGTGACGCCGAAATGATAGGCGGCTTTGGTCTTCGGATCTTCCAAGAAGAATTCGATGATGTCATTGTTCCAGCTTTGGACACCGTTGACCACTTCGTCGAAATTGGTCTCCTCGCAACGGTAGAGGATGCACAACGTCTTGCCATAGAGGCCGAAACGCACATATGTCGCCGCTTTCGGCGCGGCATATTTGGATGTCAGCAGCGTAAACGGACCAGATTCATTCGCATCCTGCCATTCAGCGGCATCCCAATCCAGTTTGTTTTCAGGATTCACGGCCAGCCGTTTCAGCACGCACTGCGGCACTCCGCTCAGATGCTGCAATGACACGTCGCGGAAACACGCGTCACCTTGATTATTGCCTGCAATCAGCGAAATCTTGAAATGCGTCGCATTCGGCTCAGCTTCAAAGCGATAGCGAATTTGCTGCCAGAAATCCGTGACGGCGGGTGCAGTCAGCATCTTGGACGAATAGCTTCCGTCTGGGCGGAAGCCATAGACCATCACTTGTGGTGCGCCCTGCCCCCTCACCCATGCGCTAAAATCATACGTTCCACCAGCTTCCACATTGTTCACATTCTGCGAGATGCGGAAATAATAATTATCCATGGCGGACTGGCGGCGAAGACGAACCAAGCCGACATTCTTCTCCTGCATGACTTCAAATGTTCCGCCGACGCTTGCAGGCGAATCGTTAAACCATCCGGCAGGTATCCCTTGCTGGTTGCCCGGCCCTTTAAAACGGCCATTGTGAATCTCCTCGGACGAAGCCGTAAACGCCGTCGCGCAGGCCACCATGAAAACCAACATCCGTTGCATGTTCATCTGTCGCTCCTTGATTTGCTATAATTTCTTTGATATCAATACTTATGGATGGCCAATGCGAAAGTGCACCGAAGCCCCTGCCCGTTGACCAGATGGTAGTGTAAGCATGTAGCTTTGACCATGGAAACCGAATTTCATCTGTTTGACTTGATGTGTCGGTTCCGCTAAATATATCGTGTTGTTCTCCAAAATAAACACACATGGGGTGTCCGTTTCAAAATCGCCCAGACGCCCCGCTTTATGGAAGATTGCGCAAACCGTTCCATCGGCGAATTCCACCGCCTGCAAATCTGTCGTATTGCTGATGATGCGCCCCAACGGCTTCAAACCTGTGAAACGTTCACGCTCCACGCATGGACGGATTTCAAAGGCATAATGCCTGTCAAGACAACCAGTTCCATGCGGGATGCCAATCGTCAGCATGTCGGTTGTTTCGCCTTGCGGTGACGGAGCTTTTGCGACTTTTGACAGCATTCCGTTGCCCAAATAAGCAACGCCGCCATGCCAAATGCCGCCAGCCCGTTCTACAAAATCACCAACCAACTGCCGTTGTTCCAATGTCGTCTCCACCGGATACGGCGATTCCGACGTGATACCCGCCCCCAGGCAGACGATTGCGCCAGGCGCAAAGAAATACGCCTTAAGTGCTTGAACACCATCGACATTCTGGCTGTAGATCGCCGACACATGCAACCCACTGGAAACAGCTCCCGTGAAATCACACTCACCAGCCCAACGATTCGGCTTGTCAAACGTCGCCTGATACTGTACAGGCCCACCAGACTCGCCTTGCTGGCCTTGCGTATAGATAGGAGAATCAGGCAATGTTGTACCCGGAAGCCGCGTCCATTTCCATTTTGACGGAGCATCCTTATATTCATCGCCGGACATCAGCAGAAGCAACGTGCCATCTGAAAAATAACGTCCCAGCTGCCGTTCCTGCACAAGATCCTCCGTCACGGGGCGCGTCCGCTTCGACGTCATCTGCAATGACACATAATATTTGGGTTGCCGGACGACAACGCAATCAGCCATCCAATAGACACGCGCTCCCACGAAGGCATTCTCACCGCCCATCTCGTTGCCGTACAATACCGTCTGGTAGCCACGGCGATAATCAGCGTCGAAATCAGCCAATGTCCGCAGGCAGGACAACACCCTGCCCGACATGGCGGACCGACTCTCTTCATCGAACACGCCACCCATGGCATGAACGTCCATCCATCCTTTCCATAAAAACCACGCCATGCCGTCCAAGGCCAGTCGCCGCAAGGCATTCATCTGTTTGTCTTTCAAACCAAAGGAAGTCCCTTTGACAAGTTGCGCGAAAGATAGGCCCTCCTCCAGGCATTTCACACCGTAAACGCCCAACTGATTCTGCTGGATCATTTCATGCGAATTAAAACTGCCATCCTCCTGAATGCCCGCTTCATTCAGCGCAACGATCTTCAAGTCAGCGGTCAGATATGCGGCGGCTTCATGCATTTGCCGGAAATCACGGTCCAGCAAACTGCGGATGAACACGATTTCCGCGTCGTCTTTCAATGTCGTGCGGCTCAATGGTGTCAAGATCGCCATCCGTCCATCCTGTGTCTGCTGCAACAGCGGCAACGCCAATATCAATACGTCTTTGGCTCGCCGCGGCACGCCGACCTGCCCCCACCACGTGTTCAACGGCCATGGTTTGACGCGATGCCAGAAAATGACGCTTTTGTAAATACGTTCGCCCAAACTACGACTGTGATGGTAGGATGACTGCGGCGCGTTCCACGCCCACGCCATCGCGTTCAGATAATCCCAATGACGAATACCGTTCCAGTTGTCGCCGTTTCCGACTTCATCGAACTCCACATCCGCAAAGGAACCGTCCTTTCGCCAAGATGCCATCGCCTTCGATAATTGCGGCGCATAAGCCGACGACGACGCCAGTGCCCTCTCCTGCAAGCGATGCAGGATTACAGAATAGTCATCACCATAGACAGTGATAGACAAAGCAAGACAAATCAGTATGATACGGAAAAACACGTTCCTATTTCCTTTTTGCAGCAAACACCCTCTTTCTTTTACAATATTATAATATAGTCGCCCAAAGCCATCCTGTCCCACAAAAACATGAAATCTAACAATCTTTCCTGCCCATTTACATGCATGAAGAACCAAAAATCAACGATGTAATGACTTGACTTCCATTATCATTCAAGTAATGTTAGAAAAATACGTTTTCCATACAAAAGAAAAAACATCAAAGGAACGCCACGATGAAAATCAAGTATGCCATGATCGGCTTCGGCGGCATTGCGGAAAACCGCATCGCCAAGGAAGGATTTGGATGTGACAAGACTCGCTTTAACGGACATCCCCTGGCCGAACTCGTCTGCGTCACAGACATGAACGCATCCCGCCAAAAAGCCGCCAAAGCTTTGAAACTGAAATGGGCCAACAGTGTCGATGAAATTCTTGCGGATCCCAACATAGACGCCGTCTATATCGCGACGAACAACGCCAGTCACGCCGAATTGGCCATCCGCGCCTTGAAGGCCAAAAAGCATGTCATGGTCGAGAAGCCCATGGCCACCAGCGTGGAGGACGCCCGCCTGATGAACATGCTCGCCACTCAGAAGAAGCTCAGCCTCACGGTTGACCACATGATGGTCTATAATGGCTACAACCAATTGGCGCACAAGTACATCCAATCAGGCAAGCTGGGCGTTGTCAACGATTCCTGCTTCCATATGGAATTCCTCTACGGCGCCACGCCGGAAGAAGCCGCCACATGGCGTTGCAACGACGTCAATGAGATGGGCGGCCCCATCGGCGATGTCGCCAGCCATTGCCTCTACATGGCGGAATTCATGTTTGACAGCCCTGTGCGGCAAGTCCAAGCCGTCTATCTTCCGAAAACATTGTCAATCAAGGCCGAAGATGGCGCCTACATCCGTTTCGTATTGAAAAACGGTCTGGCTGGATCCATCAAAGTCGCATTCAGCGAACCGCGCGGCGGACTCGTCGGCACACTGTCCAATCTCGGCTATGAAATCTATGGCGACAAAGGCGTTCTTCGTTGCTACGGCGGCCTCTTCCAGCTCTCCGGCAGGGATGACGAACCGTACGGCATCCGTCTGGAAGCGGACTATGGCCGCGACGGCGTCAAAGCCTTGCATCCACGCAAGATGGAGAACATCTACCAGCAGATTATTGCCAAGCATGCGCAGTCCATCATCAGCCGCAAGCCGATCAACGCCGAAGACGGCTACCGTAATCTGCGGGCCTGCCGCCTCATGCACAAATCGGCCATGAAAGGAGGACAGCCGTTCCTGGTCCGCTGACCTGAAAAGCGTTTTTCCAAACCCTCGATCCATGCGCGTCAAGCCTGCGAAACGGTTGAAATGCACATGGTGAAATGGTATATTAATTAAGGAAAAACTTTTTGTTCGCAAATTAAATTTGAATCCAACAATCTACCATGAACATCACAAAAGACATTCGCTACATCGGCGTCAACGACCACGACATCGATCTCTTTGAAGGCCAGTACATTGTGCCCAACGGCATGGCCTACAACTCATACGCCATCATCGACGGCAAAACCGCTGTCATCGACACCGTCGATGTCCGCTTCCGCGACGAATGGTTCGGCAACATCAAAGCCGTCCTTGGAAATAAGGCCCCCGACTATCTGGTCGTCCATCACATGGAGCCCGACCATGCGGGCAATATCGCCGCTTTCATGGACGCCTACAAGACGACAACTATCGTCTCCTCCGCCAAAGCTTTCGCGATGATGCAGAATTTCTTCGGAACGGACTATGAAGACCGCCGCGTCGTCGTCGCAGAAGGCGACACGCTCTCCCTCGGTGAACATACGCTCACGTTTGTGACCGCCCCCATGGTTCATTGGCCGGAAGTCATTGTCTCCTACGATTCAAAGGACAAAGTCCTCTTCTCTGCTGACGGTTTCGGCAAATTCGGCGCGAACGACGTCGAAGATCCTGAAGGCTGGGCATGCGAAGCCCGCCGCTACTACATCGGCATTGTTGGCAAATACGGTGCGCAAGTCCAGTCGCTCCTCAAGAAGGCCGCTAAGCTTGACATCGCCATCATCTGCCCGACGCATGGCCCCGTCCTCACGGAAGATCTTGGCTACTATCTGGACCTTTACAACACATGGTCCTCCTACGGCGTTGAATCCGCCGGTATCACGGTCGCCTACACATCCGTCTATGGCCATACGAAAGAAGCCGTCCAGCTGCTCGTCAAGAAACTGGAAGCCAAAGGCTGCCATGTGAAGGTGTTCGATCTCGCCCGCGACGATATGGCCGAAGCAGTCGAAGCCGCCTTCCAATACGGCAAACTCGTTCTCGCGACCACGACGTACAACGCCGAAATCTTCCCCTTCATGCACACGTTCATCACGCATCTGACGGAACGCAACTTCCAGAACCGTACCGTCGCCTTGATCGAAAACGGCAGCTGGATGCCCAACGCCGCCAAAGTCATGCGCGGTCTCTTCGAAAAGAGCAAGAATCTCACCTTCACGGACACGACCGTCACGATCAAATCCGCTTTGAACGCCGCCAGCAAAGCCCAATTGGACGCACTGGCCAGTGAACTCTGCAAGTAATTGAAGCCGTAGAAGTTGCTTCCAAAATCCAGAGCACCGATTTCTGCTGGAATCGGTGCTCTTCTTTTTTTGTGAATTCATTAAAATTTTACATGATTCATACACGCTTTCATATGAATTCATATGACTTATCATGACTTATTATGATTTTTCATTAATTGATACAAGTCATTTTACAAAATACAATATTTATATATATTTATAACAATTTTAAAGATTAAATATAAGTAATATTAAAAGTGTTTGACATTAAAAATATGAATGCTATATTTTTCATTAATTGCATTTCTTATTATTTCAATATCATGAGCAACAAGGAGGGATTCCCATCCTATAGGGAAATGGAGCAACCATGAAAGCACAGCATTCCAATGAACTGGCAGCGACTTTGTCAAATAGCAAAGACCCACAAAAGGACTCCATCATCAAGGAGCTCTTACAATGCAACATCGTCCTTGCATGGCTATTGAAGGAATGCGTTCCAGAATTCAAAAACACTGCGGCGTCTGACATTGCAGAATACCTTTCCAAATCAAACCCGCGTACCCAGATGAAAAACACACATAAGCATAGCCAGCCACTCATGCCTGTCATCGGATCGGAGGACAACAGCATCAAGAACGGAAAGATTTTCTATGATTTTCGTACAGAAATGCTCCTTCCGGAAGCATCACGGGATGCACCATTTTTGATTTTCAACGTAGAGATACAGAAAAATTATGGGAACAGGATGGCATTTCATAAAAGAGTGATATATTATCCATGTCGTCTAGTCAATAGTCAGATTGGAGATTTTATGGGGGGGAAGGTGGACTACCGTCGCCTTTGCCGCGTCATCTCCATATGGGTGCTACCGAACGCCCCAAAGAAGATGGCGAACAAAATACGACGGTTCCACTGGACTGAAGATGAAATTTCCGATGGCAAAGCCAAGCGCATGCCGGAGGTCGTTCCGGCCGATCTCATGGAATCGTGGGTGTTCTTTCTGCGAGACGGTATTGAGCCACCCCACAGACAGGACGCGCGATGGTTCTTATATGTTCTTCTCACATGCAAAATGACTTATGAAGAGAGAATGAAAATATTGGAAAAAGATTTTGATATAACAGCAAAAGACAAAGAGGAGATTCAAAACGTGTGTTGGTTAAATGATTTAATCAGAAAAAATAGCGAAAAGTATTGGTCGGAAAAAGGCGAAAGAAGAGGTAGAGATAAAACACTTCTAAGAGCATACCTCAATATGAAGAAGGCCAATTGGACAGACAATTTCATTTGCGACATGCTGGGGATTTCCGCAAGCAAGTTACGAGCCATCAAGAAAATGGCCGTGGACGGCGAAGCCCAAACGGTGAAAACCGTCTGAGGTCAGATAATGTGCCGTAATTACATCACCCGGCATGGGAGAGACGCCTGCTTGAATACCGTCAAATCCGTATTCACAGGCGTTTTTTCATTGAACGGAGGCTTGTATTCTCGTCCGACCAACGCGTATTTCGCTCCTGCCGCGAAATTGTACGGCAATAATTGGATTTCGCGCAGATTGGCACTTCCTTTAAGCAATTCCGCGATGGCGGCAAAATTATCCACCGTGTCCGTTACGCTTGGTATCAACGGAATCCGCGCCACAAACGGCTTGCCGGAAGCTTTCAGCCACGCCAAATTTTTTAGAATCAAATCGTTATCGACGCCTGTCCATTTTCGATGCTCTTCCGGATCCGCCAGTTTCACATCCTGATACACAAGATCCACATCGCCAATAACTTGTTGATAAACATCATGCGAAGCAAAACCGGATGTCTCAATCGCCACATTAAGCGGATGAATCCGCTTTATCACGTCATGAACGAAATCCGCTTGCGCCAACGGTTCGCCGCCTGAAAACGTCACGCCACCACCACTTTGCGACAGAAAATCCGCGTCTTTCATCAAACGCGCCGCTAAATCCGCCGCTGTCATTCGCGTTCCGCATAAGCGGCGGCATCCCTGCGGGCAGACATGCGTACACGCTCCACAGGCCATACATTGCTTTCCGCCTTGCGGACAAATTCGCTGGCATGCTCCACAATGGACGCATTCCTTCATCGTCACAAGCAATTGTGGCTCAAATGATTGCCCTTCAGGATTTTGGCACCATGCACAACGCAACGGACAGCCTTTCAGAAAGACAGTCGTCCGCACGCCAGGCCCGTCATGCACGCAAAATTCGCGCACTTCGAAGATGACGCCAGTCGCTTCCTGTTCCACAGTCCGCCTCGCTATGTCGTTTAGCCCAACAGCACGTGGAATGCCTTCGGCATTTCACCGTTGGTGACCACATAGTAGATGGCGGCTACGATACTCGGCAGGATCGCACCGAAGATTTCGCCTGCGATAAGACCGATCATGAAGGGGCGCGTCTTGTTGTAAACGCCTGTCCCGCCATATTTAATGACCAGTTTCTTGATAACCCAGCCGATGAAGAACGATCCTGCGAAATGCGGCATGTGCGGTGTGTTCCACGTCACGAAAAGCATCGGATGTAATGGCCACCATGTGAAATGCAGGCGGGCGGCACTGAACAGAAGCACGAGCACAAGACCGATGCCCATGCACCACATGCATGTCGCATTCGGCTGCATGTGTGCGAAACGCCCCCAGCCGGAAACGGCTTCCGCCTGTTCCAACGTGCCCTGTGCCAACAGTTTCTGCTTGACGGCGATGGCGTTGTTGAAGTGCATCCGCGGAACGCATTCCTCCGCCCAGCTTTCCCAAATCGCACTGCCTTGATCATATTGGATATACAGCGTCAACACCAACGCCACTACAAGGCCGATCACCATGGCAATACCGCACCACGTACTAGTCTTCCCCAATGGCTGATTCCGCCGTTCCAAAACTTTCAAGGAGTTCATCATGAACGGCATCAGCGATTCACGCGGGTCGCAGATCAGAATCACGGAGATCAACTGCATGAGCAACAACGTGGTCGGCCCCAAGTTGATGGAACCGATAATACCCCAGATGATGCAGCACGGGAAAACGTTCAGCTGCAAGTGGAAAAGACCGGATTCACAGATGATGCGCGTCATGACGACGTAGAAAATCACGATGACGCCCGCGTACATGATGGCCAGCTGCCAATCCATGCCCGCGTAAATCAGATTGCCGATGAAATAGACCATGCACAACAGGAAGATACGGCAGCCCCATGTCTGCATGCGGGGAGCGGCCCCCTCGCCACGCTTCAGGCCGATGGCCGTCTTGATGACATGCCAGTAGTAGTGGCGGCCTGTGTAGCAAATCGTCAGGAAGAGGCCCAACGTGGAGCCGTACAGCAGGAACATCTTCGCGTTCAAGCAGTTATACCAATAACTGCCTTCGATGGTCTGCGTCAGCGTAATGCCGTATTTCACAAGCATGCCGCAGACGAAGGCCCACAGCCACGGCGCCAACGCGAACGTAAATGAAATATCGGACGGAATCAAAAAGCAGATACCGATGACGCAGAAATAAATCACGGGGCCGAACAAACCACCGCCGCCGCCGCGCACAATGACAGGGAACACTTTACTGAAGCCCCACAACGGCAACGTCAACTTCACGGGAATCAGTTCCTCAGGAAACCACACGCACAGATAGTTGTTCAAATGGATGCAGATGACAAAAACGAGTCCCACCCAGAAGAAACGATCTTTGAAGATAGGGCTCAGCAACGAGCCTTCTTCCGGCAATAACGAATCGACGAAGCCCGCGATTGGATACGGAATGTGTTCATGGCTGGACCATTGTTGATGGAGAACAAGCCCCAAGGCAATCATCGCGAACCACAACACCATGATCATCGGCGTCCAGAAGACAATCGGCCGTTTCCATTCCTTCCATGGAACGTCCTTCCATGCCACATGCTTGTCGCCTTCGCCCAAACCCGCGGAGAAACCTTCCAACACTTTGTCGTTGGACTTGTATTCCGGCAGCATTCGATCGGGAACCAGATCCAAAATCTGATGTTCGCGCCATGAAGCCTCTGTCTGCTGGTAACGGACAGGCATGATCAACGCCGATGTGAATGTGCGCATCAGCCCGGACCCCGGAATCGGGCAGCCCGCCAAGGCGATGGCCATCACGACCGCGATCTGCCCTGCGCTCAGACGCCGCTTCCCCAAAAACGGATTGATCAACGCCACGAACACGATGAAAACGCCATAAACGGACACTGGCATGCTGTTGCCTACCAGATATGTCTGCTTCAGAATACGGTCATTGAAAAAACTGGCTGCGCATACGGATATGGCACCCAGCAAACCAAATATCACTGCCCAAAAACTCATGGTCGCCTCGATTGTTTCTTGTGAAAAGCCCGCCGACGGCAAGACTTGAACGGTATGTCACCAATATAATCGTTTTTTTAACTCTTGCAACATACAACGTCAAATACCACCTCTTTACCATTCATTTAACTTGATTATTTTTATTTTTATAGTAAGTTTATTAGTTGAATTAAAATGCCGTTCACAGGTCGCCGATTGCGGCCGTAACGCCTGAAACCCAAAGGCCATTACCATGCGGAATATCTTCCGACGTCTTAAAACCAAGAAAATGCGCATCGTCCAGAACGGGAACCCCGCTTTGCGGCGAGTCTCCGAACCCGTCGCCGCCATCGACGACGATATCCTGCAACTTGCGGACAAGATGACCTACACGCTTATGAACAATGACGTGGAGGGCGTCGGTCTCGCCGCGCCGCAAGTCGGCGTCAACAAGCGTGTTATCGTCATCCATACCTGCGGGGATAACAAAAAGAACAAATCGACGTTGTCGCCAGGCGAAATCCTCCTGAATCCGATGATGCCCGTCACGCTCATCAATCCAGAGCTCGTCTCGCTCTCGCCTGAAACGATCTGTTCAGGCGAAGGCTGCCTCAGCCTGCCGGGCGTCGGAGGAGACGTCACCCGCGCCGCACGCGTCGTCCTCAAGGCGACGTTGCTGGACGGACAGGTCGTACAAGTCGAATGTGCGAACCTTCTCGCAAAATGCCTTCAGCATGAAATCGACCATCTGGATGGCATTCTCTTTATCGACCGCATCTCCGAAGAACAGCTGAAGGAAGCCGAACCAGCCCTGAAACTCATGGCCAAAGAAGAGGCTAAACGACTCAAATAACGACAAATCCATCAATAGAACACCATGCCAGAATCACCCCGCCAACCGGAACGTTTTCCCATCATCCCGGCACCACTCATGCCGCGGATGCCGTTCCGCTATATCTTCATGGGGCTTTTCCTCTGGCCGAAACTCTCCCTTCTCACCATTCGTCTGCAGGGCGGATGGTTCGCGCCACTTGCTCTCATTCTCGCCTGTGCGCTTGGCGGAGCGGCCATCAAAGCCTCCTTCTACAGTCCTGAGTACATTCAGAAATTTCAACAGCTGACAACCATGCTTGGCGAAAATCTTGGCACGTTGCAGGTAAAGAACGACGCCCTGCAATGGTCGTCGCAAAGCGAACTGCCGCAAACCGTCACGAAACACGACTGGCGGCTGGACATCCTCGGTCCGGACAATTCACTGGATCTCGGTTCGATTGAGCAAGGCGTTGATCCGAAAGGACTTGTCGTATCAAATAATGGTTTCCGCTTCTGGTTCCGAGAACCGGATACAGGTCGGCTCTTCCCCATGAAATTCGATTTTCCGATCCCATACGTCATCAGTTTCCTCAATGCCTACGGCACGCCGCAACAGAACATTCCGACCATGACACCTGCGGAGTTGATGCGTTGCCCGCTCAAGCTCTATCCCTTCATGTTCATCTGCCTCGCATGCATCAATTTCTCCCTATATCTCCAGCCGATTTTCCTCTGCTCCGTCATCTTCGTCATTCTGACGCTTGTCTTCCGACGTGAACGCGGCCTACCCTTCGGCAATCTGCTGGCTTCCGCCCTCTGCTCCTGCACACCGCCCTTCCTGCTCGCCCTGCTCTACGACCAGTTTCCGCTTTGGCAGATCGAATACCACAGCTTGTTCGTCGCCATCTTTTTCATTTATCTTATCATCATTCTCGTGGATAAAAGCGTCATCGTCAAGAAGCAGCCGCCAGACGACACGGACTTCTAAACGAAATATCCAATCCATTGACATCACCCATCATCCATCATCTGAACAAGGCATAACATGGCAGCATTGATAGACATACTGAAAGCAATCGGCCTCAAACTTTGCGAGATTTTCATGCTCTACGCAAAAGAGACGCAGGAAGCGGAAATCTCTTATGATCCGAACCACCAGTTCTGGATCATTTTCTGGATTCTGTTCTTCTTCGGCTCCGCCTTCTGGGCCACGTCCATCGCCTCCATGCGCCGCCATCCGCCGATCCTTCACTTCCTGCTGGGCTTCATTCTCCCGTGGGCCTATCCCATCTACATTCTTTTCACCATGGATATCTATGGCGAAAAGGAACGCCGTGAGGCGGAACAGGAGATGATCGCCCAGAAAGAGGCGGAAGAAGAGGAAAAACGCCGCATCCAAGAGGAGCTCAACGCGCGAAAGGCCGTTGTGGAAACGGAGGCAGGCATCCAATCGACGAACTCCCGTTGGTCACCGCAATACTTCAACAGCATCGCGCGTGATGCCGAAGGCCGCAACGCCGGCCCATGGAAAGCGGTTGTTTCCGGCACGGAGATTATCGTTCTTGAAATACTTGAGGCGGAAGAAGATCTGGTCTATGTTGTCTTCAAAGGCTACAACGACCAGCCGTCCAAGATGCGCATTCCCTACGCGAAAATCGAATCGTGGGAAAAGACCGTCCTCCTGTAGCGCATTCCGAAATTCATTATTCCATTTATTATAGACAATCATCTGAAGCATTATGTTCGAAGCAATTGAAGCCAATGTCTCCTTCCCGAAAATGGAAGAGGAGACCCTTGCCTTCTGGGAACAGAACGGCACGTTCAAAAAATCACTCGCCCAACGCAAAGACGCCAAGCCTTTCGTTTTCTATGACGGTCCCCCCTTCGCGACCGGCCTGCCCCATTACGGCCATCTGCTCGCGGGCACCATTAAAGATGTCGTGCCACGTTACCAGACGATGTGCGGTAAATACGTTGAACGCACCTTCGGTTGGGACTGCCATGGTCTTCCAATCGAAGCACTTGCGCAGGATAAGCTCGGTCTTTCGGGCACATACGCCATCATGCAGGCCGGCGTCGATGTCTTCAATGAAAAATGCCGTTCCATGGTTCTGACATACGTCAACGAATGGAAGCAGACCGTCAACCGCATGGGCCGTTGGGTCGATTTTGAAAACGGTTACAAGACCATGAATCCCACCTATATGGAAACCATCTGGTGGGTCTTCAAACAACTTTGGGACCAAGGCCGTGTCTATAAGGCGCACCGCATCATGCCGTACAGCTGGAAGCTTACGACGCCGCTCTCCAACTTCGAGGCCAACCAAAACTATAAGGACGTGCAGGATCCCACCGTCACCGTCCGAATGAAGCTCACGGACGCCAAATTCGACATTCCGGCGGACATCACCCCCTACATCTGCATCTGGACGACCACTCCGTGGACGCTACCTGAAAATCTCGCGGTCTGCGTCGGCCCGGACGTCGATTACTGCCTCCTCAAGGATGGCGACACGAATGATGCCTATATCCTTGCAAAAGAACGTATTTCGGCCTATTATCGGAAGCCGGAGGAATACACGGTCCTGATGGAATGCAAAGGCCGCGATCTTGTCGGCCTCCACTACGAACCGATCTTCCCGTATTTCAAAGACACGCCGAACGCCTTCCGCGTCCTCATGGACGACTACGTCACGACGACGGACGGTACGGGTATCGTCCACCAGGCTCCCGCCTACGGTGAAGACGACTACCGTGTCTGCCGCGCCGCCGGAATCGATCTTATCGATCCGCTCGACGACGAAGCGAAATTCACGGATGCCGTCCCGGACTTCAAAGGACTGAATGTCAAAGACGCGGACAAGCTGATTATCAAGCACTTGAAGCAAATTGGCAAGCTTGTCCAGCAATCAACCATCGTCCACAGCTATCCGTTCTGCTATCGGACGGATACGCCGCTGATCTATCGCGCCATCGATGCATGGTACGTCCGCGTTGAAGACCTCCATGAACGCCTGCTGAAGAACAACTTGCAAACATCGTGGACACCCGAGTACGTCGGCGACAAGCGTTTCGCCAACTGGCTGGCGGAAGCGAAAGACTGGAACATCTCCCGCAACCGCTTCTGGGGCTCCTGCCTGCCCGTCTGGATCAACGTCGATGATCCGAAAGACATGATATGCGTCGGTTCCATCGCCGAACTCGAACAGCTCTCCGGCGTGAAAGTGACGGATCTGCACAAGCATTACATCGACAAGATTGAAATTCACAAAGACGGCAAGACCTACAAACGGACGCCGGAAGTTCTCGACTGCTGGTTTGAATCCGGCTCCATGCCCTATGCGCAGCACCACTATCCCTTTGAAAACAAAGCGAAAGTGGAAAACGCTTTCCCGGCGGATTTCATCGCCGAAGGCCTTGACCAGACACGCGGCTGGTTCTACTCGCTGCTCGTTCTCGCGACTTGTTTGTTCGACAAGCCTGCCTTCAAGAACGTCGTCGTCAACGGCCTCGTTCTCGCGGAAGACGGCCGTAAGATGTCGAAACGCCTCAAAAACTATCCGGATCCGTCGGATATCATCAATAAATATGGTGCGGATGCGCTCCGTCTGTTCATGCTCGGCTCCCCCGTCGTCCGCGCGGAAGACCTCCGCTTCTCCGAAACTGGCGTGAAGGAAATCCTCCGCACCGTCATCATCCCGCTTTGGAATGCGACCTCCTTCTTCGCCACCTATGCGAAAGTCGATAAATGGACGCCTGAAGGCAACATCGCCGCTCCGCCGAAGAAGATCACGAACATTCTGGACAAATGGATTCTCTCCAAGCTCATGGAAACGATTGCAGACGTCCGCAAGTCCATGGACGCCTTTGATTTGCAGGGCGGTGCCAACCGTTTCACGTCGCTGATCGAAAATCTGACCAACTGGTATATCCGCCGTTCCCGCCGCCGTTTCTGGAAGTCGGATAACGACGACGACAAGAACGAAGCCTACCAGACGTTACATTACGTCATCGTCACGATCTGCCAGCTGGCCGCGCCGTTCATCCCGTTCGTCACGGAGAAGATTTACCGCGAATTCCGCACGGACGCCATGCCCGAATCCGTCCATCTCTGCGACTATCCGCAGGTCATTCCCGAACTGCTGGACGCCGATCTCAACAAATGCATGGCCGACACGATGTGCGCCGTCGAACGCGGCCACTTCCTGCGCACGCAGGTTTCCATCAAAGTCCGCCAGCCGCTCGGCAAGGCGATTCTCGTCTCCGCCAACAAGCAGGTTCGCGACAATCTCAGCAGCATGGCGAAAGTCATCGCCGAAGAGCTCAACGTCAAGGAAATCAACGTCTTGGAAGACGAAGAGGAACTCGTGACGCTGTCCGCCAAGCCGAATCTCAAGAAGCTCGGCCCGAAACTCGGCAAACGCATGAAAGATTTCATGCCGCTCATCAACAACCTTTCAAGCAAGGAGATCGGCAAGCTACGCAAAGGTGAGACACTGACGCTTTCCGCCGCAGATGGCTCGACGTTGGATCTCGTCGAAGATGACATTCTCGTCCAGCGTCAGGAGAAGCAAGGCATGTCCGTCGCCAATGAAGGTGACATCACCGTCGCGTTGGACACGCAGCTCACGCCCGCTTTGATTCAGGAAGGCTGGGCTCGCGAAATCGTTTCGCAACTGCAGTCACTCCGTAAAGAGAGCGGCCTCGAAGTCGTTGACCGAATCACCGTCCGCTATCAGGCTCCGGCCGAAATCGCCGCCGCCATCGAAGCTCAGAAGGCCTACATCGCCAACGAAGTCCTCGCTCTTTCCATCGACGCTGAAAATGGTGATGCTCAAGACTTTACGGAGGTCAAGCTCAACGATCAGAAGGCTCTCTTCAAAATCGTCAAGGCCTGACCGCTACTCTGTCCCGCGCCCCCTCCAACCGAGGGGGCTTATTTTTCATGATTTCCACCTAATTCGTGGTTTCTTCCAATGTCTGTCAAGCATGTCTGTCCAAATTGCGGCTCCACACTCACGTTGGACGCCCCCATGCCCTCCCTGCGCTGTCCGAAATGCAAGACCACCATGCAACCGGAAATGGCGGTCGCCACGGCTACGCCTGAAGCGGCATCCACGACGTCGTCCGTGCGCCCCATGAGAGTCGCCCGCACGGTCAGCACGATTGGCCAGCAACCCGTTGCGTCGCCGGCGGAAACGGAACGGCTTATGGAAGAAGCGCGTTTCAAAGCCCAACAGGAACGAGACCGCCTTCTCGTCGAGGCCAACAAGCAGATTCAGCAGGCCAAGGCGGAGTTAGAAGCGTCGCTCCAACAGCTTCGCGAACAGAAACTTGCCGAAGCGACTGAGAAAGCCAACGCAATCATCGAAACCGCCAACCAGAACGCCGCGAAAATTCAAGCTGATGCGGAAGCCATTGCGCAACAACGGCTTGCCGAAGCGGAAAACATGGCTAAATTACGTCTTGAAGAGGTGGAAGCCACCGCGCAAAAACGCCTTGCAGAAGCAGAAGTCTCTGCGCAAAAACAGCTTGAGACGGCGGAAGCCGCCATTGATCCGCAAACGGAAAAACAGCCGGACGCCGCGCCATTAGCGGATTCATCCGTTGCCGTCGCGACACAAGCCACATCGCTTGAAGAGCAAAAGGCCAAAATCGACAAATTGGCCCGTCAGAACCAAATTCGCTTCTGGCGACTCAATGCCTATATTGCAATTCTGATTCTGACGTTCATCTGCGCCGTCAAATCCAACGGCAACACGCTGGTCGCCGTCCTTTCCAGTCTGGCAGCCATCATCTCCATCGGTCTGGCGGTCTACGCCATATACACACTGCGCCACTGCATCGCATTGCTGAAGGCTGAACAAAACGGAACAAGCCAGCCTAACGCCACACCATCACCAACGCCACAGTCGCTGCCACGAAAGACGCCAGTTTTAAAAATGAAAAAAGAAAAACCTGCGGTTACTGAAACGGCTGCAACTGCCGTTGAAAACACGAAACAAACTCAGGAACCCGTTGATTTACAGAGTGATACCATATCAGAAACGGAAACGGCCCAGCCGAAGGTCGCGCAGCCCGCAGTCCGTAAGACGCTGATGCCCGCATCGAAGAAAAAACCGGCCAAACCGCTTTTCATCAAGAAGAAAACCACTGAATAATTTGGAACGTCTGGTTGCCGCCGACGACCACACACATGTTCCGCATGGCTTTCAATCATGGATCCGCATTCGCTGTTATCATTGACATTGCTCATGCTCCTCCCTTCCTTGACGGAGCTGTTGCTTTCGCTGTTCATCCTGATGATACTGCATCATTTACGCAGGATGTTCAGCCTTTTTCCATTGTACATGACCATGGATCTCTTCCTGATCATCAGCCTGATCATCGGCATTCCAAACTTCACGTTGGCATCGTTCATATCCGGTCGCTACGTCCCCTTCCGCCTAGGCACACTGCTTCTTCCGCTGATGACCATGGCGCTTCTCATTTATGAAACCATCGGCACGCGCGAACTCCAAAGGCTGATTTTCGGACTCGTTGTCACGCTCGTCTCCTCCATCACGGTCTTTGTCATCATGATAGAAGTCTTGTCGCCGGAGGCCCGCAACGCCATCATTGCTTCGACACAACAATTTTCCACGCCCGTCTTCCTGAAGTCGGTATTCCTTTTCACGTTCGTGCATTTGGTTATCGTCATCTGCATTCCTATCATCTTCCAGGCATTCCGCAACTGGGACATGCCATTCCATTTCAGCCTGTTTGTCTGCCTTGGCATCATCTATGTTTGTCGTGATCTTGACATGACTTCCGTAAAAACACTGCCTTACGCGCATCATATCGCATGGGTGGTTCGCTTTTTCCTGCTGCTTGTGACAGTCGGTGTCACCAGTCTCTATCTAAAACTGCTGGACATTCATATCAAGGATAAAAACAGCAAAAACAGCCTCTTCGACGATTTCATCTATCATTTCCAATCCACAGATGCCATGCAACAATCCCTGCAGGAATGGGAGGAGCGTTATCAGCTCATTCTGGACAACTCCCCTGAACTCATCATCATCATAGACAAAGAACGCAATGTCCTGAACGCCAACGCCACGGCCATCAACATCTTCGGCCCCTATTTCCTCTCCAGCAAACAAACAGAAGAGATTATCTTCGATGAAAATCTCAAGCCGCTTCCAAGAGACCAAATCTGGCAGGAACTGCTTGATGATCCGAATCCGCATCCCTTCCGTTTCTTCCAGCATGCTAAGTTAAAAATCGATGATGACAACTATATGGATATCGATTTCAATATCTCTCGTGGACGAATCGAAGGCGAACCAGTCGCCATCATCATCATTCGCGACATGACGGAACTGCGCAAGCAGGAAAAAGCTCAACAGGAACTGCAGGAGCAACTTGTTCATTCACAACGCCTAGAATCCATTGGCGTTCTCGCTGGCGGCATCGCCCATGACTTCAACAACCTTCTCCATTCCATACAAGGCAGCGCGGACGCACTTGCCCTGCAGTCCAATCTGACGCCATCACAGCAATCGTTGCTCTCCAACATCCATTCCGCTTCCAAACGTGCATCAAGCCTCACCTCCCAGTTGCTGGCATTTGCGAGAAAGGGCAAATTCCATATTGAATCCATTGATCTACAAGCCCTTGTGGAACAAACGGCGCAACTCTTCCAAACAACGGCCAAGAATATCAAATTCAAAGTCATTATCGAACCAGATCTACCGACCATCAGCGGAGACGCCACACAATTGCAGCAAGTCCTGCTCAATCTTCTCATCAATGCCCGCGACGCGTTGAGCTCCAACACGGAAAATCCGCGAATCACCCTCCGCGCTCAAGCCATGCGTGAATCGACAAATGAATGGAACCAACGTCCCGACAAGGACTTGGATCCCAAAAACTACGTCTGTATAAAAGTGAAAGACAACGGTTGCGGCATCGACAAAGAGACGCAGCAGAAGATATTCGAACCGTTTTTCACGACGAAGGAAGTCGGCAAAGGCACCGGTATGGGTCTTGCGATGGCCTACGGTTGCATCGCCCACCACCATGGCTGGATCACGTTGGATTCCACCGTAGGCGTCGGCAGCGAATTCATCATCACCCTCCCGATCGAACAGCCATCAACTTCAACAGCGACAATAAGTTAAATATTTGTGTACTGTTGTCTAGTCGCGTAGCGATATACGCCCCACCACTGAGCATTATTTAATTATGCACTATGAATCATACATCATGAATTGAATAGTACCCGAGACGGGAGTCGAACCCGTATATCCAAAAGGATGCCAGATTTTAAGTCTAGTGCGTCTGCCATTCCGCCACTCGGGCATGTTATCTAATGTATATCCAATGTCCTTAAAAACAAGCAGACAGCAAAAAACAATCATCTCCCATGATCTTTTTTGCGATATTTTTCCATTTGATGCCATTTCCCTATTAGAAACACCCTGGGAAACGTCGTGCAGATGTAGGCCGAGTAATACATGTATATATGGCTAGTTTATGGCTCCAACAATATTTTCATGCGAGTCTATGAGTTATATCTTTTTATTCAAGCCACTTAGATCATTTAAACCAATAGATGGCAATAATGACTTTTTCTGTACCTATTTTATGTATTTTTCTGACTGACTTTTCAAAACATTAATATTATAATAATCTTATTTTTATACAGTTACATCACTAAATAGGTAGATAAACAACCTCTTTTCAGTCATCAAAAAGTATATGATTCTCTACGATTTTCTATGCTTTCTATGATAATGTATGACTCTCTATGATTCGTATTCTTAGTAACTTGTAAAAGATGAAAAAGTGTCTATCTTGTCTCCATTCCCGCGATGGCCTCCGCCGCCGGCCGTCGTCAACCCGCAACATAGGAGACAGACATGAGCATGAAAGAACCGACACCACGCCGCCGCATCAAGTTCAGCGGTACCTTCACGGAGGAAATCAGAAGACTAATGAAAAAGAAACGCGAAGAGCTTGGACTTCCGTATCTGACGATTGCCCAGTACTTTAAAATTAATTGGTCAACATTCCGCAAATGGGAAAGCGGCGAAACCATCAACTGCGGACTGAGGCATCGACCGCTCATCGAATCTTTCATAAACGGCGAACTGGACACCGACTTAAAGAGCCTGTACGCCGCCAATGCCGCCAAATATCCAAGTACCACTTCCAGCAAGGTCTATCAGGCCATGGAACGGGTCGCGAACACCTATACGCTTTGCGCAAACAATCCAATCATCGGCGAAAACATGTTGGCCAAAATCGAGCAGATCGCCATGGACACGCTCAAGCATCTCGTCACCGCGGCAAAAAACCGACAACGGCAACCATATTATGGTCAGCAGAAGGGCCGCAAGCCTCGCGGAAGATAGGCAAATTATTCCAGTTCAAGACCTTCGTGAATGACCATGCCGATGTATTCAGCGTTCTTAAGACGTCCGTTGTACCATAGCAACCAACGTCTGTTCTCTTCATCGCGATACACTGACGGCTTATAGCAGGCGTCGCCATCCCATTTTCCCACACCAGGGGAAACGATGGGATTCGACGCCAGCCGCCGCCAGCCGGTCACACCGTTTTCAGAGAACGCCGCGCAAATCCGCGCCGTGTCTATGTCTTCATATCCGATGTAGAACATGACAAAGCGACCATCGGGAAGTTTCACGACTTCGCAGCCACCGATGCGGTCTTTATCATAGAATTCACGGCCTTGCACGACAATCGGATTCAGCGGCGACTTCCGCCAAGCCAGTCCGTCATCACTTTCCGCATAGCCGATAGCGTTCGGCTCATATGTCTCGCCCGCCGCATACCACATGCGGAAGACATTTTGAGACTCGTCGTATATCACATACGGATTCATCACGGATTGCTTCTCCCATGGAAATTCCGAAATCATAATCGGTAAATCACCACTACGTTCAAAATGGAAACCATCCTTGCTCGTCGCATGGCCGATCCGGCTGAAACCGCGAGCCTGCCCCGTGTACCATAGATGATAGACGTCGCCGACCTTCACGACACAATTGCGGTTCACATCATCCTCCCAGCCGCTTGTCTCATCTCGCTCCAGAATAATCGTCGACTCGCTCCAATGGATGCCGTCGCGGCTGCGGCAGACCGCCAACGCCTTTTTCGGACGCCATGAAAAATACATACGAAATTCGCCGTCGATTTTCAGGACATTGACATCGAAACACGTTCCAATCTCGGCACTTCCCAACACAGGATTGCCTTCGTATTTCTTCCATCCGCCATTTGTTTCTGCCGTTTGCATATTCGTTAATCTCCCATGGGTTAACCCCACGGCTGAGGCCCTTTCACCGCTACACGATTCACTAATCACTAATCACTAATCACTAACCACTTATCCATAAGCCATAAGCGCCGCCACAGGCGGCTCCTACAGCCAATTACGCCAGTTTTCAAAGCGATGGAATGTCAGACGGTTCGCATCATGGAACGTATGGGCGCCGCGATAGGACATGCGGCATAGCAGGATGATGTCGTCGCCATCGAACTGCCACGCGGGATACTGGAAGCCCGTCAATTTGGCGGAATATTCTGGCGGCAGACCAGATTCATCCTTCAATACATCCCTGACACGACGCCAGTTGCGCAAATCTTCCGACACCGCCAAGCAGAGCAGATTGCGGCATGTCGGAAACTTGTCGCCTTCCGTCACATAGTTGGAAAACGTCACATACAGGCCAGTCTTCAAATCGCGGCGGACCGTGAAGCGGGACGCGCCACCGACGAAATCAATGATTCCATCTTTGTAATCAAAGGTAAGTTCCTTGCAATCATCACTTAACTTCAAAATTCCGGCCTTGTTCGGCTTCTTCAAATGCATGCGGATCAGTTCACAGATGGAACCGTCCGGCGCGGGAACAGGTGTGCCTTCCAGCCAGCCGTTGCCTTCCACCGCGATGTCAGGATTGTTGTATTGACGGTAGTCGAACTGCACTTGGTTCGTCATCGTCCAGTTGGACGCATCCAGCAAATCGTCGTGAATGTCCGCTGAGATGATGCCCGCTGCGAATTTGTCCGCCCGCCATTCGGGGCCGCCCGGATCGATGATATGGCATTCAAACGCCTTGTAAACACGGCTGTTATGGACAAGCTCCGTCGCGGAAGTCTCAATGCGATAGCGGTGCGGCTCGCCGACAGGCGTTCCCTTCATAAGAATGCCGCTCTTTTCGTCTTTTGGAATGGACCATGTGAAACCGCCGTCCGTACTGCGGCGGATGACCATGTCGCCATAATCCCTTGTAACACCAATATGATACAGCGCGTCCGGCAACGAAATCATCGTTCCCCAATAGGCATTGATGATATGCGTTACATTCATCCACGTTTGACCGTTGTCTTCCGAACGATAGATGCTGGTCAGACCGTTTTCGCCTTCCAATGTGCGCAACGCGCCAAAATAGTCATGGCTGGCCACCAACGCGCCGTCTGGCAGGCGGACGATGCTCGGACTGCCAATGTAGCTTTTCGACTGTTCAGGCTGGTATTTGACTTCCACATAATGCATGGCGGGATTCTCCTTTTGTTTTTTCTATCGAATCTGACTTAAAAATACTCCGCGTTTTTTGATTTTCCCGTCAAATGGTTAAATTTTATCAGCTAGACGTTGTTTTTTATCAATACCATTAATAAAAGGAGACCATGATGGCCCGCAATTGGGAAAACCAAAATGTCACGGAAATCAACCGCCTGCCCGCACGCGTCCTGCTGACGCCGTTTGCAGACAAGGAGACCGCGCTTCTAAACGACAATACCCTGTCGCCTTTCTACCTGACACTTAACGGCGAATGGCTGTTCAAGTATTTCGACTGTCCAGAGGATTCGGAAGCCCTTTTCAACCAAAAGGAAGGCGAATTCACGGAAGATGATCAGTCGTGGAACACGCTGCAAGTTCCATCCAACTGGCAGATGGCCGGTTTCGGCAAGCCGCAATACACGAACATTGTCCTGCCCTTCCCGCCGAATCCGCCGTACGTGCCCAACGAAAATCCCACGGGCATCTATCGCCGCACATTCACCATTGCACCCGAATGGGAAGGTAAACGCATCATTTTGACTTTCCGCGGCGTTGATTCCTATTTTGAAATCAAGCTGAACGGCAAATTCATCGGCATGAGCAAAGGAAGCCGAATCGTCTCCGAATTCGATGTCACATCCGCCGTTAAGTACATTGAAGAGAACACATTGGAGATCCGCGTCCTCCAATGGAGCGATGCGACGTATCTTGAAGACCAGGATATGTGGTGGCTCAGCGGCATCTTCCGCGAAGTCTCGCTCATGGCGTTGCCGTCAGTCGGCATCTACGACCTCAACGTCGATGCCACTTTGGACAAGAATTTCAAAAATGGCGAACTCTCATGCCGCCTGCTCATCGACAACATCACGAAATCCACCGCGAAAGGCCTGAAGATTCGTGCGGAACTGTTGGACGCCGATCAGAAAGCCGCCATGCCCGCCGTCGATGTTCCCGTAACCATCTCGTCATCAAAGGATTCCCGCGCATGCAACTTCACCTGTGCCGTTAAATCTCCGAAACACTGGACGGCGGAAACACCGTATCTGTACACGTTGCTCGTCTCGCTGGTTGACGCGAAAGGCGTTGCCGTCCAGACGATTGCGCAACGCGTCGGTTTCCGCACCGTCGAAATCAAAAACGGCAACCTGCTCGTCAATGGCGTCGCCATCATGATCCGCGGCGTCAACCGCCATGAAGTCAATCCTGACAACGGCCGCGCCGTCAGCTACGACAACATGGTGGAGGACATTCTCGTCATGAAGCGCCACAATGTCAACGCCGTCCGAACATCGCACTATACGGATGACCCGCGCTTCTACGACCTCTGCGATGAATACGGTCTCTATCTCGTTGCGGAAGCGGACTTTGAGACGCACGCCTTCGGTTATCAGGCCCCCAACAATCCGTCGCAATGGCCGGAATGGGAGAAGCCGATTGTCGAACGCGCCGTCCGCATGGTGAAATCCTTCCGCAACCACGCCAGCATCATCTGCTGGTCCATGGGAAATGAAGGCGGCCATGGATGCAACACCGTCCGCATGATGGAGGAGACGCGGAAGCTAGATTCCACGCGCCCAATCCATTACGAACGCGACACGGAAGTGCAGGACGCCGACATCAACAGCATGATGTATCCCACGCTCGAATATTGGAAGGAACGCGCAGAAAAGCATCCCGACAAGCCCGCCATCCTTTGCGAATACGGCCACGCCATGGGCAACGGCCCGGGCGGATTGGAAGACTACATGCAGTTATTCATGGCCAACCGCCTCATGCAGGGCGGCTTCATTTGGGAATGGTGCGACCACGGCCTCCGCGCGCAGGACGAAGACGGCAACGAATTCTTCGCCTACGGCGGCGACTTCGGTGAATATCCGCACGACGGCAATTTCGTGGCGGACGGCCTCGTCTTCCCAGACCGCACGCCGTCGCCCGGACTCATTGAATACAAGAAGGTTATCGCTCCCGTCCGCGTCGCGGCAGGCAATCTGAAGAAAGGCGAAGTCATCGTTGAAAATCATTATGATTTCATCGACCTCTCCCATCTCCGCTGCTTGTGGACGGTTACGGAAAACGGCCTGCCCGTCCAAAGCGGCGCCGTCGCCCTGCCCGCCATCGCCGCCGGCAAGAAGGCGTCCGTCACGATTCCGTACAAACTGCCGACCGTCGCCATGCCGCAGGCGGAATACTTCCTCGACATGAAATTCGTGTTGGACACGGAGACGCTTTGGGCGCCCGCAGGCCATGAAATCGTCTTCTGCCAACTGCCGCTACCCGTCAAGACGGCCACATTCAAACGCCCCATGCCGTCGCTGCCGCCGAAAGTCTGGCAGGAAAAAGACACGATGTTCTTTGAAGCGGGCGATTCCAGTTTCGTCTTCAACACGGTCACGGGCGAACTGATCGACTGGACGCGCGGCGGACAGGAACTGCTCGCCGCAGGCCCGATTCTCAATATCTGGCGCGCTCCGACCGACAACGACAAACATATCCGCAACCAGTGGGAACGCTTTGGTTACAACACGATGCGTCAACGCTGCAGCAA